>BEHS01000252.1 GCA_002898895.1 bacterium HR16 | reverse complement strand
GGCAATGGCATTGGTGCGCGCGTAAATAACCTCCACCAGCGCGATGAAGAAAAACAGCCACGCGAAGTTGGTGATGACCTTCGCCCAGAAGTTCGCGCGGAACTCTATCTCGCGCCGAAAACCGTTACGCCAGAACACCCTGTACAAACGCCAGTAACGACGCATTTCACATCCCCACACCTGTATAATATAACAGCCCCTTCCGCCAGAAGAGCCTGGACAACAGATACAGCGATACCGTCCATGCTACCTGCATCCCGATGCCCTGCCACGCCAGCGTTTCCGGCACGCGCCCCATAAAAACCTCTGTCGGCAAGGCGACGGTGTACTGGAAGGGCATGTACCGGCTCAAAGCCTGTAGCCACTCCGGGAAGACGCCGATAGGCACTAACTGCCCCGACAGGAACAGCATCGGGATATAGTAGATGTTGTACACGCTGAACACCTCTTGAAAGAACAGCGCAAGCAGTCCCAGCGTATACGCCAGCATAAACGATACCACATGCCCCATCAGCAGCGATAGCCAGAAGGTCGTCCCCCACTCAAACCGCGCGTGCGTGAGGTGCGGAGCGTAAATCCACACGCCTAAAGCCAGCATTGGCACAAACACAACCAGGCGAAAGACGCGCCACGCCAGATTGCGGATGAAAACGGTCTGGAAGTAGCTGAAGGGGCGCACCAGATACACCGAGAACTGCCCTTCCTTAATCTCCATCGCCACATCCCACATCAGGTGCGCCACGATGAAATTGGTAAAGGTGACCATGCACAGGTAGTACAGCACCATCTCACCCGGCGCGTACCCGCCGATGGCGGAGCGTCCGTTATACGCGGATAGCCACACCAGCGGCATCACTAGCGCAGGCACCACATCGGTGAGTATCCATATCACCGCCTGGCCACGGTACGCCAGCGAGTCCTGAAAGTAGATGCTGAACACCGCCCAGACCTTGCGCAGCCACAGATACAGCCGTCGGCGCATCCTGCTACTCTCCGCTCAAACCGAAACTGCTCACCAGTATACCAAAGTCGAACAGCGTTACCTCGCCGTCGCCGTCCAGATCGGCGTTGGGGTTCCAGAGGGCGTCACCCGGCATCGTGCCAAAAGCCTGCACCAGCAGTCCGAAGTCGTACAGGGTCACCTCGTTATCGCCGTCCACGTCGCCGTTAACCAGCGAGATTTCGGCGGCTCCTGTGGTGGGCAGAAAAACATCCCGTAATCGCGCGGACAACCAGTGCGAGCTCTTGACGCGCACATCGTACCAGCCCGGAGCTATCGCGCCGTCCCTGGGCCAAGTGACGATACCCGTATCGTCAGGCGTGAAGGTGTATCGCTTGACCAGTGCACCATCGCGGCGCAATACGTCCACCTGCACGGGCACGCTACCGCTCAGCCACTGCTGCCATACCACCTGCAGTTGCAGAGAGTGAGTAGAAGGTGCTTCCACTCCCACCAGCCGTATCGCCGCAGGCACAATCACGCGCTCGTTGCCCTGTGTGGAAAGCGTGCCCAGCACAGCCACGCGGTCGCCTTCAATCCAGGGCACCGCCGGGTTCGTGTTCACCCGGATGGCAGTGGGCGTCTGTCCATCTTCCACGTAAATGCTCCCGCCCAGCCTGTCATTACCGGCGACAACGCGCACATCGGGCAATATCACCACCAGCCCATCAGACTGCTGAATCAGGTCGTCAATCGGCAACGGCACGCCACCCAGAGTACCGGCGAGTACCGTCTCGCGCCACACGCTACCCGCCGAAACCGCCACCGTCCGGTTGACCACAGGCAAGCCCGATGCGCTCACCCGCAGTGTATATGTGCCCGGCGGTACGTCGATGAACGCGAACGCGCCGTTGCCGTCCGCGCGCATAGAGCGCGAGAAACCGCTGCGGAACAGGGTCACCGTGGCACGGTCCAGAGGTTGCAGGTCCGAACCGCGCAAAGCAACTCCCATCACGATACCGGTGGTCGGACTGGTCTTCCACGGCAGTGCAGGAACCGGCTCCCACTGCCCGAAGTAATTTCCAAACGTTGTGTAGGCGGTTGGGTTATACCACTGGATGTTACCCGAGCCGTCCACGTTCGGCGCGGCGTACGAGTAGAACACCACCCCGTCCGAGTACCCGCCCTGCGCGGTGGGCGTGCGCACAAGGTCTATCTGTGCGAGCGTGTTGGAGAGCGTGTTCATGTACGCCCCCAGCCCAATCGCTACCGAGCGGTTATAGCGATGGTTCTTTGCCCAGGTAATCCAGTTGTTGAAGTAAGTGCGGTAGGTGGAGTTGGCATGGTTGTAGTAACACATGGGGATGGCGATGTCCAGAATGCCCTCTTCCGTCCACGCTCGCCAGTCCTGAAACACCGCGCTGTAAGCCGAGGTGGAGAACCATGCGGACTCGCTGGTGGGACCGTTACCCCATGTAATCGTTGCAGCGGTCACCTTGCACCAGGGTTTCAACGCAACCGCAGAGGCATAGATTCGGCGCACCAGCTGGGTCACCTGGTCACGTCGCCACTGCGACCAGACGCTGTCGTTATATGCGGGTTGCCCTGTGCGTCCGTACGCCGCGTTGAACCGGCTTACACTCACCGGATTATATCCCCAGCGGTCGCCCGCAAAGCGGATGTAGTCGAAGTGAACACCGTCCACATCATAATGCCTCAGCACATCCAGCGCGACGCGATACATGAAATCCGCCGCTTCCGGGTTGCCGGGGTCGAAGCTGTAGTTGTTGCCGTCGAAGTTCGCACCGCTATCGTTCAGCGTGAGCCACTGAGGAAAGCGGTTGAAGGGATGCGCCGGGTTGGACGGTGGCGTGGTGGAGTTCCACACCGGCAGCATCACCAGCCACGCGTGCACCTCTATACGCGGCGTTTCGTTGTGCGCTCGCTGGATGAGGTACGCCAGCGGGTCAAACCCTGAAGCCACGTCGCCGGCAGTGGGTTCATAGTGTGAGATATAGTAAGCGTCACCGCGCTTGCGCACCTCCACGAACAGCGCGTTCGCTCTGGCGGTACGCGCCGCCTGAAGCATCGCATCCACTTCTGCCGGGGTGCGCATCGCCGCGTGCCACGTATCCGCCCAGAAAGCGCGCAGCTCCGGCGCAGCGTCCGCCCGTGCCACCATCATCGCCATCGCTAGCAAGATAAACCGGCTCACCAACCGTCGCATGGTCAACCTCCGAATACAGGGGAAACACTGTTTATTGTAGCAGAAGCATAGCCACAGCACAACCGGCGTGAAACGGTTGACAAACAACAGGCGGCTGTGCTATCGTGCTGCCAGCAGACAGGGCAGAAGAAGGGGACGAGCACTATGCGTCGTATGGGGATATTACTGGCATTCTTTTGCGCACTCATTGCGGCTCATGCCTCAGAGGACTATCCGCCCGCTCGCTGGGTTCCTGCGTATTCGGGCAACTATACCACGTCTAATCGCCCCAGCACCTATCCGATATGGTACGTGGTGGTGCACGTGGTGCAGGGATCGTACAACGGCTGTATCTCGTGGTTCCAGAACCCCAGTTCGCGCGTCAGTGCGCACTACGTGATTCGCTCCTCCGATGGCGAGGTCACGCAGATGGTGCGCCACAAAGACATCGCGTGGCACGCGGGCAACTGGTGGTATAACTGCCGTTCCATCGGCATCGAGCATGAAGGCTGGGTGGACGACCCGAGATGGTTCACCTACGCCATGTACTATT
Source organism: bacterium HR16 (assembly GCA_002898895.1). GTDB lineage: Bacteria > Armatimonadota > HRBIN16 > HRBIN16 > HRBIN16 > HRBIN16. The sequence goes on along the minus strand of BEHS01000252.1, from coordinate 1,709 downwards.
CCTCCGCCGCACTGGTGCGTCACATCTGCCGGAGATACGGCATCCCGCGTACCCGAAGCTACATCATCGGACATGTGGAAGTGCCCGGCGCAACGCACACCGACCCCGGTCCGAACTGGGACTGGGATTTCTACATGCAGATGATCCAGTCCTCGGCGATACTGGAAGAGGCTTCGGTTCCGCTTACCCTGCGACCGGGCGAAACCGCCTCCGCTCTGCTTCGCTTCCGCAACACCGGCGACATCACCTGGCAACCGACAGGCAGCACGCCGGTACGCCTGGGCACGCAGAACCCACGCGACCGTTACAGCCCCTTCTTCACGCCGGGCAACTGGATTTCACCCAATCGCCCCGCCGCCGTAGCCGCCGCTACCCCGCCAGAAGCATACGGCGATTTCGCATTTACCCTGACCGCGCCCGAACGCTACGGCAGCTACACAGAGAGCTACCAGCTGGTACGCGAGGGGGTAACATGGTTCGGTCCCACCGTGTCATTCCGTATCGACGTGGTGCCATGGGATGTGGTCTACGATAATACCAGCGCGAACTTCACCGTATGGGGCACGTGGAATACAGGCACTACCGCCCCTGGCAAATACGGGGCGGACTATCGCTGGACGAGCACCAACCCCAACAGCACCGCCTACGCCCGCTGGTACCTGAACGTGCCCAGAGACGGCTATTACGATGTATACGCCTGGTGGAGCCAGGGCTCTAACCGCAGCACCGCTGCACGCTACGAGGTGGTGCATCGTGGAGGTACCACCGTGAAGGTGGTGAACCAGCAAACGAACGGCGGCAAGTGGAACTGGTTGGGACGATACCAGTTTATCCGGGGCACGGGCTTCGTATACCTGCGCCCGAAAGCACCCTCGGGCTATGTGGTGATTGCCGATGCGGTACGTATCGTCGGTCCTCTGAGCCCGACGAGGCGGTAGGGGGGGATAGCAACGATGCGCTGTCTGCTGCTCGCAGCTTTATGCCTTGTTCTGTGCTTGCAGGCGCAGGCTGACGATTGGCAAAAGGACACTCGCTTGCAAAAGGCGGTTACCCTGTATCTTGCCAACGCCTTGCTGGACGAAGTGGTACAGGAGCTGAGTAAACAAACGGGGGTTACTTTTACCATAGACCCCGCCCTGGAGGAAGAAAAAGCCACCCTTTTCGTGAAGGACAAACCCGCGTGGCAGGTGCTGGAGAAGCTGACCACCCTGCTGGACATCCGGTGTGAGAGAAACGGAGAGGGCTACCACCTGTTTCCCGACCCGAAAGCGGTACAGCAGGAGCGTGCCACGCTGGAATGGGAGCGCAGCGCCCTGCGCCGCGACGTTGAGAAGATGTTGCGCGAGTGGTCACAAGCTACCAGAGAGGACTACCTGACCCTGATAGCAAAAAAGCGTGCACTGGAAGAGGAGATGGAGCGTCTGGAAAGGGAGAAACCTCCCGGGTGGCAGGACCGGCGCGACGCCCTCGCTAAACAGATCTACCCGCTTAGCGGGGTTTATCTGCACCAATACCTTGCGGGCTGGTGCTATCGTCGGTACCCCGCAAGCGTATGGAGACCGTTCTGGGATGGAGAGGTGCTGTGGTTCTCCACCTCCGGGGAGCCGAACACCTTGCCTCTGCCCCCCGACGCCCTCAGGTGGGTGACACTTTTAGACCCCCAGCCCCAGCTGGTACACTTTTGTATCCGCTTCGACAGCCAACGGGTA
>BEHS01000251.1 GCA_002898895.1 bacterium HR16 | reverse complement strand
CTGGGCTCGCCTCCCAAGGCGGGCGCCATGCCGGAACGTATCGCCCATCCCGCGCACCTGCTGGAGCCGGTACCCGACAGCCTGAGCGCCGCCGAGGCGGTGTTGCTGGAGCCGCTCGCCATCGCGCTTCACGCCGTAGACCTGGGCAAGGTGCGGACGGGCGCCTCGGCGGCGATATTGGGTTCCGGTACGCTGGGATTGTGCGTGCTGATGGTGCTCAAGCAGATGGGCGTGCATCCTCTCTTCTGCACCGACCTGTTGGAGCATCGTCTGAATCTGGCGCGAGAGCTGGGAGCGGATGAAACGGTGAACGCAGCGCAAACGGATGTGGTAGCAGAAGCGCGGCGATTCACGAACGGGAGAGGCTTTGACTATGTGTTTGAATGTGCCGGCGTAGATGATACCCAGTGGCAGACCGCGCAAATAGCCGCTCCGGGCGCGAAGTGTTTGATAATTGGAACCAATCCGGCGGGGCACGTTCGGCTGGAGGGTTCCGCTGCACGGCGCAAGGGGTTGAGCATCCTGATGGTGCGTCGTTCGCGTTTGACCCTCAAGCGGGCGATGTCGTTAACGGCGCAGGGCAGGATACCTCTTGCCCGGCTGGCGACGCACACTTTCCCGATGGCGCAGTGCCAGCAGGCGTTTGATACGGCAGTAGAGTATCGAGATGGTGTGGTAAAGGCTTTCATTCGGATGGAATAGCCGGCGTATAGAGAAATCCCTGCTCCGAAATCACGGTATAATACGCTCAGGTGATGAAACTGATTGAAGGTACTCTGGAGGTATCTGGCGGAGTAACGAGGTAAGGTGTTACCCTACGACACATGGCAACTTCTTCTGGGAGCGATCGCTGCCTTCCTGATAGGTGTCTCCAAAACGGGCGTGCCGGGCATTGGCATCCTCGTGGTTCCCCTGTTGGCGACCGCCTTCGGGGGAAGGGCGTCCGTCGGCACCATGCTTCCCATGCTCATCGTCGGTGACATTTTTGCGGTACGGTGGTATCGCCAGCATACGCAGTGGAAGCGGCTGGTAGAACTCATTCCCTGGGTGGCTGTGGGGATGGCGCTGGGCGCATTGGTATTGTGGCATCTCGGCAAAGCCAAAGGAGGCAAAGACCTGCTGGAGCCGCTCATCGGCACGCTCGTTCTGGTGATGCTGGCGGTACATCTGTTGCGCCGGCGCTGGGGCGACCGCCTGACCCCGCACTCGCCGGTAACCGTTGCTTCCACCGGAACCGCTGCCGGATTCGCCACCACCGTTTCCAACGCGGCAGGCCCCATCATGGGCATCTACATGACCAGTCTGGGTTTGCCCAAAGAGCAGTTCATGGGTACGTCCGCGTGGTACTATTTCGCGGTCAACCTGTCCAAGCTGCCGCTCTTCGTCGCGCTGAGCCTTATCAATCCCGCCCGACCGATTGTGACCGCGCATAGCCTGCTGTTCAACGTGGCGGTGATACCGGTTATCGTGGCGGGCGTCTATCTGGGCAGGTGGCTACTGCCCCGCATCCCGCAGAAGCTGTTCGACAGTGCAGTACTGGTACTGGCGGCGGTGGCAGCCGTCAAACTGATAATTCGCTGAGGAGGAGAAGATGGTTGTTCCAACCGATGGAATGGTGATTACCGAAGATACCGTTTTGCAGCCGGGTGTGTATCACCTGCCAAACGGCATCACGATTGCTGCCGATGGGATAACTCTGGACGGCAACGGCGCGTTGCTTGTCGGCAAAGACCGCACAGGCGTGGGTGTGCGTGTGGAAGGGCGACAAGATGTGACCATCAAGGGGTTGCGTTTGCGCGAGTATTACCACGGTATCCATGCCAGCGATTGCAAACGGTTGACCATCACCGGCTGTCAGATTACCTCCACCGCCGAAGTGGAGCCGAACACCATCTTTCTGGACGTCTGGCTTCCCGCCGAGAAGGCGTACGGTGGAGGCATTCTGCTTCATCGCGTGCAGGAGAGCCTGATTGCCGATAACGACCTGCAACATCAGATGAACGGCTTGCTGGCTTACGGATGCCGTTACCTGACCGTTCGGGGCAACGTAGCGAATTACTGCAGCGGCTTCGGGTTTCACCTGTACGACACCAGCGACAGCCTGTATGAAGACAACTATGCGGACTTCTGCTGTCGCTACGAACCGCGCGGTGAGCGTTACGGACACATGGGGGCGGATGCCACCGGCTTTCTCATCGTTTACAAATCCTGCCGGAACACCTTCCGCAGAAACTACGCCCGCCTGGGCGGAGACGGGTTCTTCCTGGCAGGCATGACGCCGCAGATGGAACCCGTCGGCTGTGACGACAACCTGTTCGAGGAGAACGATGGCTCCTACAGCCCCAATATCGCTTTCGAAGCGACCTTCAGCCGGGGCAACGTCTATCGCAACAACTTCGCCAACTACTGCAATTACGGCTTCTGGCTGGGCTTCTCGCGCGAGTTCGTGATAGAGAACAACCGCATGTTGCACAATCGGCAGGCGGGTATCGCGGTGGAAAACGGAGTGGGCTTCACCGTGCGACGCAACACCTTTCAGGCGTGTGGACACGGCATCCTGTTGTGGAGCAAGTATGTGCCGGAGTTCGCCCGTTCCGCTCCCGAGAACGACACCAGCCGCGATTGGCTGATAGAGGAGAACATCTTCACCCGCTGCGGCAAAGGCGTGCGCATCGCAGCGAACCAGGACCACGGCATCCGCCCGCTGGAGATAAAAGAAGGCGAACCAACCGCCCCACGTCCGCACAGCCATACCATCCGCAAGAACGAATTTCAGGAGAACCGCATTGGCATTGAGCTGGTCAACGCCGACCGCACGCTCATTATCGAGAACCTGATGCATCGCAACGTGGAAGCGAACATCCGCCTGGACGATGCGCAGGAAACCACCATGAAGTTCAACGTGGGCTACGCGGGCGGGTATCTATAGCGGGGTGAAGCACTTGACGTTATACACAGGGGCGGGGTATTATATGTTAGCAACCGAAAGGAATTAAATCACAAGAGAGACTATCGGTGTTTGTGCTCAAAGCCATGCGCTATATCTGGATAGTGGCGTTTATTCATGCCGCTTACATTGGCTATTGGCACTGTCACCAATGTGCGGTTCCTTTCGCCCCTGTCCAGACAACAGCTCATTCGGCAGAGAGCGGCTCCGTCAATACCAGCAAGATAACCTCCCCCCAATGTTCACCATGCGTTTCTGACTGTGCATTCTCCTCCATAGCCGGGCAAGCAGGAGGGGAGCAGGGCACTTCGGTAGTGCCCCAGGCTTGTCATATCCATCAGAGCATCGCGCTGGCAGAACCAACTGGCGTTCAGACCGGTGTAGACGCCTGCCTGCCGTATTCCTCCTCCCTGCTCTCCGGTGCCCACGGTCGGCGCGCGCCTCCTTTTCTTGCCTGATTCCCACATCGACGCTTGAAACACGATAGTGCGCCTTTGAGCGCGCCGTCACGTTACATTCCCGGCTTTCTAAAGGAGGCGAGATGAGGCTACCGTTGGCTTGCGTTACTTTTTTGCTACTCGTTGCAGGTTCATCAGCAGAGAATCTGGATTTCAACCGGGCTCTCGAGATAGCAATCCGTCAGAGCCCTGTTTTGAACGCTGTGCGCGAGGAGGTTGCTGCAGAGCAGAACCTTCTGTCAGCAGCCAGACGCCCGGCGCCGATGGATGTGCGCCTTGCCCCTGCCCTCACAACAGGTGGAACGGACGAAGAACTCACAGTAATCCAGCCGTTGGAGATTAACGGGGCGCGCAGGGCACGCGCTCGCCTTGCCGCTGCTGAGAGCGCTCTAACGCTTGCTAAAGCAAAAGTCGACCTCAACCTGTTGCTTGCCGATGTGGCAACAGCATACCTTGAGGCGGCATACCGGGAGCGTTTGCTTCAGCTTGCGCGTGAGGCACTACAGAACGCTGAACAGACTGTTCATCTCGTCCGCCAGCAGATCCAGGCGGGTGTGCGACCCGGTATAGACCTTGTGCAGGTTGAGATAGAAGCAGAACGTATCCGCTTGCAGAACAAGAAGAGAGAAGCGGAAGCACAGGCTGCACGGGCTCGGCTGAACGCGCTGCTGGGCTACCCGCAAGATACGCAACATGTTCTTGCACCGGTTTCACCCGCCCTCTTCGGTGAGGAGGAGAAGACATCTCCTATCCTGTCCCCAGAAGTTGTCCAGGAACAGGCACTGCTGAGTATTTACGAGCGTGAGACGGAGCAGATACGGGTGGAGGGCATCCCGGACCTGGGCGTGCAATTGCGTGTAGAACGCTGGACGGGCAGCCGTACCCGACCTGGATTGGGGATAACACTCAGCTTACCGTTTCTGGACTACGGGGCAAGGCAGAAGCGTCTACAAGCTCAGCACCAATTGGCAAGCGCTCAACGGCTACGACTGCAGGCGACACAGCAGAGGCTTGCCGCCGAGCAGACACGTGCCCGGCTCCTGCTGGAGGCAGCTCGTACCCGCTGGCAGGCTTACGAACAGGAGGTGCTGCCCCGTGTGGAGCAGCTGGCACGCTCTGTACAGACAGGTCTCGAGACCGGAGCGATGAACATCCTGCAGGTGCTGGAGGCACAGCGTACGGTGCGCCTGTCACGTGAGGAAGCTGTGGAAGCGGAACTTCAACTGGCACTCGCATGGGTGGAAAGTCAACGGGTTCGCGGCTATTTCGCCTGTGTCTACTACCCCATCTGGAAGGAGGCTCGACCATGAAGGTACTGCGTCCTGTTACAACTGCCATCCTGTTTGTCGTTCTTGCTCTGCTAACCGCTGGTGCATTAGTCTGGCTGCGTGCCAGCCAGCGGCAGCAATCAGCGCCAGCAGTCACCGCCGCAGAGACGGGTTTACCAGAGAGTGTTACGCTGTCGCCTGAAAGCCTGCGATTAGCGGCATTGAGTATAGAAACGGTACGTCTACAGCCTTTGCAGCGCACGCTGAGGCTCTTTGGACAGATAGAGCTCTCTCCTGAGAGCGTTGCCGATTTGAACGCACGGGTGGTAGGACGCATCGTACAGATTCGCGTCCGCGTGGGTGACCAGGTCAGGGCAGGGCAAGTGCTGGCGGTGCTCGATAGCCAGGACGTTCGCAACGCTCAGGCAGATTATATGCGTGCGAAGCGTAGGATGCAGTTCGCCTTTGCCGAGCTGCAACGCCGGCGCAGGATGGCGGAACTGGGAGCGTTCGACAACCCCCCGCTCGAGGAAGTTCGCAAGGGCATGGCGCAGGCACAAGAGGAGCTGCGCACTGCCGAGTCGGAGTATCGTGCTGCGCAACAGGCAGTGGAGAGCGAGCAATCCAGTGTGCGGAAGGCACGTGTTGCTTGGCAGCTGTCGCAGGCTCGTTTGGATCGCGCACAAAAGCTCCTCGGTGCACAGCTTATCGCACAACAGGAGTACGACGCCCTGCG
>BEHS01000250.1 GCA_002898895.1 bacterium HR16 | reverse complement strand
GACGAGGCGTTCCGTCGCCGGGGATATGCAGGCGCGCTCCTGCGCGACACCATCAAACTCCTCTACCACAAAAAAGTGCCTCTCTCCATGCTTTATCCCTTTTCGCCACGCTACTACCGCAAATTCGGCTGGGAAACCGCCTCGGTAGAGTGGTGGTGCGAAATCCCTTCCGCTCTTCTGCCTCCCTACTCGGAAAGCCGCTTCGTGCGCCCGTATCAGGCGGGTGACCTCGAACACATGCGCCGTTTGCACGACGTCCATCTGCATAATACGGCGGGAGGATTCGTGCGGGAACCGGCGCGCTGGCAGTTGATTCTGCGACAAAAGTACCAAACGGTCGTCGCCGATTTTCATGGTGCGGTAGAAGGCTACATGATTTACGAGGTGCAATCGGGACGCAATCGTGTAGAGGTTCGGGAAATCATCTTTATCACATCGCGCGCGCAGCGGGCGTTGCTGGGTTTTCTCTCCAGCGCGAATCTGGCGGACACAATTGGCGTATGTGCTCCGGTTTACCGCGCTCAACAGTGGAGTACCTGGTTGACCGACAACGAGGATGAACTGCTGTCACAGGTGCGGGGAGGGTTGCGCCCAACCTACATGTTGCGCATCACCCATCTGCCTGCGCTGATAGAGTGCCTGCGCCCGCACTGGAGGAGCTGGCAGGGGGCGATACGTATCGTGGTAGATGATAGCTTCGTGCCGGGCGGTAAACACCAAGCGATACTTACACCGGAGGGCAGAGACAAGCCCATACGGGCAACCAGCTAGGCACGGGGTGGTATCCACACCTGGAGCCAGATTATGGGGGGGTATCTTTTGCCTTCGGAAGCCTTCTCTGCCGGACTGATTACTCTCTCACAGCCCGAAGTGGCTGAGGTGCTCGACGACCTGTTCCCGAAGTGTTATCCGTTTACAACGCTAGCGGAGAGGTTCTAATCGTTAATACACCGTACGGACATAAGGATAGTGCAAGATTTTCCCATCAGAAGTCACAAGGGGGCAACCATAGGCTATCGCCACTCGTCCTCTGCTACGCTGTCAAAGGGGCGTTCATAGCGAAAAGGCTTTCCGCGCAAGGGATAACGCTCCAGAGTCTCCTTATGTCGCCTCGGCTGGATAATGATCACTTCCACCTTTTCCCCGGGGCGAAAAGGCACTCCGCGAATGACTAACTCCCCTTCGGGCGATACAGTAGTCTCGGTCCGATACACTTGCATTTTGCTTCACCACCCTGCCATGCATCTCCTGCCGATGGCAATTGCCTCATCGTAGCGTGCTTACTCATCGAGCATCCCTTTCTCACTCGCGGGCAACTCGCGCGAACCGCCCTTTATCTGCACGTAGAAGCCGTATAGCAAAAAGGGGATACTCACCACGCCTGCGATGCGCGTTAGCCAGTGGGCAAACTGTGCCAGAAGCAGCACTACCCATCCCACGACGGATGCGGTAAGCAGAATCAGACCGATGGTCAGGTAAGCGTTTAAGCCTTTCATAACCGCCTCCTTGCCGAAACTCTATACTCCTTCGACACGTGGGAAGAAAGTAAAGTTTCGGCTCGCTTCAGTCGGTGAGCACCACGGGCGCCCTGCGCGGGACGCCACACAGCGCGCGTGCTGCCTCCACGATATGCTCCGTAGATAGTCCAACCAGCCTCCGCAGGATGTCCACCGAGCCATGTTCGATGAACTCGTCCGGTACAGCCAGGTGTTTCACCTGCACACCAGTAACACCCTCGTGCGCCAGCAATTCCAGAACCGCTGAACCGAATCCTCCGCATATCGCGTTTTCCTCTACCAGCACGAAACGAGGAACGCGATGCGCAAAACGCAGAATGGTCTCTCTGTCCAGCGGCTTGGCAAAACGGGCGTTGATCAGCGCGGCATGGATTCCTTCCTGTTCCAGCTGCTTCACCGCAGCGAATGCCGTCGCCACCATCGAACCAATGGCGAAAACGGCCACATCATCCCCTTCGCGCAGTACCTCTGCCTTACCCAGCTCTATCGGGCTTTCGGGCACTCCCCAATCTATGGCGGGTACCGAGCCGCGCGGATAGCGCAGAGCGATAGGACCGTTGTATGAAACGGCGAAGCGGAGCATGGCACGGAGTTCCTCACCGTCTTTGGGCGCCATAATCACCACGTTTGGGATAAGGCGCAGATACGAAAGGTCGAACACGCCGTGATGCGTTGCGCCGTCGTCGCCCACCAGCCCTCCGCGATCCATCGCCAGCACCACATGCAGATTCTGTATAGCCACATCGTGCAGAATCTGGTCAAAAGCGCGCTGCATAAAGGTGGAATAGATGGCAGCAACCGGTACCATGCCTTCCGCCGCCAGCCCCGCTGCAAAGGTCACTGCGTGTTGTTCGGCGATGCCTACGTCAAAATAGCGGTCAGGGAACCGCTCCTGTAGTTTGGCTAATCCGGTTCCGTCGGGCATGGCTGCTGTGATGCCCACCACCCTGGGGTTTTGCTCGGCGATGCGTACCAGTTCATCGGCGAAGACCTGGGTATAGGTCTCTCCGCCAGCCTTCTTCTCCATTTTACCGTCATGGATGCAGAAGGGGGTGACGCCATGGTACTTGCGCGCGTCGGCTTCGGAAAACTCATATCCCTTGCCCTTCACGGTAATAACGTGTATCAGCACAGCGCCTTTCAGCTCTTTGGCGTGCGAGAAGACATCTATCAGCAGGTCGATATCGTGTCCGTCCAGCGGACCGATATACTCAAATCCCATCTCTTCGAAGATGGCTCCCGTATTTTCAGGGGCAATAATATGGGTGATACTGTGTTTTAATCCTCTGGCGTGCTTGGCAAGTACGCGCGCCTTGCCCGGTAGACCTTCCAGCATCTCCTTTGCCCTGTGTTCCACGCGCTGGTACCAGGGCTGTGCTCGCAGGCGAGAAAGGAAGGTTGCCAGCGCACCGACGTTTTCGGCGATGGACATTTCGTTATCGTTGAGCACAACGGTGAGGTCGGTCTTTGCCTCCGCCGCATTGTTCAACGCCTCTAAAGCCATGCCGGCGGTCAATGCGGCATCGCCCACTACCGCCACCACGCGCTCATCGCTACCGCGCAGGTCACGAGCCTTCGCAAAACCCAGCGCCGCAGAGATAGCCGTACCCGCGTGCCCCGCACCCCACACATCATACTCGCTCTCATCACGGCGCAAAAAACCGCTGATGCCACCGTATTGCCTCAGCGTACCAAATCGCTCCAGCCTGCCGGTAAGCAGTTTGTGTGCGTATGCCTGGTGCCCTGTATCCCAGATAATCTTGTCTTTCGGCATGTGCCACACGCTGTGCAGTGCGATGGCGAGCTCAACAGTTCCCAGATTGGACGCCAGATGCCCACCGGTGCGTGAGAGGGTTTCAATGATAGTCTCCCGTATTTCCGCCGCGAGCTGTCGAAGCTGCTCCCGGCTCAGAGAGTTCAAATCCGCGGGCGAACGAACGGTTTCCAGCAGGCGCACGTATGCTCTCCTTTTTTGAGGGATTCGTTACGCTAATCAGTTTACCTCAGCCAACACGAGGTGTCAATGTGTAAGGAGGGAAATGCTTACAAAGTTATCCGGCATTTGCTTTCTCAGCGTGCTTCTGCTCGTACATGTCCCGGTCTGCCAGCAGCAACAGACTGGGATCGCCGTTGGTAACGGTAGCGCAACCGATGCTGAGTGAAATGGGGAACGGCAACCCCAGCTGTTCGGAGGCTTGTCTCACTGCGCTCCGCAGTCGCTGTGCCAGTGTCCGCGCTCCCACTTTATCGGTGTCCGGCAGCAGCACCACGAACTCATCTCCACCATAGCGCGCCGGAATATCACCAGCCCGTACCTGCTGCAATACCTGCCCTACCATCTGCAACACCATATCGCCCGTCTCATGTCCGCAGGTGTCGTTGATTCGTTTGAAGTTGTCGACATCCATCAACAGCAGTGAGACCGGACGCGGATGCCGCTGCGCGTTGTGCAGAATCTGGCGGTAAGCGGTCTCGAAGTAAAGACGGTTGAACACGCCGGTCAGCGGGTCCTGATACACCCTCTGTAACAACTCGGTCTGCGTTTCAAGCACGTCCAGCGAAGCGGCTATCATCTGTACGGTAACCCGAAGCCACTCTACCTCCTCACTGGCGAAATCCCCGTGTGTCTTATCTCGCCACACGAAAACGCATCCCTTGACCGCATCGCGGACGGTCAGTTCGTCGGTCACGCAATGTTGCCCGCGATGCCGGATGAGTGCTTCTATACCTCTCGCCCAGGATTCCAGCCCATCACCCGGCGACGGCATCTCCCAAAGATGCTGGTACAGCCAGCTTGGCACACTACCTACCGTAAACCGGTGCCATGAGTTGTTCCAGGAAGAGAACCACAGTAATGTGCAGCCTGTTGCTTGCATCAGCTCACACAAGCGGCGCAAGGAGTTCTCCACCACCACGCGGTAAGCCTGATGGCTGGTGTCCTCTGCCGGCATCCCTATTGGGGAGGCGTTCGCTTGCAGCAGGGTCTGTGCCAGCCGCGTGAAATGGGGCATCAAACGCCGATACAGAGGACGTACTGCTCCCACCCTGACCGCAGCGTAAATCCTCAGCAGGGGATACCCTGTGCAGGACACCACGTAGTTTTGTCCGCCAGCCTGTATCATCATCGGGTACTGCTGACCACAGCTCGCGATAGCCTGCTGCAGTGCCTGCATCTCGGGAATAGCAACATGGCGCATAACGAGCGAGTAGGTGTTCTGCTCGTGCTCTACCCAGATGGCTCCGGCGTCTACATGTAGCGTAGCCAGCATCGTGTCCATCAGCTGCTCCATTGCCCTTGCGGTAGCGCGAGGCAAAGAGGCAAGATGTAGTGCAGGAGGCGTTTTGATGCCGGCAGTATCGACGTGACTTCTACTTCTCGCAACTGTCATTCAAATCTACCTCCACTTGCCACGCTGTACAGGGCATCCTCCTCTCGATGTGTTGCCAGCCATGCGACAATCGCGTCCCTGTGAAAACGCCAGTGCTTGCCTACCTTGCGCCCCGGCAACCTGCCCTGCTCAGCCAGACGGTAGACGGTGTGCACAGAGATACGAAGATACTCTGCAAGTTCTCTCACGCTCATCACTTCAAGGCTTGAGAGCTCTTTATCCCTTTCTTGCGTTCGTTTGCCCATTTTTCGCTCTGTTTGTATGTATTTGCTGTTATTATCATCGGCGAGACTCAAAAACTTCTCTAGAGGTGTTTTTAGAGTAGTAATTCACAGCCGAGGTGGCGAAAAGATTCTGCGCTATGCACGTCACTCTTCTGCAAGCACATCCATGTCCGGCTCCAAGCATGAAGCGGATAGCACAGGCATTACATCGCTATCTGCCCGTGCCATCGGACATCCGCTACGCCAGTCCTTCTCCGCCCGCTGTTCTGCGGAGAGGACTCCCCGCAGCAGCCA
>BEHS01000249.1 GCA_002898895.1 bacterium HR16 | reverse complement strand
ATTTGCTGATGGCTTCCATGAAGCCCCGCGTGCGGTCCTGCACGCTGGTGACCACCGGGTGGTCTACAATCACTATCTTGCCCTTGCCGTTCAACAGCTTCGCCATGTATTCACCGACGAGTCTGCCACCCTGCACGTTGTCGGAGGCGACGTGGCACACCACCTCTCCACCCTGCGCGGCGATGTCGGCAGTGAAGACGGGCACTTTCGCCTCGTTCGCCTTCTTAACCGCGCCTGCAATGCCCGCCGAGTCCACCGGACAGATGATGAGCGCGTCCACGCCGCTGGTGAGGAAGTTCTCCACCTGCGCGGTCTGGTCGGCGAGGTTGAACTCCGCGCTCTGGATAAGTAGTTCGATCCCCTCCTTCTCCGCCGTCTCGCGCATGGCGGATTCCAGCTCTTGATAGAAGGGGTGCTGTTTGGTGAGCAGGGTCACCCCCACACGCCACCGCTTGCCTTCGGCAGGAGCTCCCGTCTGCGTTTGCTTCTTCGCACATCCCGCTACCAGTAAAACGGCGACGGAGAACAGAAGCATCACCTTGTGACGCATAATATGCCTCCTGAAATGGTTGGGTTTTATCTGTGTTAATCCGTCTCACCCGTGCCTGTCCGTGTTCTTCGGTGAAATAGATCACGGATGAACACGGGTATAACGGATTCACACGGTGAGATAGTCTGTGTTAATCGGTTTCATCCGTGCGCATCCGTGTGCCTTTCAGGGTGCGATAGAACGCATTCCTCCAACTGTTCGGCGGGAGCCTCGCCCTCCCCATGCTGGTTACCCGCCCTTCGGGGCAATCTCCACCCCTGCCCACGCCTCTATCAATTTTACTACTGCGGTATGGTCTACGTCACCGCCAATCTGTTGCTTCGCCATCTCGAACATCTCTGCGGCGAGCTGCATCAGCGGCACAGGCACGTACGCCTCACGCGCCATCGAGACCGCAATCCGCGCATCCTTCGCCAATAACGCCAGGCTGAAGGTGTTCGGGAACTCGCGTGTCAACACCCGTTCGGGGAAATGTACCTCGGTGGAGAACGACCGTCCCGAACTGACGTTAATCACCTCCAGCGCAATGGCAGGGTCTACGCCCTGTTTTACCAGCGTTACCAGTCCCTCCGCCGCCGAGAGCAGGGCAATCGCCAGCAACATGTTGTTCACCGCTTTCACCGCATGCCCCGCGCCCACATCGCCCACGTGGAACACCTTGCCCGCAAACGCCTGTATCGCCGGCAGGGCGCGATGGAAAGTGTCGCGATTGCCACCCACCATCACCGTCAGCGTGCCCGCTTCCGCGCCCGCTTTGCCTCCTGAAACAGGCGCGTCCAGAAAGTCGCAACCTGCCTCCTGCAATCGCCGGGCAATGCGTCGGCTATGGTTGGGGTCGCCGCTGGTGCAGTCGATCCACACCGTGCCGGGCTTCAGCGCGGGCAGAACCTGTTCCACCACCGATTCTACCTCCACACTGGTAGGCAGACACGTGAAGATGAACTCTGCCTGTGTTGTTGCCTTCAGGTCGGCTACTGCACGTGAGCCGAACTGTTGTGCATGTGCCTGTGCCTTGCTGGCGGTGCGGTTCCACACCAGCGTCTCAAACTGTCTGGCGAGATGACCCGCCATCGGATAACCCATTGTTCCCAGTCCGATAAATGCGACTTGCGCCATCATCTCCTCCTATTCGCTCGCAAGCAGTGGTGTCAGTATCAGGCGAGAGCGAAGCCTTAACTGCGGGTGTAAAACCCACTCGTAGTGGCACTCTACCATTTCTCGCTCGACGATGCGGTATTCCTTGTTAGGGTCGCCGAATCTCCTGGAGTGTTCGATAACTTGCCTCGCTCATCCTCAGGGATGCACTACGCGCAATCCCAGATACCGCTGTAGCCGTCAAAATCACTATCGCGGTGTAGCAGTGGGTGCTCGTGCTCGATACACCACGTTGCAATCAGGCTGTCAATGGTCTTGCGCACGGTTATCCCCATCCGTCGCAGCGAACGATAGTTCTGTGCGCTCTTCACTGCCAGATCAGGGCTGACCATACTTACCACCGTGAACTTCTCCAGAGCTCTACGTGCTTGCTCAAAGTGCTCATCATCCCGAAAACCCTGTAGCACTTCCGCCAGAATCAGGTCACCCACTACGATAGGAATACTGTCCAGCGCGTTGTGCAGATAATCGGTGTGAGGATTTTGTACGCCGTTGAAGTAGTCCACCCACACCGTGCTATCCACCACCAGCATTGTCTTCCTCCGTACGCGAGAGGCGTTGCTGGTGCAGGTCACCTTCCCATTTCAGCTTGCCGCGCAGGGTGCGCACGGTAGCCTGTTCATGCAGCTGTACAAGGGTACGCAAAGCCTCATGCACCACGGCACGTTTGGTTCTTAAGCCCGTCAGCTGGCGGGCGCGTTCCAGCAGTTCATCGTCCAGTTCGATATTCGTACGCATCGGCATCACCTTGTGTATACTCTGAGTGTTTCATGTGTATTATACCTACTTGCCCTGCCTCTTTGGCACCGGGATCGGCTGTTTGAGAGTGATGCTGCCGGCACACACCAGGTCACGGAGCAGGACGAACGATAGACTGGTTATGCTGATTTGATACCCTTCCACGCGATACTGCTGTAGCGCCTGCCCTCTTCGACTTACGCTACGCAGGAATTGCTGTAATTGCTCGTAGTTATCGAAGGTGTAGGTAGTTGACCCTGCTGTCAGGTTGTATTCCCGAATGTGCGTCTGCCTGACCACGAAGCGGGGCGCTGGTCCCGGACGTGCGCGTTTGACCGCGCTGCCGGACCATCCCCGAAGCAACTGGGTGAAAGCGGCATTCCAGAAGGCTCGTTGTTGTTCTGGTGAAAGCGCATCGTAGGCCAGTCCTCCCTGGCGGAGTGCTACGCTCTTCTGTGGGGGACTTAAGCTCGCCCAGAAGCGCAGTACCGCGACATTCGCCAGGGCAGGAGTGATGTCGAAGCGTACGGTATAGCCGTAGAAGTGCGGGCGCGTTTCGTGAAGAGGGGTCGCACTGACGGCAACGGAGGCGTAATCGTCTAACGTGATGGGCTGTCCTTTCGCTGCCTTTGCCTCGAGGGTGGTCAGCAGCTTTTCCGGTAACTCTGTACGACGCAGATACCAGTAGTGGTGGTGTTTCACCAGCAGGTAATCTCCTTCCACCCGCCACCAGCCCCGTCCATAGGCGAAGGTTTGTTTCAGCCAGTCGGCGAGCCTTGCCTCACGCCCGTCTAGCGCAGCCTCAGGCATTATCCAGGGAACCCGATAGGCGTCAGCGATAATCTGAACGTTCGCTCGCCTAGCCTGCCACTCCAGAATGTCCGCCAGTGCAAGTTGTTTCGGCGCAACAAGCGTACCAGATGCTGTTTGCTCTCTGCTCCATATTTCTGTGAGAACCAGAGGATTCGGGGTGGCGGAGGTGGAAGGAGCCGCGTAGTTCGCCTGTGGGGGCTGAGCCGCCGCCCGCAGGGTGGCAGCAAGCGGAGGGAGTTGCGCTGTTTCCTCCGGTTTGGTCTGCCACGCCTGCCAGTATGCGACCAGTGGGTGTTGTGCGACTTCCTCCTTGTCGAACCAAAAGCGGGGCGGACTGTACTCGTGCCGGCGCAGGAGAGCCGTTTCGGGTAGTATCTCCACCATCACGGCCGTTAGCCCGGCGTTTGCATCGGCACCTGCTACCACAATCAGGTTTTCGGGTATCTGCTCCTCGGGTATCTCTGCCTCTCCGCGTTCCACCTGCTCAGGCGGGATCCCCAGCGTTTTTCTCTGTACCACCCATCGCAGCGCGTCAGCAGAGAGCATCTCGGCACCAGGCAGGCGGAGAGTGCTGGCGATATACAGTTCGCCCGCCCAGAACCTTTCCCATTGCGCAGGAGAAAACCCGTGCAGGGCGCGCCCGATAATGTAGTCCAACGGCTCTGCGCCTTCATTCAGGGCTGCCAGGTTTTCGGTAGCGCCAATGGGGTCGCTCTTCGCTTGCGAGGGTCCAGGTTTGGCGACAATCCCTTCTATCATTTCTTTCTGCCGTGCACGCGCCCGCTCGACAAGGGAAGAAAAATCCTGCTGGGCAAGGGCGAGGAACCGGTCTATCTTGCGTTGGGTTTCGCGTAGCTCACTCTCCCTTTCCAGAGCCAGTAACTCTTTCTCCCACTTCCTTGCCTGCGCGGTCTGCACCAGCATGTAACCGTCTTTCGTTTTGCGCCACTCGCCCATGAGGATGGTCGCTACATGCCCCAGCAGCTCTGCCGCCGGCTTCCCCTTCACGAACATGGTCAACTTGTCGTTCGCCAGCTCGCGTCCGCAGGTGAGGGTGACGCCGGTCTGTTTGCCCACCTCGCGTAACAGGTCGGGGAGCAGAATCATCTTGTTCTGCACGGTAACAAGCCTGCGTAGAGCCTCCTCTTCGGCGAGGGGAGACGTTTGCTGTGACCAGGCTGCGACGGCAAGGATGCCGGTCAGCGCGATGGCCAGAAGCCATGTTGTGCCTTTTGCCATCTGGATTACCTCCTCGCATCGCGTGTCATGCTGAGCGGGCGAAGAATCTCGTTGTATCGCCACGCTGAGATGCTTCGCTGACGCTCAGCATGGCTAGCACACATCCCCCAAGCGTCGTGTTCTACTCTCCCAGTTCTGCGTAGTACCTCTCTACCGTCTCGTAGTCTACCGTATGGTCGGGTGTCATGCCGAGCTGTTCGTACAGCTGGCGTCGAGCGCGCATGTCCGCCAGCAGAACCGCGCGGGCATGTCTGGCAACCTCCTCCGCTACCTCTATCGGCACGACCACCACACCGTCGTCATCTGCGCCCACGATGTCGCCGGGTCGCACCTGCACTCCTCCACAGGCAATTCTGGTCTGCACCTCGGCGACCTCGATACGCCCCGGGATAATCGTTCGTCCGCGTGCACGACAGCATATCGGAGTGCGTTGCAGACTCAGCTCGTAAGTGTCGCGAGCATAGCCGTCGGTGATGATGCCGACCGCGCCTGCGGCTACTGCCCCCAGACTGTTGGCAGAACCCCAGAAACCCACCTCTTTACTGCCGCCTGTATCGGTCACCACCACGTGGCCGGGTTGGATGAGATGCTCAAAGCCGATATGCCCTACCTCGCGGAACCATATCCCGTGTGCGTTTACGATTTCTTCGGTGGTGTTCAGCTTCCACATCGGGCGGTTGGCAGGCACACAGCGCACCGTCAGCGCAACCCCCCAGAAGCGCATTCCACTCCACAAAGGGCGCACCTCCGGCGACATCAGCGTGAGGTCAAAGTAGCCGATGCCGTCCAGCGCATCGCACACATCCACTACGCGCAGGTATTTGTAGAGCTTACGTATCTCGAATGGGTCGGTGCCGGACATTTTAGCCTCCACAATATCTGTTTGCAGTATGGGTTTGACTATCTACCCTGCCACTCCTGCAGGGCAACTGCATGTT
>BEHS01000248.1 GCA_002898895.1 bacterium HR16 | reverse complement strand
GCAGCTGGCGGTGCAGGATGGTGTAATGAAAGCACGCAAGATGGCGGAAACCGCTGCCAAACAACTGGGCAAAAGCCGCGTGAAGCTGGTGCGCATGAATATCAACGACCCTGGCACCAACCTGCTACCCAGCGTTGTCTGGCCCATGCCCGGTAGTATCAAATGGCAGCCCCTGCGGATAAATGTGCAGGTGAACGCAACCTTCCAGGCTTAGTAGCGCAATGCGTCTGGACAAGTGGCTGGTGGAACGCAGGCTGGTGGAAAGCCGCGAGAAGGCACAGGAGCTGATTCGCGCGGGCGAGGTGCTGGTGGATGGGAAACCGGTGAGCAAGCCCTCTGCGCCGGTGCGACCGGAGAGCGTGATTACCCTGCTGAGCCAGCCGAAGTATGTGGGCAGGGGCGGCGAGAAGCTGGAATCCGCGATTCGGCGATGGGGGCAGAGCGTGCAAGGGATGGTATGCGCGGACGTCGGCGCGTGCACAGGTGGATTCACCGACTGCCTGCTACAGCACGGCGCAGCGAAGGTGTACGCCATCGAAGCGGGACACGGACAGCTGCACCCCCGCCTGCGCGAAGACCCCCGCGTGGTCTCACTCGAAAACACCGACGCTCGTGCTCTGCGCACGCTGCCCGAGCCGGTGGGTCTGGTGGTTGTGGATGTCTCGTTCGTCTCTCTGAAGGAGGTACTGCCGGGGTTGTTTCGCTGGCTGGGTGAGGGCGGCGAGATCTGGGCGTTGCTGAAACCGCAGTTCGAGGCTCCGCACCTCACGAAAAAGGGCGTGATGCGTTCGGCACAGGCACGCGAGCGAATCCTGCAAGAGTTCGTCACGTGGTGTCAGGCACAGGGCTGGACGGTAATGGACTGCTTCGAGTGCCCGGTAGCAGGTGAGGAGGGCAACCGCGAGTTCTGGCTGCGCTTGCGTGAGGGAAGGCGTTTGTGATATAATTCCCTGTTGACGGAGGAAAGCAAGAGGCATGAAACGTACCTATCAACCGAATAATCGTCATCGGCGCAAAGTGCACGGTTTTCGCGCCCGTATGCGCACGAAGGACGGGCGTAACGTGCTGAAGCGACGCCGTTTGAAAGGTCGTCATCGGCTCACGGTATCGGATACCTGTCGCCATTTCGGTCCGGAACACTAACAACGAGGAAAAGCCTGTGCTTCCCCGCCATGAGCGTCTTCGCCGACGCAAGGATTTCCTTGCATGTTATCAAGAAGGCAAGACGTACGCTCAGGCGCATTTGGTGCTGTACGTGCGCCCGCAGGCGAGCGGGCGCAGATTCGGCTTTGTGGTGGGCAAAAAGGTCGGGAAAGCGGTGGTACGTAACCGGGTCAAGCGACGCCTGCGTGCCGCATGTCGTGAGTGCTTGCCTAACTTGAGCGATGGCTTTGACGCGGTGTTTGTCGCCCGCAAAAATGCCGCCGAGGCAGACTATCACCAGTTGCTGCGGGAGATGCAAAGCCTGTTCCAAAGCGCAAAGGTCTGGAAGGTGAGTGCGGAGCCATGAACGCGCCACGTCCAACGCTGTGGCAAAAGACTCTGGTCGGGCTCATCCGGCTGTATCAGCGCGTGTCACGCTTCACTCCGCCCGTTTGCCGATTTACCCCGACCTGTTCGGAGTATACCGCACAGGCGATACTCGAGCATGGTGTGTTGCCCGGGCTGTGGTTGGGTGCGCGGCGCATTCTGCGCTGTCACCCTTTTTCAGCCGGCGGATACGATCCGGTGCCCCCGCGACTGTCCCGGGAGCGCAGGCAACGAGGCGCGGGCTGAAACGGGCACGTCGAACTTTCGTCGCGCTGGAGGTGTCATTACACCTGGCGACATCCGGTAACAAAATAGTTTTACAGGAGAGGTCAGTTCCGTTGAGAAGGTTATCGATTGCACTACTACTTCTGCTGTCGTGGCTCGCGGTGCCGGTTCTGGCACAAACCCCGCAACCATCGCCCGATGCCGTGCTTCTACAGGCGCAACGCGCCGAGCAACTGGGTAAGTTTCCCGAAGCGGAAAAGTTCTATCGGCAGGCTATCGAACAAAGCGGCTCCAGCCCGCTGGCTGCCGAGGCGAAAATGCGGTTGGCTGCGCTGTACATGCGCAAGATGGAGCGGTACGGCGATGCGCTCAAAATCTATGAAGAGTTGATCAAGCAGTATCGCACCGGCGAAATTGCCGCCGAAGCCACCCTGCGTATCGGTGAACTGTACGAACTGCAGATGCAGAAGGCAACCAGCGATAAAGACCGCAACACCTTCGAGCAGAAAGCACTGGAAGCCTACCGCCGGGTGGAAAACGAGTTCCGCGATACCGCCGTTGCCAAAGGCGAGGGCAAACAGCGGCTGGATACTATGCTGCGCCGAATCGACGAGCGCAACCGCAATCACCCCGCCTACCGCTTCTGGGACATTCTGGTCGCGCTGACGGGCAGGCAGCCGTGGCTCAGCTACTGGGTCGCTATCGTGCTGTTCACGCTGATAGTGATGGCACTGCTCACCCCGCTGAGGCTGGCGTGGTTCCGCTCCTTCCGCGAAATGAAGAAGCTGGAGCCTGAGGTCAAACGCCTGCGTGAGCGATACAAAGGGCAGGAGCTGAACGAGAAAATCATGGAGCTGTACAAGCAGCATAAGGTAAACCCGGCAGCGGGCTGTCTGCCTATGCTGATACAGATGCCCATCCTCATCTACCTGTACTACACCATCCGCATGTACGAGTATCAGTTCAGCAAAGGCTTCTTCCTGTGGATTAACCCGTGGATGGCGGAGAAGTTTCCGGGCATCGTGGGAGCGAACCTGGGACAGCACGACCTGCCTTTGCTCATCCTGTACGCCATCAGCCTTTACGTCACACAGAGGCTGACCCCTGTTAGCGACCCCGCGCAGGCGGAACAGATGAAGATAACCTCGCTGTTCATGACGATTTTCATGCTGTATATGATGTATACCTGGCACTTTCCATCGGCGTTCGTGCTGTACTGGTTCCTTTCCAACATTCTGATGACCGCCCAGCAGCTGCGCTACATGAGGCCGGAACCGACGGCAACGGCACCCGTCGAAGAGACAGCGAAAGCGCCAGAGCCTGTTGCTGCAGCGACCGCCGCCGGCAATCCGGGCAAAAATCACCACACACGCAAGCCGCGCCGCAGGAGGTAAACCAGGAGGAAAAGGAGGATGGTGGAACCTATGACCGATAATGCACCCGTGCAAAGCGTGGAAACCACAGGACGCACTATAGAAGAGGCGAAAGAGAAAGCACTGCAACTGCTTCAAGCCACCGAGGAACAGGTGGAGTGGGAGATACTGGATGAAGGCTCCCGGGGTATCTTTGGTGTGCTGGGCTCAGCACCGGCGCGTGTGCGGGCAACCTTGAAAACGGCGGTCAGGCAGGCTCCCTCCGAAGAGTCGGAGCGCAAAGTGATGGCAGTGGTCAACGCAGCGCTGCGAGCCAGTGGGCTGGCGGTGAAAGCCATCAAACGCGACAGCTACGACTGCTACGTGGAGCTGGAACTGGTGGGGCGGGATGCTCAACGGTTCGCCGGACCTCAACTGGACGCCCTGCAGTACGTGCTGAACATCATCATCAACAAACGCTATGATAAGACCACCCGCGTGCTTCTGGACGTAGGCGATTATCGGAAACAGCGCGCCGAAAAACTGCGGCGGATGGCGCTGGAAATCGCCAAGCAGGTGAAGGAACGCGGCGAGGAAGCGGTGCTCGACCCGTTAAACGCCATCGAGCGGCGCATCATTCACCATACGCTGATGAACGACCCGGACGTATATACCTACAGCGAGGGAGAAGAGCCCGAGAGGCGTGTGGTCATCTCCCCGCGCAAACAGTAACAACCGTCCATGTTGCACATTACCGGCAGAGTGAGAGGCGTGGGTACCGATATCGTGGCGCTTCAGCGAATCGCTGAAGTGTGCGAGCGACACCCACGCTTTCCGCATCGCATCCTCACCGACGCCGAATACGCCTATTGCCAGCAGGGCAAAAAGAGCTTCCTGCAACACCTCGCCGGGCGTTTCGCCGCCAAGGAGGCAATCATCAAGGCGCTGGGACATAAGGTTCCCTGGCGCGATATGGAGATTCTGAATCACCCCTCCGGTCAACCCTACGTGAACCTCACCGGCGAGGCGGCGGAACGCGCCCAAGGGGGAAAGATACACGTGAGCATCGCGCACGAACCCACCTTCGCTATCGCGGTAGCCATCTGGGAGGGTGAATAATGTCTATTCGTATTGCGGTTCTCGTGTCCGGGCACGGGCGAGGCTCCAATATGGCAGCAATTATCGATGCCTGCCAGCGTGGAGAGATAGACGGGCAGGTAGTGCTGGTTATCGGCACGCGCAGTGAAGCACCCGCCCTGCAACGTGCTGCCGAAAAGGGCGTCCGCACCCGCGTGATTTCACCGCGCAACCTCAGCGAAGAGGAATACGCTCAGAGGCTGCTGCACGCGCTGGATGAGGCGCGGGTGGACCTGGTGTGCCTTGCCGGATATATGCGTTTGCTACCTGTGCCGGTGGTACGGGCATACGCGGGCAGGGTGATGAACATCCATCCTGCTCTGTTGCCTCTCTTCGGCGGTAAGGGCATGTACGGCGAGCATGTGCATCAGGCGGTGCTGGAATCGGGCATGAAGGTGTCGGGCTGTACCGTACATTTTGTGGACGAGCATTACGACACCGGACCGATTATCGTGCAACGGTGCGTGCCTGTGGAAGATGATGATACCTGGGAGACCCTCGCCGCGCGCGTGCTGGTGCAGGAGCATCAGGCGTACGTGCAGGCGGTGAAGCTGTTCGCGGAGGGACGCTTGCGCATCGAAGGACGACGGGTGCGCATTCTGCCTCCAACATCACCATAGAGAAGGAGCGTCATCATGCTGGAAAAGCGTGCTTTGGGCAACACTGGTTTGCAAGTTACTTTCATCGGCTTTGGCGCACTGGAAATCGGGCGCGATTGGGGATTGGGCGACGCGGAGCAACGCCGTCGTCCCGCCGAGCAAGAAGCAGGCGAAACGCTGAACGCGGTGCTGGACATGGGCATCAACCTGATAGACACCGCCCGCGCTTACCACGAGAGCGAGGCGCGCATCGGTAAGTACATCTCGCACCGACGGGCGGAATACGTGCTGTGCAGTAAGTGCGGTGAGCACAGCGACGATCCGCGCACCTACTACGATTTCTCCTACCGCGCGGTGGCGGACTCCATTGACCTCAGCCTGCGCTTGCTGCGCACCGACGTGATAGACGCGATGCAGATTCATTTCGGACCCGACCCGCAAAAAGTGCTGGACGAAGGTGAAACGCTACGTGCCATGCGCGAGGCGCAGGAGGCGGGTAAGGTGCGCTTTTTGGGCGCGTCGCCGGGCATGGACGTGCTGGAGCGATGTATCGAATCGGGCGACTTTCAGGTGTTGCAGATTGGCTACAGCCTGCTCGACCAGAGC
>BEHS01000247.1 GCA_002898895.1 bacterium HR16 | reverse complement strand
GGGGTTCGAATCCCCCTGGGGCTACCATTTTCGCCCTCCGCCAGGCGGAGGGCTTTCGCTTTATTTCACCAGCTGCAGTATCTGCCGAAACTCGTCCGTGTTTCTGTCTGTTTCACTATGATAGCCACTTCATTGACAATCTCCGGCAGAACGCAAACTGCACAACATCCGTCTACATGCGCCGTCCAGCATCTCGCGCAACCAGAGAGTCTTGCGCGGAGACTTCCACTCTATGTACATGCAAGATTCGTGCCAAAACGGGGGGTTAGACGTGGTTTTTTCGAAAAAATCTCCGACACCGTACCGGCGTCGGAGAAAACGCAACCGCGCTACGTGTCTAACGGTAAAACCGCTTCGCCGAACAGTTCACACAGACGGCTTATCACCGTCGGCGCGTCACCGGTCAGCGCGATACCACCAGATTCGGCAATGGCGGTCAGTTCTCTTCTCTGATACGGCGTCAGCCGTCCGCAACCGGTCTTAATCTCTACCGCGATTGCGCGTCCGTTCCAGACGGCGAAGATGTCCGGCAGACCGCGCTTCTGTCCCCATGTAGCGCGTATGCGCGTACACCAGACACCGCGTCGCCGGAGAAAGCGCATCACCGCGTCGGCGTGTCGGCTATGGTTCCGTGACCGGTTCATTCGCCAAAGTCTAGCTGGACGGTCATATCGGCGTGGAACCAGTCCGGCGCGTCTTCTCCGTTCCAGAGAATGCAACCGACGTGGTATCCGCGTCGCTCGTGCCACTCCACTTTTTGGCGTGCATCTTTGTCAGCCGGAGAGAAGCAATACCATCGGCTACCGTGTTGATTCTCCAGCATCTTCAGTTTCCGTCTTAAACTGTGCATCGTACACCCCCATCATGTTTTCCAGTCTCTCCACGCGCGACGCAAAGTCTACGTCCACGCGCAACCGTAGCAACGTAGTAACTACCTTCTCGGCAACGGACGCGCGTTGCTGTGGCGTTCCGCTACGGAGTCCGTCCGCGAAAGCGTGCACCACGTCCGGCAACAGCGACGCGAAGTCGGTCAGCACGTCACGCAGTGCGCCGTCTAGCGCGCTCTGCAACGCTTGCTGAAAGCGCGGTTGATTGTGCCAGCTCCGCGCACAGCGGTCGGTGACTCCGGCTTCGTGTGCTGCTTGCGCTTTCGTTTTGCCGGTCAGCAACGCGCTGATATACCGCATCTGGCGCGGTGATAATCCGGTATCTTCCGCTTTGTTCCGTTTCATAGAACCGCAGACTGCGTTTGCTGTACCGACGTTGCGTCCACGCGGATTACTCCGTCTTCCGGTTTCCACGCCGGAATGACCGCAACCGTCCGCGCGGTGTTGCGCACATACGAGAACGCTTGCGCAAAACCGGTTCGGACACGATGCATCCCCGTCGCCAGCTCTCTACCGAGTGCAATCATGCTCCGCGTCGGCTCCGGCAACAGCGGTTCCAGCTCCAGCAGAACGGCGTTCGTCACGCTCCATCCCCGCGCATCGGCAACCTGACCGGCGTCCAGCCAGCACGCCAGTGCAAGCATCGTGTCGCGTTCAAAAGTGCCGTTCTCCATGAAAACGCGCAACGTGGACGCCGTGCCGGAATCATCCGCATAGCCAAGCAGTGCGGTCAGCCGGTTGCTGGCAATCGCATAACGCGCCAGAAACGCCGATTGCTTCGCAGTGTCCGCCGGTAACGGAAACTCGTTTGCCAGCTGGTTAGCCAGCTTCTCGGCGTCCGTGTACGCGGTTTCCACTTGCGCTTGCAATTCGGACAGATTACCTTCGGCGGATTGCACCAGCTTCGTCAGCCGTTGCTTCCACGCTTCGTCACGCAATTCGCTCTTGGCGCGGTATAGTGCGCCGAAGTCGCGCTGTGCCGTTTGCAACACGTCCACGATGCGATTCGGCGCGTTGCGAAGCGTGCGCAGTGCGTCGTTCAACTGGCGTCGCTGTGCTTCATACTGCTCAGTGTCCACGAACATAGTTTCACCTCCGATTAGAATGCTTTGTAATTGCGTCAGATTGACCGTACAGACGCGATTGCGTGCTGGTGGTATCTTCCCCGTCCATCATCACGGACTCGCGCAGACGGCTTTCTAACGGCTTAGCACGCCGCGCGTCACGCTCCAGCGTCGCTGTGATGTAGTCGTCAGTCAGCAGTTTTTGCTTCGCTTCGGACTGGCGTTGCAACCGCTCCACTTCGCGCTGAATGCTCATAACGGCGCGGTAGTGTCGCCACAGCCGATACAGTTCGTCTGCCAGCTCTCCGGCAATCTGGACGGCATCTTCCGCCGTCTTCGCACTTCGGACTACGTGCGCATAAAACCGCATGGCAACCAGGATGTCCGCGCGAATGTCCTGCCGTAGACGCTCCCGCCAGTCGGCAACGACCGCAGGAACGACCTCAGATACGGGTGTCATACGCGGTTCACCTCCCGCAAACACGTAGCGCAGTAATCCGAACCGTCAACGGCATCCCGTCCGCAACGGATGCAAAGTCCGAACCACAAATCGCCGGACGCGCTTGCTTGCTTTGTTCCACCACTATAGGGGGTATCAGTGGTGGAACAAAACTCGGCGCGTGTCCATCGGTCTGGTGTCCGTCCACTACCGGCAATCCGTCTGGCGCGTCCGCTGTCCGCCAGCAGATGCAACGCGCGGCGTACCGTCTCGTAATGCGGTCTTGGCTCCGGTAGCATTTCCCACAATTCGCGCGTTGTCTGTGGTTCCGGCGTCAAAAGCTCGGCAAGACGTTCCGCCGTTTCACGAACGCTGACCGCCGTTGCGTCGCCGATTGCGCGATAGCCGTCGGCAGTCAACTCCAACAGCACGGCGTCCGGCGTTTCGTCAAACCGTGAACCGGCATTGCGCAGTTCCCGTCGCTTCGGATTGCCGTCGGCGGTTTCGGTCAAAGCAAGAATGATGTCTACGTCGGCTGCGAAAGCGTGACTGCCGGAGTAGACGGCATCCGCATCCTTCCGCGTGTGATGCGCAAGAATCGTCGCGCATTCTATCCGGCGCGTCAGCTCCAGTATCGGCTGAAGCGCATGGTGCACCGTTGCTGCATCGTTTTCATCTTCCAGTCCGGCGAAAGCGCGGAGAGTGTCCACGATTAAAATGTCTGGGTGCTGGTTCTCGGCTTCTCTCCACCACGCCGACGGCGCGACGCTCTTGTTACTGAAACCGATTAGCAACCGCTCAGAACGTAGAAGTGGCAACATGTCAAACCGTCGGTTCCACAGTTCACGCGGTTCTTCAGACAGCCAGCAGATGCGAAGACCGGTTCTCAGCCACTCCACAGCAGAGTAAACCATGAGAGTGCTCTTTCCGGTCTTTGGCGCGGCGCACAGCAACGTTATAAGCCCGCGTGCAACGTAACCGTCCATGCCGAGTAACGGTAACCACTCCGTCGGCGCGTCGGCGTCCAGCTCCGTCGCCGACACCAGAACCGGCTTCGCTTCCGTTGCTGGACGCAGAATGTCGCTCACCATCTGGCGAAAGCGCAACGGATGCAGGTGAAGATGTCTGGACAGCGTTTCCACCAGAATCTCACGCGTCAGAGTGTCGCCGTTGTGCTGGCGCAATTCGTCGGCAAGACGCGCCACCAGTGCCGATAATCGCTCATCTTCCGGATACCGTCCGGCGTCTTCGAGAATGCGGTCTACCGTCCGCCGTATGTGCGCGGTTAGCAAACCATTGTGATTCATTGAATCACCCCCGCATCATGTTTCTACGCGCAAGATACCAGACGGACGGTGTACGCAAACAGGGGGGTGGTGGGGGTTCGCGTACGCTTTTTTGTGCGTAGTTTGTTCCACCACTATAGAGATTATCAGTGGTGGAACAAATCAGATGCCGAGAACATTCCGCGCTTCCGTCAGTAATCTCTGTACCGTACTGCGCGGACACTGTAGTTTGACCGCGATTTCGCCGTAGCTCATTCGGCGGTGTAGCCGATAGAACAGCACTGTCGCTTTCCGTTCCAGGTCTTCGGCGTTTTCGTATCGCGGATGCACTGCCGAAAGACCGGCATCGCGCAGTCGTTTCTCCGCTTCGTCTATCTGGCGGAGTAGCTCTTCCCGTACGGCGCGGTATTGCTTCTCCAGCTCCGCCAGCAGTCGGTCACGGTCTTCTTTCCAGTACACAGAACCATGCACGCGAAGCGTCGCTTCTACGTGCACAGAAGCATCCGGAAAGTCGGTGAATACCAGCGACGGAACCAGATACAGTCGCTCCGTATCGGCTTGCCAGATAGAGAACGAATACAGCAAGTCATCTGCGCGTACGTGGAGTGTTTTCGCGTTCTCTTCCGCGACGGCGCGTCGTTCGTGTTCCGGTACAGTGTCCAGCTGGTGGTAACATGCAGTCAGTCTTTCGCAGAAGTCGGTATCTTGCCGGAGAGTGCGGTAGTAGACGGACGCCAGACGCAGGCGTCTTACTGCTTCGTGGTTCTGGTAATGCACGCTCTTTCCCCCTTACGCGCGTCATGTGTGCGCGTCGGCTACCGTCTGGGGGTTGACGGTACTTGCGAGTCTCGCGCGTAGACTACCGACGCGCTCTCATAGTTTTAGACGCTCCAGTCGTTACTTTGTTCCACCACTGGGGGTACTCTATAGTGGTGGAACAAAACTACCGACGCTTTTTCTCCCGTAGCAATCGCGTCGGCGACGTGCTGTCCAGCAGATGCGCGGTGTCCGTCTGCGACAGTTTCACATACGCCAGCAGTGACCGGTCGTCAGCGTGTCCGAGTGCGCTTCTGACCAGTTCCGTGCTGGCTCCGAGTGCCAGTCTCAGCGTCGCCGACGTTGCACGCAACCGATGCGCGTGGACGTGCAGTCCGGCTTTTTCGCTCAGCCGTTTCAGCGCAATCTGCACGCCGTAGCCGTCCATCGGTCGGTGAAAATACGTCCACCACAGTGGGTCTTCCGGCTGTAATTCGCGTCCGGTTTCGCGTGCAAACAGACGCAGGTACCGGCGTATCTCGGCAATGCAGTCCGCGTTCAAGTGCACCACATGCGGTCGGTCAAACTTCTGCGTCACGGTGAACGTCTGACGGTCTACGTCTGCGACGGTCATCTGTACCAGTTCACCGCGACGCATTCCGGTATGCAACAGCACGTAAATCATGGCGCGGTTCCGCGCGGTAATCCACTTGTGACTGGCGTCTTCACAAGCTGCCAGCAGTTTGCGCACTTCGTCAACCGTCAACGGCTTCGGACGCGGTCTCGGCTTTGGCGGAAAGTCACCAGGTCGGTACGGCGGTTCTGGCAGAATCTCTTCGCGTACCATCCAGTTCAGGAACGTCCGCAAGTCACAGCAGAATGACCACTGCGTATCGCGATTCGGCACAGTCTCCAGCACATACAGCACGTAACGGCGGATAACTTGCCGGTCAATCTGCTGTGCGGTCGTGATGCCGTTCTCGTAACACCACTTCTCGAACAGCTTCAGCGTACCTTCGGCATGTTCTGCCGTCTTCGGCTTGAACCGGATGAGCTTGTACATCAGATGCTCCCGAATCACC
>BEHS01000246.1 GCA_002898895.1 bacterium HR16 | reverse complement strand
TTCAGGAACACTTCGCCCTTCAACACGTACGCCGCCCAGCCCTGCTTGTTGAGCATTCCCACCTTCTGCTTGCCCCTGTCGTCGGGAGGAACGGTGGGGTCTTGCTTCAGCTGAATGTACTTCGTGCCCCAAACCCAGCGCGGGTCACGCATGTTGGTATAGTGCCACAGCACCAGCGGACGCGCGGGCAGAAGATATTCCGAATGGGGGATGTACGGTTCCTGCGGGAAGATGGCTCTGCCCCCCTGCGCCATGAACGTCAGGCACCACGGCGCCGCTTCGATGTCCCACAGGTTCTTGTTGATGAGCCGATGCACGAGCTTTACATACTCCCTATCGGGCGACAGGGTTATTTCTATCTGCTTCACGATGCCTGTGGACGGCTCCACCGCCTGCGTCAGGGTGAGCGTTTTCCCATCCCAGCTGTACTGCACAGGGTCGTTGTCGGGCGAATAGGTGCGAGGCATTTGCTCCGGGGCGTGCCATAGTCTATGTCCGCCGTAGGGTCGCCATTCACTGCCACCGGTTTTACCGATGTCGTTCTTGAACTCGTGGAACAGGTTTTGACCGCCCACGAAGCCGCAACGGATGACACGTGGACCCACATCCGTGGTGACAATCATCTCGATTCGTCCGTTGCTCAGACGGATGCAGTTTGCCCAGCCTCCATAGTTGACCTTCTCCTGAAACTGTATCTGCCCTGCCGATGCCGCCGACAGCAGGGCGGGGAGGAATAAACCGACGGTTCGCCACGTCATGGGTTACAACACCTCCTTTGCTCCATATTTCCTGCAAGCCCATTCGCGTCCTGTGGCGAGGGTTCCTGCCTGTCTGGTTGTTGCGATGATGGGTGCAAAAATATAAAATTTTTGTCGAAAATCTCGCAAAACAGTATTCGTGGTACGAATCTTGCAGTATAATTAGTACGGAAAAACTCGAAAGGAGGTGCCCCAGATGGCACAGAAAGTTTTTGGCTTTTTCGGTCTTATGCTGGCAGTTGCGTTGTTGCTGACAGCAGGCGCGCAAGGCGACCCCGTAGTGGGATTTGGGCGGGTGGCCATCAACGGTAACCCGACGAACGTGGGCTTTGTGGATGTGGCGATAAACCCAGGCGCTTCGACGGGAGTGGGCTTTCTGAATGTTGCTGTAGACTTCAACAGCAACGGGCTGGACCCCGGCGACTGGCTGGTGTTCAACTCCGAGATACCGTTGCAGTCTACAGATTTCGGAGGCAACTCCGCAACGTTCTCCTCCACCTTTGACCTGAGTAGCCTCAGCCCATCGGGTTCCTACACCGTGTACGCGGCGTTTGATCTCACGTCGCGTTCCAGCTCCGATTTCACCAATCTGCAGACGAATCCCGGAGTATCCTTCAGCATCTATGACATCGGTGACCTGCAGGACGGCATCAACCTTGGGCTGGACGCCGGGGCCGGCGGGAACGGTGGGAACAGCGGTTCTGTCTTGAACCCGGGTGATGGTTCGCTTTCACCCCTTAACCAGATCATCGGGCGGGTACGTCATGACACGCCCGGCATCAAGCAGAAAAAGAACGAGTGTGCCCCCACCTCCGCTGCACAGAGCCTGTACTGGCTTCAGAAGAGACACCCGGGGGCACTGGGAGGCAAATTACCCGGACAGGACGACCTGATTGACAAACTGAAGAAAGGGATGCAGTGGGATGATGGTATCTCTCCGGGCAATTTCGAGCCGGGGAAGAAGAAGGTTATCGAAGACCTGAAGCTGGACAAGATCATCGTCACCAAAAAGGGCGGGCAGTTCGACGGCACCAACACCTTCGACTTCGTTAAAAAAGAGATCGAGGCGGGCGAAGATGTGGAACTGCGCATCCAGTACAAGAAGGCGGACGGGAGCAACGATGGTGGACACTGGGTAACAGCGACTGGTTGGTTCGACAACGGCTCCAAGAAGAAACTGTACTTCAAGGACCCACTTACTGGCGGCGATACCGTCGATGAATACGAGCTGGACGGCACACGCATCAAGAACTATAAGTACGGCGACCGTGCCTACATCAGCTTTGCGGTATCGCAGTCGGTAGTCCCCGAGCCCGGTACGATGGCGCTGTTTGGCATCGGTGTACTGGCGCCTGCGCTGGCGGTGTGGCGTCGACGCAAAGGGTAACACCTGCTCTGAAGGATGCGACGGAGCGCGTCCCTCCAAATCCCCAAGAGGAGGGTCATGCTCCGTCGTGACCCTGATTGGAGGGTGAACCTCCTGGTGAGCCGATTTGTCCCCATCCTAACCCTCCACGAGCGGGGAGGAGAATTATGTCTCCCTGATTGCCCCCAAGCACGCCCATCGAGTATACTACAGGCAACACACGGTGTTGAGGGATGGTATATGCGCACGATTATTGTTACAGTAGGAACTTCGCTGTTGAACAACGCGGAGCGTGTGGGCAAGGAGGATGACCTGCAGACCTACCTGCGCTTCACCGAGCCGGAGAAAGCCAGCGCGGAGACCAACTCGCTGAGCCGTTTGCTGCAGGAGGGCGACCGCATTGTGTTTCTGCATTCTCAGACGGAAGAGGGCAAACGCGCGGCGGAGGCGCTGGCAACCTTCTACAAAAACAACGGCTACCCGATAGACCTGCGCGAAGTGACCGACTTGCAGTATCGCGAGAGCCGTTTCAAAATGCGCGGACTGCGCTCACTGGTGGCTACGCTGGTGGAACTCATCCGTGAAGAGCGTGACGCTGGCAGGCAGGTGCTGGTGAACGCGACGGGCGGCTTCAAAGCGGAAATCGCCTATGCCACGCTGGTCGGGTTGCTGTTCGATGTGCCTGTATACTACATCCACGAGGCGTTTAAGGAGATTATCGAACTGCCCCCAACGCCTATCAGCTGGGACTTCAGCCTGATCGATACCTACGTGGACTTTTTTGACTGGATCAGCGCGGACCTGCGTCCGACAGCGGAGGTAGACCGTCGCCTGCGCCCCTTGCCCGATGAGATTCGCCTGTTGCTGGTGGAGGAGGAGGGTTACACCCTGCTCTCCCCGACGGGTGAGGCGTTTTACGAGGCGTATCGGGCGCGTGTGGAGGCGGAGCGACCGACCCCCATCTACCTGCACCGGCGAGCAGTCCGCGCGCTGGACTCGGCGGAGCCGTCGGTGAGGCAGGTGCTGCACGAAAGGCTAAAGCGCTTACAGGTTGCCGAGATGCGCAAACAGAACTCACACAGTGTGCACGGAAGCGACTGTCTGGTGTATCCTTCCGGCAATGTGGCGGAGCGCATCCTGTATTATCTGGACGAGCGCGGCAACGTACGCGTCTGCGAGGTGTTCTGGACGCACACCGATTACGAGAACGCGCTGGCGGAGGGGGTGTACAGGATACACTATCCGCGCGAGCAGTTTGAGGAGTGGTATCCTTAAAACAAACTCGGCTGTTGCTGTTCGCGAATCACCTGATCGGGGCGGGGGAAGAGGATGTCAAAGTCCTCTCCAATCGCTTCGCGCAGTCGCAGGGCAAAGCGGTAGAGTTTGTTCGCGTAGTGTTCGCGGTCTTCATCGCCCGCGTAATCCTCTATCATGCCCAGTGAACCGTCCGCCCGCTGGTAGAGGTTCACGTAATCTCCAACGCTCACGCCGCGCACCGCCTCGGCCGCTTTGCGCTTGTTCTCGCTGGTGAAGGTCTTTTCGGTCACGCGCTCGCGCCGCGCCAGCTCTTCGATAGGAATCTCGCCGTTCAGGATGCGCAGAATGGTTTGCCGGTATAACCTTGCGATGCCATCGCGGTCGCCTTCCACCAGTTTCTGCAACACCTCGGCGATAAACTGCCTGCCGTACGGTTCGTCAGCACGAGAGCGCAGGGAGGCTCCTTTATAAATCCAGTTGCCCTCGTAGTCCAGCAGGGCATAGTTTTTGGTCTTCACCGAAATCATCGCCCGGTACCGCCCGTCGAAGCTGAGCCGGATGCCGGGCGGCAAGGTCTCCGCTATCTGCTGGACATACGCCTCTTCCGCTTCCTGACCTTCTACGCCTTCCGGCGGCTGGAAATAGACGCCATCGGTGTCCACCTCTATTACCTGACTGCCTGTGCGCTCCAGCGCATCCACCAGCTGGATGGCGATTTTGCGTCCCTCTTCGGTTACCCGCTGCGCGGCGTCGAAGTCGTTGAAGGGGAAGTTTGCGCCCAGATAGCCGTAGAAGGAGTTGATGAGCACCTTAAAGGAACCCTGAATACCATCCCAGTAGGCGCGCTGACGCGGGTCGGTAGCGCGACGCAGCTCCGCTTTCGCCTCCAGACGCCGACGGGTGAGCTCTTCCAGCGCGGGCAGAAACACCCCCAGCCTGTCGGAAGCGGGGGCAATACGATGTACCAGCATAATGCTGGGGTAGAGGCTCTCTACGTCCGCTTTCACCACGCGCGGGATGACCCCTGTGCGTCGCACCTCCGTGTATCCGCCCGGGTAGTCGCGGGCGGGCTGGGGCTTGGGGATGGCATAGCCCGCGTGCAGGTACGCCCGTACGAAGATGGCGTTAATCTTCTCGCCACTGCCGGCGGTAGCGACGTGCTGGTAGGTATCGGGAACCATCTGCGTCTGGTAGAACTCGGTGGGCAGCACGATTTCCGCCAGCCGGGCGGTTTCCTGCGCGTCTTGCAGGGCATACTGGCGCACCTTTTCGGGGTCGGACCTCCACTGCTCGCCCAGGTCGGCGCGGTCTATCAGCACACGCTCTTCGTCGGCGATGCGGTAAGCGCGAGCCACCTCTTTCAGACCGTAGCTCTGCAGGTCGCCCTTTGCCCAGTCGTAGCGTTGCACCGCGAAATAGGTGTCCACCACGTGCCGCCCGGGTATGTACACGGGGCGATAGGGGCGGTTAATTGCGCCGATAGGCAGGTTGCGCTCGCTACCGATGGTCATGGGCTGTCCACTGCGTCCTATTGCGAGGGAGATACCGTGTCGCCGAGCACGCTCTATCAGGTAGGGCAGGTCGAAGCCGTACAGGTTGTGTCCCTCTATCACGTCAGGGTCGCGTTCGCATACCAGCTGTGCGAATCGGCGAAGCATTTGCGCTTCATCGGCGTCGTCTATTACCTCGCTCCATCCGCGGTTGTCGTTCAGCACAACGAGCAGTATCCGGTTCGCAGGCTCCTGCGGGTTCAGACCGACCGTTTCGATATCCACCTGCATCCGGTGCACATCGTCGAAGCTCATCCCTTTGAAAAGCGTGTAGCCCGATAGCATCAGAAACTGCCGCTCGGGGCTACCGTAGGCGATAACGTCTACGTGCATATCCCGCAAGCGCATGCGTGCGCTCTGGTACTCCGTCCACGAACCGAATTGCGCCATCCAGCAGAAGCCATCGCCGTCCAGCCGCTTCCACTGCGCGTCGATATCCGTATATTGCTGGGTGGTCAGCAGCCAGGGAGTAAACCGCTCGCGCCAGCTGGTGCACGAGCCGTCGGGTGCGCGCTGATGAAGGATGGCTTCGGTGTCGGTTATTTCCACCGCCACCAGACGAGGCGTATCTCTCCAGCCGAAGAGAATTT
>BEHS01000245.1 GCA_002898895.1 bacterium HR16 | reverse complement strand
CTTCATGCTCTTGAACCATGATTCAAACGAGGGCTTGTTCACGCGGTTCGCCAGGGTATGCATTGCGCGGTCCCACGCACGGCGCAACGCCAGCATGTTTTCGTCCTCGCCCAGATGCAACTGGTCGTCCACCTCGAAGCCGCCCTCCTTTCCTCGTCCAACGCCGAATTATAACAGAATCAGAACGCGGTGACAACGCGAAATTCGTTTATGCCTGCAGGATGTACACGCCGACGCTTCCGATCCCCGGCACGGCGTGCAGAGGATACACTGTGCCGGTGCCTCCACCTATCAGGTCGGTCGCCATCCGGCGGTGCTCCCCTACCTCCACCAGTATCGCGCTGCTGCTCCCGTCGGTAAGCACCGCCAGCAGGATATCGTGTGTAGCGGGGCAAGCCAGAGCCACCCAGTCCGCCAGTCCGCGCGCCTCCACACGGATGGAGCGCCACAGGCTGGGTTCCGGCACAAAAATGCGGTTGCCGGTGCGACACACCAGCAAATCCGGGTCGCACTCTACCCCCGGAGCGAGCGCGGGGATAGACAGCAGCCAGTGCAGATAGGCGCGTAGAAACATCGCCAGCGCGTGCACGTGGTCGGGGTAAGCCAGTTTTGCACTGGGGAAACCAGCCAGCGGGTCCAGGTATCCTCCTGCGGCGTGCAGGGCTTGAGTGGCGTACGCGAACCAGCGGGCGTCTCGCTGCAGTAAGAACGCCCACAGCGCACCCCTCGCTGCCTCGACGCTGGCATCAACGAAGCCTTTGGGGTTGCCATCGCCTGCGAGCACTTCCCCCGCTTCTCCGAGACCTTCCATCGTTGTGTTCAGCTGCCACAGGCGCAACCACTGCATCATCCGCAGGGCGCCTTCCCGCAGCGGTTCGTGTGGGTAGGCGCGATAGAGGCGTGCCAGACCCTCTATTGCACTGGACGCAGCGAATACGTCGTGACGCAAATCGGATAAGAGCTCGGCGGGCAACACCGAGCCGGGTGATAAAGGCAGACAGCTTTCGCGCAGGAGATACTCCGCCAGCCGGTTTGCCGCATGCATGTACGCCTCGGTTTCGGTGAGCCCATACGCGGCGCACATCACGGAGATGATTGCGCCCGTGGCGCCTTTGCCACCGCCCCCTTGCACGGTGCCGTCTGGTAGAACGGTCGCGCCGTCGTAAATACCCGTAGCGCCGCGCTTTAGTAAGAGCCATGAGATGCCGTTCAACGCTACGCGAACACAGAGTTCGGAACCGGTATCGCGATGTAGCAGAAGCAGGTGCTGTAGCACGCGGGCGTTGCGATAGAGATTGAACCGCTGGCGACCCGTGATGTCGGAACCCTGCTTGTTCTCGTCTACGATGTCCCAGCACGCACCGCTGTTGCTGCTTTGCGCGTTCACCACTTGAAAATCCATCGCGCTGTTCAGCGCCAGGCGTGCCGTCCAAATCGCTGACTCGTCTCCGGAGAGGCGGTTCCAGTCCAGCAAAGCTTTTGCCGCAGCAAGGGTGAACACGCTGAATCTGCGGTCGTTCGGCGCGACGCGCAGTACCGCCTGGTCCTCGGCGAAGCGGGATTGCCACTCCGGGTTCTGCAGTAGCGCTACTGCGCTCTGTGCCGAGGCTCTGAGCTTGAGCGCAGGGAGGGGACGCGCCTCCGCAGGGAACAGCCGTGTCTTGTGCTCTATGTGCTGGATGGTGGGGTGTTCTTTATCCACCACCCTTTCGAGGTGGATGCGCAGCTGTAGAACCTGCTGGTGCAAATTGGCGGCAGGAAGCGTCCACACCAGACGTCCGTCCTCCTCCACTTGCATGCAACCCGGGTATGCCGGTTGCAGAGTAGTCACCGAAAGTGCATGACGCGGCATGGTCAGCAGTACGGAAGTATGAGGGCAGGAAAACCGCTTTATGTGTGTATTTTCAGCAATAAAGTTACATAAAAACTGCACCTCTGCCTGCAGTGAGCCATAGCTCAGGAAGTGCATCTGCAGAATCAGGTCGCCCTCGCTCTCTTCATGCAGGAGGATTTCCCAGCGAACCGGTATGTCGTCTATCAGCCGCTCGTCCCACAGAGCAACCTCTCCCTTCTGTACGCTACAGTTTCGCACGAAGAGAGAGTGCCTCTCGTGAGCGGTTCTGAGTTCAATAGGGGGCAGAGGCGCATGAACTCCTATCAACGGCACTTCCCCTTTGTTTTGCACCAGGTATAGCCAGAAAGTGCCGTCCCCGTAATGATACAGCCGGTAGCGTCCCAAAGGTATGGGAGGAGCTACTTCCAGTTCTACAGCGGTCTGCGCGTTCATCCCAATAACTCTATCGGAGAGGAGGCTCTTCTCCCTGACCCGCAACGGTACGGGAAGTTCATCGGACGTTCAAATTCTGGATGTTGAGGTATAATTATCAGAGCTATGAAAACACGGCAGAAGCTGGTGATACCGCACGAGCACGGCGCGTGGATGATGTGGCTGGTGCCGCTGGCAGTGGGGTTAGCAAGCACGTCGTGGCACCCGTCCAAGCCGTTGCTTGTGGGGGCGGTGTTGTTTGCTTACCTCGCCTCTTATTCCCTGTTGCAGTCGCTACGTTATCCAGAGCAGAAAGCCGGGTGGCTGAGGTGGGCAGCTGGCTATGGGGCGGTTGCCGCTGTATTCGGGGTTCCTCTGGTACTGATGCGCCCTCAGCTGCTGTGGGTGGCTCTGGTGGCTCTGGTGGGCTTCGCGGTAAACGCCTGGTTCGCCAGTCGGCGCAACGAGAGGCACTTGCTCAATGACCTGATGGCGATGGCAGGGTTGAATCTGGCGGTGGTGGCGGCGTACGTGGCGGGCAGGGGATACTGGGATAAGCAGGCGTGGTTTCTATGGGCATTGTGCTTGCTATATTTCTTCGGCACCGCGTTGCACGTGAAGTCGCTTATCCGCGAGCGGCGCAACCGGTCGTTGAAGATGCTGGCGATAGCGTACGCGCTGGCAGTGCCTGCGGTTCTGGCTATAGTGCTTCAGCCCCTGCTGGCAGTGGCGTACTTACCTGCGGCGGTACGCGCGCTCGCAATCCCTCAGAATCATGGCTTCAAGGCGATAGTGCTGGGGGTGATCGAGATAATCTGTTCGGTGTGGTTTGCCGTGTGGCTCATTGTGGTTTACCGGTCTTTCGGGTATCTTTAGCAGCTAAAGCCTGCCAGTGACCGGCTGCAGGAGCAGACAGGTGCAGTTGTTGCTCGAGCAGGCTGGAACAGGAGCGATTGCTGATCTTGCCTCCGGGCAATGGGCGCGCAGGTGGTATGAGCGTCTGTTGTGCCATCGGGCATCACCTCGCTCTCGTGTTATCGTTTCTTCCCCTCTTCGCCTCGCGCACGAAGGTCTCCTCGTCTATCTTCAGGCGCAGGGGCAGTGGCTCTTCCCAGAACTTCTGAAAGGCGAAGCCTGCGATAACCCACAGCTCGCCCGGTCTTCGCTCAAACAGGTAGGGGTAGCTCAGCTGTCCTCCGCGCTGCTTGGCGAAGGTGATGGGCTTCGTCCACGTCTTGCCGTCGTCTTCGGAGAAGGCGATAGAGAGCTCCTCACGATGCCACGAAGAAGGGAACTCGGTATGCTGTTTCCAGTCCGACTTCTCCCACCGTCGCCCTTCGGGGTGCAGGCGGTTCCACACCAGCACCAGCCGACCGCTTTGCAGGCGCAGTAGATACCCCGGTGAGTTGCTGGCGTCGATACCGCTGGGCTGGATGATACGCCAGTATCTGCCCCCGTCGGTGGAGATAGCCTGCCAGAACTGGTCCAGACTGGTGCGTATCAGCATCAGCAGACGACCGTCGCTTAACTCCGCGAGGGTAGGTTCAAACGCGCCGTCATGATGCCCGTGCCCGCCGAGGTCAATCCAATTGCTGCGCCGCCACGTTTTGCCCTCGTCGTCGGAGTAGACCGAGCAGGTGATAAGGCGTCCGGGGTTGCTGGCAAGGTGCTGTAAGGGGGCGACGATTCTGCCCGAACGGGTTTGAATCAGCGCGAAGAAGTTGGGGTTATAACCGTCCAGTACGCACTGGTTATCCGTCCATGTTTTGCCTCCGTCGGTGCTGCGGATTGCCCACACCTCCAGCCGGCATCCCTCTTTCGGCTCCTTGCGCGCCTCGTCCCACTCGAAGCGGCGCCCGGCGGCGAAGTTGAGGTAGACCATCACCAGTGTGCCCTTCTGGGTGCGCAGCAGATAGTGGGAGGCGGGTTCCTCGTCGCTGACGCCTTCACAGACTGGAGTCGGCTCTGACCACGTTTTGCCGTCGTCTTTGCTGACGCGAAAGCCTTTGCTATCCACCGTGCCGAGGCTGCCGTCTTCCAGGATCACGAAGGGACCATTGGTAGAGACATCCAGCGGCTGGCAGAGCGGATGCACCCATCGGGCGTCCGTTATTATCACTTCGTGCATACTGAGCAAAGGAAGTACAAACAGCATACTGGGTATCATCTCACTCTCGTAATGTCACAGAGCGTGTTGTGTATTTCACTCTTCCTCGTCTACCTTGCTCTGCAGGAGTACTTCCGCGATCCCGTTGAGCGTGTCTGCGTAGGCATACGGCTTTGAGACGAGTCGTCGCGCTGTGCGTAGAGCGTCAGGCAACATGCCTACCTCCGCCTGCCCTACCGCGACATCCTTAATAAGCATCTCTGGTTCCCACGACTTCTCGTCTGCACCCAATGCTTCGCGGATGGCTTCCTCGAAAAGTTGACGCGCTTCTTTCTTGTAGCCGGCTTTCGCATACGCTTCCGCAATCGTTCTCAGCACAGAAGAGCGATTAAAAGGCTCCTCACATCCTCGCGCCAAGTGCAAGGCTTGTTTCCAGAAGTTCTGTGCTTCCCATCGCTTACCATGTCGCACCAGTTGGTGAGCGATTGCGTCGAGGGCATAAGCACGCCACACGCGGTCGGAGATGGACATTGAAGTGTCTATAGCGTCCTGGAAGAAACCGTTCCGTGCCTGTGCCGCAGCTACGTCACACAGGCGAAGGTCTACGGGAAAGTCTTCGTCTTTTGGAGCCTGCTGTGCCCAGCAACGCGCTTCACGTAGCAAGCCTCGCGCGCGGTAACCGTGACCGACTCTTGCCCATAGTTCTGCGATTTCGCAGCCTGTGAAGACCAACTGGCCCCGACGTGCGCGCCACGTCGCTTTCTGTAAAGTGGCTTGGGCACTGTCCGTCAAGCCTTTCTCTATTTGCGCTTCAGCTGCAGACTTTAAAGCCACAGCTTGTAGGAGGTTTGGTCCTGTATTGCGCATGGCGTCCAGCGCCAACTCTATTTCTCCCACTTTTGCCATTTGCTGGATAACACGGTATAGCGCAAAGTATCGCTCATCTTCCTCGTCAATCATGCGAGCCACCTTCAGAGCGTGCGCCCAATGCGCTGCGCACGCAAGAGCTTTCGCAAAGCTGCTGAGACCGATGTTCCTTTGTTGCGCCTCACGAACGAGACAGAGCAAATGCCATGCCCGCTCGAACTCGCCCAACTCGGCAAGCACCCCTGCCGCCCAGCGCAAAATGGCATCACGGCTAGGAAGGTTACTACCCACCGTCATACGCAAGCACTTCTCCACCAGTTCACGGGCGCGGTGGTGTTCTCCAGCTTTTAGGAGAGTATAACTGA
>BEHS01000244.1 GCA_002898895.1 bacterium HR16 | reverse complement strand
CCACCACACCTCATCCACGAGGTCTTCCATGAGACGAGAAGCGATAGCATCCTGCACCTCCGGAGGCAGTTTCTGAATCTCAGCGATTGCCTGTTCAAGTAATTTGGTCATACCACCTGGTCACCCCCGATAGTACTACTTCTTAGACTAAAATAGGGTGGTTTTGGGTTCCTTTTTGGCTTCAATCACCTTCTGTCGAGCGGCGGCGATATCCTGGACGAGCAGGCGGTAGTTCTGCTGATAGCTCTCCCCTTCCTGTCGGAGGATGTATGCCGGGTGAAGCGTCGCCATTGCGTAGCGCGCGTAATTACAGGGGAACCAGATGCCTCGCTCCTGAGTCATCTTGAAGTTCTTGTGGATGAGGGTATTGGCAGCGGGTGCGCCAAGACAGACGATAACCAGAGGCTGGATAATGGTGAGCTGCTTGTCGAGCCACTGATGGCAGGCGGCGATTTCGTCGGCGTATGGAGGACGGTTGCGCACACGCCCGTTCTCTACCACCGAGGCACGGCACTTGATAACGTTACAGATATACACATGCTTCCGGCTCAGACCGTTCTCGCGCAGTGCCTGATCGAGCAATGCGCCCGCGCGTCCCACGAAGGGGCGTCCGGTGGCGTCTTCATGTTCGCCAGGGCCTTCGCCAACGAATACCAGCGGTGCACGCGGGTTGCCCTCGCCGAAAACGACGTTGGTTCGCGTTTCCGCCAAACGACACGCGGTGCACTGCAGTGCCTGTTGTCGCACCTTCTCCAGTTCTTCTTCGGGGTTTTCCACACCCCACAGGTCAAGAGTCAGGTCCATTTCCATCGCGCTGGCTCAGTACTTGACGAAGTTTAGCGTAGGTATTTTCCAGGCTGTCGGGAATGACGCGCACGTCCGCCAGCACCGGCATAAAGTTGGTGTCACCGTTCCAGCGTGGCACGATGTGCCAGTGGATGTGGTCCACAATGCCTGCGCCAGCCGCCCTGCCGAGGTTTACGCCGATGTTAAAACCGTCCGGGTGATATGCCTCCTGCAACAGGTTGACGCTCTCACGCACCAGACGCATCACCTCCAGCAGCTCCTCATCCGACAGGTCGTTCATGTCGGCGGTATGGCGCACAGGAGCGACCATCAGGTGCCCGTTTGTATAGGGGAAGGCGTTGAGCATCACGAAGGCATGTTTGCCCTGCACCAGCACCATGTTCTCGGCGGAACAGGGCTCTTTCGCCCTCGCGCAAAACAGGCACTCTTCCGGCTGTTCTCGCGCGGAAGAGACATATTGCATTCTCCATGGTGCCCACAGACGTTCGGTCATGCCCACAGCTCCTTGTTACTGTGCTTTCAGTTTACCGTATGTGGGCACACGGGTCAAGGGGTGAAAGGAACCTTTTCCTGTCTCGCGAACTATTCTCTAACCAACACCACACGGAGGGTGGCATGAGACGCTGGTGGATATTTGCACTCATATTCTGCACAGGAGTTTCTGCCATGAGCCAAACGGTTGTTCCTGACTTAGACCCCAACGAGAAGCCGGGCGAACGCCCTTATGAGATGGTGTGGGCGAACCGTCAGGAGCCTGCACCACCCACATTGACCTTTGAGAACCTGCAGGGCTGGCAGATGGAGGTGTACAACGGTGCGGAAGCCACCTTGCAACTCAGCCGTGCGCAGAACGTGTGGAACCGCCCTGTCGCCAAACTGCGCTATAAAGGCAACGGACAGAGCAGCTCCGCACCGCGTATCGTGATCATCCCGCCTGCTCCTGTACCTGTGCCTGACGGTGCAGATTGCGTGGAGCTGTGGGTGTACGGCAACCGCTGGAGCTGGGAGAACCCGCCGGATACGCCTCCGGTGCAAATCATCGTGGTCGTTCGGGATAGTGCGGGCAGTGAGCACTCCGTGCCGGTTGCCAGCGTGGAATGGAAGGAGTGGTGGCTACTGCACCGCAAGCTGCCCGCAGACCTCCGCTTCCCGACGCAGATGGTGCGCATCGAGGTCACGGGTGGCTGGCAAAGCAACTGGCGAGAGATTTTCTTCGATTCGGTGCGGTTCTATCGCGAGGAGTTACGCCCCCTGCAGTTCGCCCCGCGCCCGCAACGTAACCTGACGCTGTTTGAGGGACAATCTCCGGGCGCGAACACCGGGCCGGGCAAACTCCCCTTCCCCACGCGCGAACTCACCATCCTGCCCATGCACCTGAGCGGTGAATACAAAAATCGGCTGGTCGACGAGGGGCAAAACCGCTTCGCCTTTGTCTATGAGGGCAAGGACGGCAAACTGGTGTACCGCTTCGACGCCGCAAAGGGCATCAACGGCATTCGCGCGGAATGGAACGGCAGGACAGTATGGCAAATCGCCGGGGCTGGCGTGCGATTCAGCGAAGAAAAATCCCCACCAGCACTGAAGAGCGTCCGTCAGCAGGCGGGCATCGTCACCGCCGAGTACGATGACGGCACCACCCTGCGCTTGCAGATGAAGCAGAAGTCGCTGATTCTCGATGTGATCAACCGCACCGCTCAAGCGACCGAACTGCACTTCGGACAATTCGAGGGCGTGCAGCAACCTCGTGCGATGTATATTCCCTACATCACCTACGGTGGCTCACATCCGACAGTACTGTTATCCCGCGCGGGCAACCGCTGGCTGTTCACCTCGCTGTGGCTGGACTGGTATCGCTCGAATGGCTCAGAACCGTACGGTGCGGAGTACGCGGCGGGTGACATCGCTCGCATTCACGGAGGCATCCGCTACCACCCCAAAACCGACGGTACACGCAACCCGATGTTCGAACGGCTTTTCCTTACCGTCTCGCCCATGATAGAGGAAGTGTTGCCAACCATCGCCAACCCCGTTGGGCTGCACTCGAAGCTGGCGGTGGATAGGCTCTGGCAGGAGTCATGGGGACCCGACAACTACGAGAATCAAATGAAGCGCAGTCGGATGCTGCGTGCCTACGGCATTGAGAAGCTGATTCAGTGCAATCACGAAATCTCGTGGCGCGACGGAGGCGAAAGCTTTACCCTGCGCACCCGTGCGGCTCCGGGCAAAGGCGGCGACGAAGCGCTCAAGCGATACGTGGCGCACCAGCGTTCATTAGGATGGTTCAGCGGGCTGTACACCAACTACTGTGACTTCGCCCCCGTGAACGAGCACTGGAACCCCGATTTCGTGCAGCGCCAATCTAACGGCGAGTGGCGACCCGCATGGCCCCGCAACTGGGCGTTGAAACCGTTGAAGGCGGTGGAGTTCGACGCCCTGCTCGCTCCGCAAATCAAGGCGAAGTACAACCCCAACAGCGCGTACACCGATGTGCATACCGCCGTACAGCCGTGGGGGTACACCGACTACGATGCCCGCGTGCCCGGCGCAGGAACCTTCGCCCAGACCTTCTACGCCTACGGCGAGCTGTTGCGCAATGACTCGCGTGTGTACGGTGGTCCTATCTTCTCGGAAGGCACGTACCAGTGGATGTACGCAGGACTGGCAGACGGCAACTATGCGCTGGCATACAACGGACGCCCGCTGGCGGTGGAACCACTGCTTCCTGTGTTTGACCTCTACCAGATTCACACCAAAGAGTGCGATATCGGCATGGCGTGGACATCATGGTTCTGCGACGCCATCCCCAACTGGCGGGCTCCGGAGAACATCGACCGCGCGATAGACCGCTTCCTGTTGCATACGCTCGCTTACGGACACATCGGGTGGCTGGTAGAAGAGGCTCACGGCATCGAGCGCACTTGCCGTTCCTACTATATGCTCCAGCAGGTACAGGCGCGATACGGACTGCTTCCCCCTGCCCGAATCGCCTACTGGGACGGAGCGAAGCTGGTCGGTGTCTCGGAGGCGGTGGTGCGCGACCTGCCCCGCACCCGTCGCCAGCTATACGTAGAGTACCCCAACGGGTTGAAACTCTGGCTGAACGACCACCCCTCTGAAGAGTGGAAGGTAGCTATCGGCTCCCGTGCGTTTACATTGCCTCCCGCAGGATGGCTGGCGTATCAGAAGGGGCAGATGCTGAGCTACTCCGCGCTGGTGGACGGACGCAAGGTGGACTACCTGCGCAGCGACGCCTACATCTATCTGGACGGGCGCGGCGAGATGCTCAACACGCCGGAGGCGGCTTCAGACGGCGGTCTTGCTGTTACGCGCCTTGCGCCGAACAAGCTGCAGGTCATTCACATCAGCGGTAAGGAGCGGTTCTGCATCCGTCGCCCGTTCGGCGTGCAGGGTGCGCTCACCTCATGCAGAGCGTACGACGGTGAGGGCAAGGAGCTTGCCAGACCCATCACGCACGACAGCGGGCAGGCGACGTGGATCGAACCGGTGCAGGGAGCGATACGCTACGTGCTGGAGTTCTCCGGCAAACGGGCGTGGAGCATCGCGCCGGAGCAGACAGAGGTCATCGCGGGCGGTACGGTAGCGGTGAAACTACAGGGCATCGCTCAGGCGCAGTGGCAGGTAGAGAACGGCACGGTTGCAGACGGCCTGGTGCGTGCAGACAGCGACCTGAGCCCGG
Source organism: bacterium HR16 (assembly GCA_002898895.1). Classification (GTDB taxonomy): domain Bacteria; phylum Armatimonadota; class HRBIN16; order HRBIN16; family HRBIN16; genus HRBIN16. The sequence goes on along the minus strand of BEHS01000244.1, from coordinate 1,106 downwards.
GCGACACCGTGCTGGTCCGCGCCAGAGCAGGTAGTGAAACGCGCGAAGCACTGCTTCATGTGGTGGAACCCGTACGCTGGCGATGGCAGGCTGGCGGCTGGCAGAACCCGTCACGCCTGCGCCTGATACCTGCATGGCGTATTATTCCCAAAGGCGGCGAGAGGCTCACCGTTGAGTTCAACCTGCCTGACGGCTGGCACATCTCTCCCCGCTCGCTCCACATCGAGGGTGGTAAACTGCCTTCGCACATAGACCTGCAGGTGGAGACCGACGCACCCACCGGCGCAGAAGCCACATTGAGCGTTACCCTGCGCAACCACATGGCTCCTCACCGTGCGACATTGCGCCTGCGCGTGGTAGAGGCGCAACCGGTGCTGGCGGAGTTGACCAACGCCGTTGCAATATGGGGCATCGCGCGGCGCGGCGAGAAGGAGATTCCCGACCCGGGCGGCACGGGAGCGCTGTACTATACGGGTGACCTGCCCGTCGGCGGGGTGGCGAAGAAAGGCATCTTCATGCATCCTCCCTACCTCGGTGGCGTGGGCTATGCGTGGGCAGAACTGAAGCCTCTGCAGCTACTCAACGCGCCCAGCCTGTTCCACTCCTTCGTCGGCATTCGCGACGGAGGGAACCCCAGCGACGGGGTGCTGTTCCGCGTAGAGTTGATTGATGCGCAGGGCAAGGTACACCGTCTGGCAGAGGCAACCGGTGTGCAGGGCGAGTGGCGCGAGATTCGAGCCGACCTTTCTCCCTTTGCAGGGCAGACCGTCCGCCTGCGCCTGATAGCCGATGTCGGACCGAACGACGACTCCACCGCCGACTGGGCATCGTGGGGTGAACCGGTTATTCAGATGGCGTCGCCGGTGAAGATGGTGGAAACCTCCAGATAGAGGGAGAGGAGGTTCTAACCGCAGTGGCGATGTAGCATTTGTGCTATAATGAGATGAGGCAAGCGAAAAGGGGGTGAACCCGATGGGGCGTAGCATTGTTATCGAGATCGATGCCGAAACGGAGGCACGTCTGCGCAGGCAAGCAGACAGGCAGGGGGTCTCTTTGTCCCAGTATATTACGGAGCTTTTACGGCATCGTGCTCTAACGGAGTGGCC
>BEHS01000243.1 GCA_002898895.1 bacterium HR16 | reverse complement strand
CATACCGCCCAGCGTGCGCCCATTGCTTCTCCGGTAAACGGGTCGCGTTGCCAGCGCAGGGCGTTTTGTACGAACTGCTTGTAATATCCCCAGCCGCTGCGGATGAACACCAGCGCGATGACCACATACGCCCCCGCCACCTGATAGCCGATGTAATGACGTGTGGGGTAGGAGGGCATGTTCTGCAGCTCGATGCCGTAGGACGCCGCTACCACATCCGCCAGTCGCGTCAGCACAAAGAAAAACCAGAGGCTAAACAGCAGGTCGTTCGGCAAGAAGTAAGCAAAACCCATCGCTGCGAATGAGACGAAGATGCTTGTGCCGAACATCTGGTTCCACGGGGGAGAAGTGAACAGGTTCTGCACGTTCCAGAAGAGCAGGGGAATCTGCGGAAACGTGGGCACGGCGAGGTGGATGCCGTTAATCAGAAACGGCACGAACGAGAGCGCAAAACCCATCCACGTCAGCGGGGAACGCAGAAACTGCCGGGCAAGGTTTTCGTCCAGCAGGCGAGTGGGCAATACGGTGTGCGGAAAGGTGAGCCGTTCGTGGTCTGCCCACTGCCGGCGTAAAATCACGCCGATACAGAAGAGACTCCACGCCAGCAACAGGTACAACAGGAACCACATCGCCAGCGGACGCAACCACTTGCCCCACGGGATACTGCCCGAACGCAGGCTCTCATAAAACTCCACCGCTACAGGTTGCTTGAGTTCCCCTTTGGGGTCGAATGCCACCAGTGCGGGGTTCACATAGGGGATAAATCGCTGCGCATACTGGTTGATGGAGTCGGCGTAGTAGTTCAGATAGACGGGAGCGGGCATCAGCTTTTCGGTGAACCCTCGTGTGCTCACAAACACCGATGCAAACAGCATCAGGTAGAGGATAAGCAGGTCAGCAGAGGTCATCCAGCGCAGTTTGCCGAACGCTCTCAGCACCTTCACCGCGCCGTACACCAGCAGGAACGAACCGACCGCGCCGGGTGCAAACTGCAGCACGCCCAGCTGCATCCCCTTGACCACCATGTCGGAGTAGGTGGTCACATAGGCGACTGCCGCGGCGAGCACTGCGCCGATTACCAACGTGCGATAGTGAAAGCCTTTGGACGTTAACGGCTCCTCTGCCATATCCCCTCCGGTACAGAAAGGCTGTGCACAGATTCAACGAAGCATGCGAATTGTCCTTTGCAGGAAGGTCAATTACAGAAAGATGCATCTTATGCGCGTCCAGGGGCAACCCCTGTGGTTGCCCCTGTGGTCTTTTATTTCGCGGTCGCAGGTGCGACCTCTACCTCATACCAGAAGGTCTTCTCGTTGCCGATGGTGATTTTGCCGCCTGTAACCGGCAGGGTTTTGCCCGTGCGTCTGCCGTGATGGTCCAGGATATGAACCTTCGTGGCACGGATGCCTTTCAGCGTCACCGTCGCCCGAACCGGCTCCAGCAGGATTGGCGGCTTGCCCTCATCCAGCAGAGAGGTGCGCGATGGGTTGTACATCTGCCCGCTGTTCTCCGCCCGTGCCACCGCCGTCAGCAACAGCCGTTTGGAGTGTGCTATCGGCTGGTCGTCCAGACTGCTCAGCACCACCTGGCAGAAAGGCGTTTGCGCTTCGATGCGCACATTCTGACAGTCCAGCGCTTTGCCCCCAATGAAGCCGACTGCTCCCTGTGTACGCGGTGCGTTGATGAGAAACACACCTTCCCGGCTCCAGCGGAGCAATCCGTGCTGGCTGGTAAAGTTGTCGGTCGGCACATCGGGCACGGGCGTTTGCGGAGCGTCTTTCTGGCACGCTACTCGCTGCATTAACATCAACCCGCCCGGTACGGTGTCGCCCATCGGGCGCAACAGCCAGTCGTCGGCGTCCTTGAAGGAGTAGATATAGCTCTTTCCAGTAGGAGGCACATCGTTACGCAGGAACACCAGCGCGGCGGGCACACGCGCCGCCATCACATGGGGCTTGTTACCCACGTTGAAGCTACCTTCCATGCGCGGCGCCCAGTCTCCGCCGGAATAGTCGAACTGCAACAGCCCATCCCAGTCCTGCATCGAGCCGTAAGACGCCATCAGCAGTGGGGCTTCCGAAATCCACTCGTTCATCCAGCAGTTGTTCCACTCGGTGACGATGAAGGGCATCCCTTCCATCTGCTGACGCCCCATCCACGTGATGGTAGAACCTGCGGGCTGCTTGACCATAGGGCTGTTGTTAAAGCGGTTGGTGGGGGAGTAGCCTCCCTGTGGGTGGTCCCAGTAGGCGTGCCGGTCGATGTAGTCCAGCTGCGCGTTAGAGAGCACGTCGCCTGTCCAGTTTTCCCAGTGGTTGCTCCCTGCGATAGGCACTTTCACTCCGATAGAGCGCAGGTAGTTGTAGATTTCCCTGTAAGTGGCGGTTTGTACCTCGTACAGGAACCGTCCGACGGTGGAGTTCTTCTGGCGCAGCAGGTCGGGCACACTCCCCTGTGGACGACTGACGCCCTTTTTGCTGCACCATTCGGTGAACAGGTCGTTAATCTCATGGATATACGATGGCGGCAGTGCGCCATAACCTCCCAACCAGAACAGCGTGCTTTCGTTGATAATCTCCATCATGGCGATGGTGGGTTCGTCCACGTAGCGGGTCTTCGTGTAGGGGTTGTAGTGGGTCAGCAGGTCGTGTGCATACTTCTTCTGCAACTCAATCAGACGGCGGTTGTAATGGGCGGCGATTTTGGCGCCGTTCTCCAGCGTCTCCCAGTCGCGCACGCCGTCATCGCGCTGGAACTTGCGGTGCACCAGCAGGTCCATGTAGATGTAGATGCCGTGCCGTTTGCACTGGTAGATGAAGTAATCGAGCCGGTCCAGCATCTCCGGCGAGAGGTTGAGCGTGCTGGTGGGGTGGTTGCCGAAGATGTTGGGCTGCGCCCAGCTGGCGTCCATGTGGTGCAAACGCACCATGTTGCATCCGAACTTCGCCAGACGTGCAGCGGTGCGTTCGGCAGTGGTTTTATCCATGAACACGTTGCCCGCTACAATGTTCACGCCCCAGAAACGCACTGGCGTGCCGTCCTGGAACACAAACTTGCCGTCCTTGACCGTGACAAAGCCGTGTTTGCCAGCCGGTCGGTGCAGGTAGCGTGAAAGGTCTACCACTGCCGGTTTGGTGTAGTCGTCGGGGGAGCTGTCCAGCGGATACCAGTCGCGAGTATCGGTCTGCGATTCGGTAATCGGTTGGAGCGGGTTGTTTTGCATGTCGAACGCCTCCAGTCGCAAGTCGTCGAACCAGGCGGTTCCGGTGGCGTTGTGCAAGCCAGCAATCAGGGAAACGCGCACTGCGTCCGCCGGAACCTCGTAGTCGCGCGTGTATAATGTCCATTCGGTGGTACCGTCGATATCGAATCCCGGCGGATAACCGCCGACCAGTTCGCCGTTTGCGTTGTAGAAAGTTATCTGCAGTCGCGCTTTCTCCCATGGGTTCGCGCCCATCCTCACGTTCTGGGTGCGCATCCAGCCGGAAAGGCGCACGCGCTTCGCCCCTCTGGGTAGCAGGCAATCCTGTCCGGCTACCGTCCACCCCGGCGAATTTGTAGAGATGCGCAAGCAGTTCCGCCCTTCCCTGGCTCCTTCACTCACCACTTGAGCCTCCCCGGGCAGGGACCAGCCGGTTGTTCCTCTTTCGAATCCGCCGTTCAGGAGCATGTTTGGTGCACTTGCGGCAGGCAGGGCAACTGCCAGCACACACAGGGCTATCCACAACCGCATCGCTTCGCCTCCTCTTAAACGTTTCAGAAATCGATTTCGAGATGCAGAAGCGGATTCCTGTAGGAGAATTGACCGGCGTACGCCTTTGGCGTAAAATCGAAGTACCATGTCACTCGCCGGTACGCACAAACAAGAGTCGTGGCGTGCGCTGTGGGAGTATCGGCAGATGCTCACCAGATGCACCGACGACGAACTGCAGGACGTGTACTTCCACATCGACGTACTGCAGTATCCCGAGAGGTATCGTGCTGTACTGGATGAGCTGACCCGTCGTGGACTGCAACCCGTTTCGGGGATAGAGCCTCAGGTGGTGCCCACAGACATCCCCGAGCAAGTGCGCAGTCTGCCCGCGCTCCAGCCATATCCTGTAGCGATAGCGATGGTAGCATCGGTGGTGCTGGCAGTGTACACGGCGACCGTTACCTTCCTTTTCTGCCTGCCGATTTACCTGCTGGCTCTACCCCTGAAGGTACTGAACCAGCAGAGCGCATTTTTCTATCTGCTCAGCTTTCCTTTCGCACCGCTTTCCGCTGCCGGTTTCGGCAGGCGAGCGGGGGGAAGAGGCTGGTATAGCGTTGCGGTGCTGGCGGGAGTAGCACTGGGGGTGATGATGTTCATAGGCACGGGAGCTCTGCACGCCGTGGTACAGGCGTTATTCCGCTCGGATGGGGCGGAAGGGTTCTCGTTGCCTGTGGCGTACTGAGCTCCTTGATTTTTGGCTTACAGTCTCGTATAATTGCGATGGAGGGCGGTACCTGGTAACATGTCCTGCTATTGTTTTCCTGTCTTTTGCTCATCTCAAAACTCGAGGAGTAGCCTTTATGCCTGCCAGTACTACCATAGAAGTTAAGCTCTCGCACGACGAGATAAAAATAGAGCCGGGCGGCACCGCGCAACTGCAGGTGGAGATTGCGAACGCCTCTGACCAGCCGGATACCATCGGGCTGGAGGTAGAGGGGCTGGATTACGAATGGGTAGCGATACCTGTTCCCACCATTACGCTGGACGCCCATGCGCGTGGCACGGAGAAAATCCTGCTCAAAATACCCCGACGCAGTGAGAGCGCGGCGGGGGCATATCCCTTCGTGGTACGAGCGCGTTCTCTGGAGACGGGCGCCACTGCTGTTGCTCCTGTGACGCTGCTGGTAGAACCGTTCGCCGCGCTGTCTATAGAGCTGTATCCACGTCGTGGCGTGTGCTCCTACTGGAAACCCGTCAGCGAGTTCGAGGTCACCGTACACAATCTGGGCAACACCCCGCTGGACGTACGCCTCTACGCGAACGACCCGGACGACGTGGGGGTGTACACCTTCGAGCGGGAGGTGCTTAGCCTGCAGGCAGGGGCTTCGGAGACGGTAGTGCTGAGTGCGGAGCCGTCCCGTCGCGCTATGGTTGGGCGCAGCCAGATTGCCTCCTTCACCGTCACTGCGCGTTGCGTGGATAACGCTTACGTGGCAGTGCATACACAGTGGCAGCTGTACACACGTCCGCTGGTCTCGCCGGTCACATTAAGCGTGCTGGGTTTGCTCTTGCTTGCGCTGGGTGTGTGGGCGTTTACCCGCCCCAAGCCGGTGGAGATACTGGAATTTGCGGTGGAACCATCCACTATCCAGCAAGGAGGTACCGCTGTACTCCGCTGGCATGTGGCGAACGCCTCCGAAATCAGCATCACACCCGATATCGGCGTCGTCAAAGAGTCCGCCGGTAGCAGGCAGGTTCTTCCCGCACAGACCACCACCTACCATCTCATGGCTCGCGGACGGGGCGGCGTGGCTGAAAAAGAGGTTATCCTGACCGTTCTGCCCGCGCCGGAACCGCCGCCGCCTGCTATCCTCTCGTTCAAGGCGGAACCGTCACATGTAACCAAAGGCGACCCTGT
>BEHS01000242.1 GCA_002898895.1 bacterium HR16 | reverse complement strand
GTGTAGCACGCATGGGAAATCCCTCCTTTTAATGAAAAGATGTCACCAACAGGCAGGATAAATCTGAGGGGTGGTCAGGAAGGTGGTGCTGTAACAGGTGTCCATCCCGAGATCTACCATGTCTGGTTGGGTTGTACCGTGATATTAGCATAGATAAACATTTTTGTCAACTGGTTTCCCTGTCATTCTGAACGAAGCGAGGAATCTCTTTGTATCGTTACTCTGAGATGCTTCGCTGGCGCTCAGCATGACAAGATAGGCTGGTTTCCCTGTCATTCTGAGCGAAGCGAAGAATCTCGATGTCGCGATGGTCAGAGATGCTTCGCTGGCGCTCAGCATGACAGCAAATAAGTGTCATTCTGAGCGAAGCGAAGAATCTCGTTGTATCGCTACTCCGAGATGCTTCGCTGGCGCTCAACATGATAAGACGGCTCGGCAGGAGCCTCGCCCTCCATGCGATTGGACTGGAGGGTCGCGCTCTGTCGCAACCACAAACCGAACGGCTCGGCAGGAGCCTCGCATTCCCCAGGGAGGAACCTTGCCAGGCCGGTAGCACAACATAATTTATCTGTTCAAAGTTCGTCAATGGTGGAAAGACTGCACGATGGCAGAAGAGAACCCATCACATCACAAGACTGCAGTTTGACAAACCACCGGTCATTGCCGTTGAGACGGGTTTCCAAACGCTCTCGGCACAATTTTTGTACCACTGCAAGCCGAACTTGCCTCAAACCTTCACCCTCTTCCACGATCCTCGCTGGAAGAGGGATGCGGTGAGTAGCCCTGAAGCAATCACCGATGCTGCCATCGCCCACCACGCACCGTGCGTGCCGTAGCCCAGGCTCAGCGCAAGCAGGTAGGCAAGCGGCAACCGGAACAGCCACATGGTGACGAAGGTAATCCACGTGGGCGTGCGCGTATCCCCCGCGCCCTGAAACGCGCCGGATAATACCATCGCCAGAGCGAGAAACGGCTCGCTGTAGGCGTTAATGCGCAGGTAGTCCGCTGCAACCCCGACGACCACAGGGTCACGGGTGAACCAGTGGGCGAAGGGATAGGCAAGCACATAAAACACAATGCCCATCACCGTCATAATCAGGCAAGCCTGCCCGGTGGACATCCATGCGTAGCGTGAGGCGACATCGGCGCGTTTCGCTCCCAAACTCTGTCCTACCAGTGCGGTTGCCGCCATGCTATATCCCAGCCCGGGCATGAAGGCGATGGACTCGGCGGTCATGCCGATAGGCAGGGCGGCAAGGGCGGCGGTTCCCTCCGGGGTGGCGGAAAGGATGCGCGTATAGCCCAGCATACTGGTGATACGCAGTAGCGCCTGCAGTGAAGCGGGAGCACCAATGTTCACGATGCGCTTCGCCCACGCCGTCTCCAGCCGCTGGAAGCGCACCGCCTCGCCCATCACCGGGTGCCTGCGCAGGGCGAACCAGAACATGGCTACCCCAAACCACTGCGAGGTGCTCAGCGCGGTTGCCGCCCCGACAAGACCCAGGCGAGGGAACGGTCCCACGCCGAAAATCAACCCAAAATCCAGTACAATATGCACGGCGTTGACCACTACCATCACTTTCAACGGCGTGCGCATATCACCCATACCGCGAAAGACCGCCCCCAGCGCCTGCCCTACAAACAGCGGCACGATGCCCAGCAGGGCGATGGAGAAAAAGGTGACGGTAGCGCGTTCGGCGGAAGGCTCCATGCCCATCAGCCCGAAGGCAGGCTTCGCCAGCAGATACCCTGCGACCATGCATACTGCGCCCATCAGCGCGCTGAGAGTGAGCGACTGCCGTAGCGTCTTGCGGGCATCGTCCAGCACCTGTGCACCGACGAATCGGGCGACCAGCGCAGTGGCTCCCGTGCCCACAATGAAAGAGATTGCCATCAACAGGAACATGCCCTGTCCTGCCACACCTACCGCCGCCAGCGCATCACGTCCCAGCCGTCCGACGAACATGCGGTCCAGAAAAGCGTTGGTGGTTTGCAACAGGTTGGTGGTCACCGCAGGAATGCTGATGCTCCACACGTCGTGGGCAATTGCTTGCCATGAAACGACCTCCTGCGTGCGCAAGGCAGGAGGTAGCATCGCCCGGGCAGCAGCGGTCTCCTGTGCTTCTACGCTGTTTGGTGTGCAATCCGGCATCGATCACCATGTCCGCTTGGCAAGGTAATGCACTCTATCTTACCACAAAAGCCCCCTGCATACCAGTGGGCGAGGGATAAGGATGCCTTCCCACACTGGCGGACGGAGCCGCGCCTTGTCACCAAAGTCGGTTCGATGCTACCGCTCAATCACGCCCCACGGGAACACGGGCGCCCTGCCGCGCGATTCGGCGTGGAGCCAGTTGCTATCATCGGCGGAGAGGGTATACCAGCCCTGTGCGGGGCTGTCGGTCACTTTCCAGCGGGAATCGGTGGTCACCCATGTTGTTTGCCCGTTCGGCAGGCGAAGGCGCATCTCCAGCAATAGCCCGCCCGGTCCGTCGGCATTGTCCGCCTGCACCGCTATCACGTTCCTGCCCTGCTTCAAAAGGCGTGCTACCCCGTACCGCTCTGCTTTGCGAAAGTCAGCATCCTCACCGACAAAGACGCCGTTTACCCACAGCCGATAGCGATTGTCGGCGGTAATCCATAGCGTGGCTTCGGCTGGCTTGACGGCAAGTTCGATAGTGCGCCGGGCGTAGACGGTGAGATTCGGCGTTTCCCACCGACCGGGCAACCATATCCATTCCGCACGCCAGTCCACACCAACCAGTTTAGTGATGTCCGGGAAGCGCACCGGCGCGGGCGGCTGGCGAAATATCCACGTTTCCCCCTCGCGCACGCGCCTCTGCACGCGGAAGCGAGACCCCGGTTGTGCGCAGGCGAGGCTGACGAGATAACCTTTGTCTTCTCTTTGCACACGAACGTCCAGCAACAATCCCCGATAGGACAGGTTGCGCACACCGGCAAATGTCAGCGATTTCGGCAGCTTCGGGGAGATATGCAAGCCGTCTACATGCGCCTCCACTCCCAGAAAGCCGTACAGGAAGAAGGTAGGAACCAGTCCGCTTTCGGGGAAGGGGATGTCGGTTCCGACTGCCCAGCCGTTGGTATACGGTTTGCCGCCGAAGTACAGCGGATTGCCCCCGCACAGGCGATCAGGCTGATCGTAGCGACGCAGGATGCCCCACAGCCGCTGCCAGGCGTTGTCTGCACCCAGCCAGCGATGTCGCGCCATCAGGTCAAAGAAGGAGGTATACAGGATGGCGCCGCCGTTCTCGCAGTGGGTGTCGAAGGGTTGAGAGGGTATCTCCGCCTTGCCCTCCAGATACCACCACCCCGAGCAGTCCAGCGTGTTCACGCGCGGCGCGAACTCGAAGAAATAGGTATCGGGCTTGCCGGTGGCGGTGGGTTCATGCTCCATCCAGTGGTAAATGCGCTTTGCTTTTTCGGTATCGCCCAGCCCGTACGCCAGCGCCTCGGTGTTGACGTAGGTGAAGCCGTAGTCGTGGCGGTTGCCGTGAATATCCACACAGCCGATGTACCGTCCCGCCGACTCGTTCCAGAAGGTCTCGTCATAGCGACGCTTCATCCGCTGTGCCATCTGTCGGTAGGCGGCGGGAGAGCGTGCAGGAGGAGCATCGGGTGCCCGCGCTCCTTGCATCACCGTTTCCAGTTCCGCCATCGCCAGCAGGCTGGCATAGAAATAGATGTTCTCGTAGGCGGACAGGTGACCAAAGGGGATGTCGTCCCAGTAGTTGGAATGCACGCCTCTGGTGGTTCCATCGTGGTCGGGGCTATTGTCCACAAACAGCCCTTCCGCGCCTTTGCACTCGTTCAACTGCCACTCCATCGCGCGGCGAATGCGCCCTATGTTGCGCCGGAGAAACTCTTTGTCGCCTGTCCAGCAATAGTAACGCCAGCAACCGAGAATGAAATTGGCGTTAGTCGTGAAGTGGCGAGCGTCGTATTTCTCGTTGTCGGGGAAGGGCCACTCCTTGCGGTCACCCCAGGTGTAGACGTAGCCGTCCTCGTCTATCTTGTAGTGTAGCAGGTGCGCCCGCTCGCGTGCGTGCAAGCCGGGCAGTGCAACCCAGTAGCGCGTGCGCGCCAGCCACTCCATCCAGTCCGCCAGCGCGGGGGCAAGAGGCCAGCTGAAGGCACGTTCATAGTAGAAGCGATTCAGCAGGGCATCCAGGCGCGAATCGGAGCTGAAGAAGCGCGGGTAGAACGCGGGCAGCCGTTGCTCGTCATGCGGGAGCACGTCCAGTGTGAGCGTTGCCGCGGTACGCAGGCTCAGCCTCATGCGGTCGGAGGTCATCTGCCAGCGCAGTTCACCGTTCAGGTTGCGCCAGCGGTAGTCGGCGGTGCCGTTGCCGGTCATCTCCAGCCAGTCGTTCGCCTCCATACCCCATTCTAATCCGTCGCGCCGCTTGAGCTGCTCTACCGGCAGGTATCTGCCCGTGTCCGAGAAGAAGCGGCGAAAGAGGATGCGTTGTGGGTTGGTAGCGTCAGTTCCCTCTGCTTTCCACGGGGTGAGCAGCACCCACTCTTTTACCTCACCTCCTTGCACCGTCACCTGCAGTCGGTTGCGCAATAAAGTATAAACCACGTCCACCCGCCGGGCATCGAAGAGTATCAAACGCACGCACCGTTCGCATTCGTTTGCGGGTTGACCGTCGCGCAGGGGAACGGAGTGGGGCAAGCGTCGTTCGGGTGTGCTCCACCAGCCAATAGTGCCCACCGGCTCACTCATCTGCACGCGGTAGCGGCCGGCAGGCTGGGGAGCCACAACGAGCCGAACCCACCCGTTGTCCTGCACGTTGGTGAATCGCTGGCGGGCAACCTCGCGCCATGAGCCGCCTTCCAGCCTCCACAGGCTCAGCGTCATGCCGCTGTCGGAGGTATACCACGTGGGACAGTTGACCTCTACTACAGTGAGCCCGGGCTCGTTCAACTCGAACTCCTGCGCCAGAGTGTGCCCGGCTTCCAGCCGCAGAGCCTCTTTGCGCTCGGTGGTAGCGAGGGTTTTGCGCGGAATCAACAGGGTGGCTCCTCGCCATACCAGCCGGTTTCCCTGCACGCGCCCTTCGCCCGTCGGCGGGATGTTCAACACCGCTTCGTCTCCTGCTGCCAGCCCGAGCCAGCGCGAGGGAACGTATTTTCCTTTGCCGGAGGGGTCTACCTGCAGTTCGCGCAGCCAGCCACCCTCCACCCGAATGCGCAAGAAGGGGTTTTCCGCCGAGAGGGTGTAAGCGGCAGTAAGATGACACGACAACAGCGTTAATACCGTCAGGGCAACCGCTCGCATGGGATGCCTCCAAGAGTAGTGGTTCGCTCAGGGTATGGTTTTTATCATTGTTTCTCCACAGCTCGGATTGTTTCCCTCAGAGATTCGTCATCTGCCGGCTCTGGCGGCATCCTTATCCGATACGATAATCCACCCTCTTTGCCATCGCCCACTCCCTGCGGTACAATGCGGTACAATAAGGAGAAAGCAATGGGAAGGGTGCTGGCGTTAGACATAGGGGAACGGCGTATCGGCGTGGCGGTGAGCGACGAAACAGGCATACTGGCTCAGCCGCTGGCGGTGATACAGCGGCAGAGTGCAGCGAGAGATGCGGAGCGTGTCGCGCAGCTGGCACGCGAACACGGGGCGGAAACGGTGGTGGTCGGCTCGCCCATCAC
>BEHS01000241.1 GCA_002898895.1 bacterium HR16 | reverse complement strand
TGCGAAGAAGCTGGCGGAAGAGGGCATTGGCACGTATCTGGCGGTTGCAGGCGCGAGCGCGGACCTGGCAACTCCAGAGGAGTACGAGCGCTACTTCCTGCCGCTGGACGAGATGGTGCTGGATGCGGCGCAGGGGGCGCCGGTCAACGTGTTGCACATCCACGGCGAGAACATATATTTTGACCTGTTGCTTCCGCTGACCGCCAAAGCGCATGTGCTCTCATGGAGCAACCGCATCACCGCGCCCTCTATTCCCGAAGCGAGGCTGAAATACACGGGCTGTATCATGGCGGGCGTAGACGAGGTGAACATCAAGAGCCTGACCGCAGAGCAGGTGAAGGAACAGGTGCGTGAGACCATCGCGCAGACGCGCGGCAGGGGCGTTATCGTCGCGCCCGGATGCGCCGTGCCGACCGATACGCCACCTGAGCTGTTGCTGGCGATTCGCGAAGCTGTTCTGGAAGCGGGAGGAGCATAAGCATGACGGGTTATCCGCCACTGCCATCGGACGTGCGGTTTGCGGCGATTGCCCCCGAGCTGGTGCTGACGCTGACGGCGATAGTAGTGCTACTGGCGGGGCTATCGTTGAGATACCGGTCGTACACGCCTCTGGTGGTTCTGAGCCTGATCGGCATCGCGATCAGTGCGGGGTTTGCGGTTGCCTTCTGGGGGCAGTCGCGCGAGGCTTTTGCGTCCACCGTCGTCAGCGACCAGTTTGCGCAGGTGGTGCGCCTGATACTGCTGGGCATTGCGGCTGTCGCGGTGCTGATGGCGGAGCCGTACCTGCAGGAGAAGCGCATCACCTTCCCCGAGTACTTCGCGCTGGTGCTGTTCTCCACCGCAGGCGGGATGGTCATGGCGGCGGCGCAGAACCTGATGGTGCTGTTCATCGGTTTGGAGATACTTTCGTTGTCGATGTACGTGATGGCGGGGCTGGCTCGCACGGAACCACGTTCTGAAGAGGCGGCGCTGAAATACTTTCTGCTGGGAGCGTTCGCGTCGGGGTTCCTGCTCTACGGTATCGCGCTGATTTACGGAGCGTCTGGAACCACGAATCTGAACGAGCTGATGCCCGCGCTCTTCTCACCCTCGCCGGAGAAGCGGTTGCTGTTATACGGCGGGTTGGCGTTGCTGCTGGTGGGGCTGGGCTTCAAAGCAGCGCTGGTTCCCTTCCATGTGTGGACGCCCGACGTGTACGAGGGCGCGCCGACGGCGGCGGCAGCGTTTATGGCTTCTGCAGCAAAGACGGCGGCGTTCGCAGTGTTCATTCGGGTGGCGATAGCATTCCAGCCTGCAAGCACGTTGTGGGTGACGGTGCTGGCGGTGCTGGCGATACTGACGATGAGCGTGGGCAACCTGCTTGCGCTGGCACAAACCAACCTGAAGCGGATGCTGGCGTATTCCAGCATTGCCCACGCGGGCTACCTGCTGGTAGGTGTGGTGGCGATTAGCAACTTCGCTTCCGCACGGGCGGGCATCAGTGCGGTGCTGTACTACTTCATTGCCTACGCGCTCATGACGATGGGGGCGTTCGCGGTGGCGTCAATGATGGCGCATGAGGGCAGGGAGAGCAATCTGATAGAGGAGCTTGCGGGGCTGGGCACGCGCAGTCCGCACGCCGCGGCGATGATGACGGTGTTTATGCTGTCGCTGGCTGGCATCCCCGCGACGGCGGGCTTTCTGGGCAAGTTCTTCCTGTTCAACGCCGCCATTCAGCAGGGGGCAATAGGTCTGCTGCTGGCGATTGTGCTGGCGGTGAATAGCGTTATCTCCGCGTTCTACTACCTGCGGCTGATTGTGGTGATGTATTTCCATCCGGCGGAGCTGCCTGCGCTACCCAGACCCGGTTTCGGTCTGCAGCTGGCGATAGCGCTGTGCATGATTGGCAGCCTGCTCTTCGGGCTGTATCCGCTGGGGTGGAATCAGGCACAACAGGCGGCGGAAGGCATGGTGCGCGTGGTGCAGACGGTGAGGCGGTAAAAGGGAGCATTGCTCAACGCTTTATCTCAAGTAGATACCTTCCTCCTCCGTGTGGTGAACGGGGCACACCACCCGCTGCTGGATGCACTCATGCTGTTCGTGACTGATATCAAACGAACGGGCATCCTGTTGCTGCTGGTGTGGATAGGGCTCATGTGGAAAGGTGGAGCGAGGGGTAGAACCGTTGCCCTGTTGCTTATTCCCCTCATCCTGCTCACCGACCAGCTGAGCAGTCATGTGCTGAAGGAGCTGTTCGGCAGAGCGCGCCCCTGTGAGATGCTGCAGGGCGTGCGGGCGATAGACGGTTGTCGGCATAGCGCATCGTTTCCTTCTTCGCACGCGGTGAATACCTTTGCCGCCGCAACGCTGTTTGCCTTTTTCTACCGTCGCTGGGTACCGTGGGTAGCGTTCGGGCTGGCGGCAGTAGTCTCCTACTCGCGCGTCTATTTGGGGCTGCACTACCCTTCCGATGTGCTGGGCGGAGCGGTTATCGGGGCGTTTTGTGCGCTGGCAATGGTGTGGGGATATAGAGCACTGGCTACCCCCATGCAAAGAGACAAGGACGCGAGGTAATTTCCCCCATTTTTTCACCAGTTTGGGCAAAAAGACTGTTGCACAACTTCTTCCTGGAGAACGGCGCGCCTGCATAAAATCCGCGTCTACGAGATGACCAAAAACCCTGTCGCCCGCGAGATGATTGGCTACCTGCTGGTGCGCGGTGGGGTACATGCGCTGGCATACGCCAAGGCGATCGAAACGTTGACGGGCGTGGAGATGAGCAAGCTGTTACCCATCCGGCGGGCCCGTGCCAGTGCTTCCGCCGGTGCCCGAGCAGTTCGCGCCGGAGTACCACCCGGAGGAGATTTTCGAGATAGCGAAAAAGCTGATGGGAAGATAAACGGCTGGAGCCGCCCCCTTGCGGAGACCGCAAGGGGGCTTTTCACTATGACACCTGCCCCCAATCGAAAACCGCCGTCAGGGTATCCCAGTCGCCATGCAACAGCGACTGATAGACCTTCTGGCATTCCATTGGGGAGGCGGGAGTGTATAGCTCTTTCACAGAGATCTTTCCCTCCGCCAGCCAGCGCATTGCAGCTTCCTGATTGCCGAAGATGCTATTGGTGCGGAAGTCCTGTGGGTGCAGGGGCAGTTCCCATTCCCATCCACTGCGCACCACCGCATAGTGGTGGAAGATAGCATGGGTGAGCTCAAAGGCGGTGTGGTCGGTGTATCGCCTCCATGGAGTCCCTACCAGCACCACCTCTCCCCGTTTGCAGACTACTTTGCATCCGTACAACGCGGCTTCCTCATTGCCGGAACATTCCAGCACCAGCGCCACCGTGCCAGCGAGTTCCTCAACCGGCACGTGGGGATAGACCGCCGCAATACCTGCGTTTCGGGCTATCTCTCTGCGCTTTTCGGATGGGTCACAGCCGATTACTTCGTAGCCGCATATCTGGAAAATGCGCGCCGCCAGATGTCCAACGATACCCAAACCGGTAACCAGCACTCGCTGAGGAGGACGAGCGGTAGTGGTGGTGAGAGTAGACATAGACACGCCCATCAGCCGTGCGAACACCGCCTCGTACGGCGACAATCCCTGCGGTACGAGAATGGCGCTGCTTTCGGAGACGCGCTGGAACGACTGGTGGGGTCCCATGCAGTAGGCAATATCACCCCGTCGGAAGCCGGATACCTGTGTACCGACCTCTTCCACACGAAACACTGCCGCGTAGCCGGTTCGTCGGGGGAAGCTGTCCGCCAGAAATCCCGCGTTCAGCTCGGTACCTGTGCTGATGAGACTCGCGATGGTTCTGCCCGCCACCTCATCGGGCTGAAGAGGCGAGGTGTCTCGCTCGATGGGCAGTAGCTCAGCCCTTTCGCGAGCGGTAAAGGTGATAGCGTACTCATTCATCGAATCGTGACACCCACCTCACGTGCGATGTTGCGGATGTACTGTGCCGCTTCCACGTACTCCTCTTCGGTGGCGAGGTGTTCAATCATCAGCGGAGTATCGGGCGACAGCTTGCCCAGCTCCTGCAGGTAGGTGCGGTAATCCAGCGCCCCTTTGCCGGGTGCGCACTCATCCAGATGGGTGGTCAGACGCTGGTGCAGGATGATGTCTTTAGCGTGACAGCTCTTGATGTGCTTCCCCAGCTTATGAAAGCACTCGCGCAGCAGGTCGGCGTTACGGTAGTAGCGTTGCGGACTGCATATCAAGTTCACAGGGTCCAGATGCACCGCAAAAGCTGGGCGGTCGATGGCGCATATCAGTTCTACGTAACTCTCTACGGAATCGGGGTACATCCATGGCATGGTTTCCAGTGTGTAGAAGGTACGGGACGGTTTGACGGCGTCGATGATGGTGCGTACCGTCTCGACGATGAGGTCAAAAGTTTCCGGTGTCAGGTTGTCGGGATGGTGACCGTCCCATGGTTCGCCTCGTGAGCCGGCGATGTTCACACAGCACAACGCGCCAATCTGGTCGGCAAGAGCCAGCTGCTTCTGGCAGTACTCGATAGCCTCTCGCCGGGTGTGCTCGTCAGGGGCGAGGGGGTTGCTCCATGCACCCACTTCCGCGATCACGAGGTCTGCTCGGCGGGCAGCCTCGGCGTACGCGTGGATGGTCTGTTCGTCTGCGCGGTGGTCTACCGGACAATAGACTGCGCTGTATCCCGCACGTCGGGCAGCGTGCGCCCATTCGTCGGGCGTAGCAAAGTTGCCGAAAACAGGTGCTCCGAGTCGCATAGATACCCTCCTGTTGTGGTATGAGTAACCATCGTTTAGTTCTGGAGCGCGGCTTTCTCTCCTGCCTTGACCGATGCGATTTGCTATGCTATAACATGCGCGGGGAGGTGGAGCTGGTAGTGACCAAATGATACCCCCCAAAGAGATACTCTTCCTCGTCAATCCACAGGCGGACAGGGGGAGGGCAGAGCACATCGACTGGCAGAAAGTGATTGCTTCCCTTGGCGCGCCCTGTCGGGTGGTGATGGCACCTTCTGCAGAGGATGCATTGTTGCACGCCACGCAGTTTTGCCTGAGTGGAGGTGAGGTGCTGGTGGTTGCAGGGGGAGACGGTAGTGTGCACGCGGTGTTGCCTGCGCTGGTGCACAGTCCGACCGCGCTGGCGCTGCTACCGCTGGGCACAAGCAACGTGCTGGCACGGGAGCTGGGCTACCCGCTGGGACGCAGGGCGCTGCAGGGATGCCTGCAGGTGTTGCAGGCAGGCGAGGTTCGGCAGATGGACGTGGGCATAGTCAACGATCGCCCCTTCGCGCTGATGGCAAGCACGGGGTTCGATGCATACGTGCTACCTCGCGTGCCGGAGGAGTTGAAGAAACGATGGGGTGTATTCGCCTTTATCTGGACGGGCTTGCGCGAACTGAGAAGCTACCAGCCGACCCGCTACTGTGTGAGCGTTGGGGCGGAGAGGCAGGAGATAGAAGCGGTGTTGCTGGTGGTGTCCAACACCTCGCGCTACGGATGGTTTACGGTGATTGCTCCCTCTGCACGCACCGATGACGGCGAACTGGACATCGTGTGGTTTCCCGCCGATGCGCGCTGGCGACGGAAGATGTGGCGTGTGCTGTGGGATGTCTTCTGGGGCAAGTCAGGACGCTGTCCCCATCTCCGCTTCGCTCGTGCTAAATCGGTGCGGGTGGAAGCCTTCTCCGCTCAATTCGTGCAGTGCGATGGGGAGCTGGTGGGCGAAACGCCAAT
>BEHS01000240.1 GCA_002898895.1 bacterium HR16 | reverse complement strand
TGAAAGACGGTGCACGGCTGATTAACTGCGCACGCGGAGGCATCGTGGACGAGCAGGCTCTGGCAGACGCGCTTCGTTCGGGCAAGCTGGCGGGCGCGGCGATAGACGTGTTCAGCAAGGAGCCACCTCCACCGGACAACCCGCTGCTGTCGCTGGAGAACTGCGTAGTCACACCCCACCTGGGTGCGTCTACCACCGAAGCGCAGGTGAACGTCGCGGTGGATGTGGCAGAGCAGATTGTGTCGGTGTTGCGGGGCGGACCGGCACGCAGTGCGGTGAACCTGCCGCCGATTGACCCTGAGGTGCTGCAACGCATCGCGCCGTACCTGATGCTTGCAGAGAAAATCGGCAAACTGCACACCCAGCTGGCGCAGGCGCCCATTGTGCAGGTGCAGGTCACCTATAGCCCCGATTTCGCGGAACTGCCAACCGATATCCTCACGCGCGCGGTGGTGACAGGCATCCTGCAACCGGTGTTGAGTGAACCGGTGAATCCGGTCAACGCATTGCTCATCGCGCAGAATCGGGGCATCCATGTCACGCAGAGCCTGCAGCAACAGGCGGAGGCACACGAGCTGTATCCCTCGCTAATCACGGTGACGGTGCAAACCTCCGCAGGCAAAAGGCACGAGGTCGCGGGCACGGTATTCGGCAAGAGCGACGCCCGCATCGTCACGGTAGACGGTTACCGGGTGGATGTGATTCCGCAGGGTATCATGCTCTTTACCCAGCACACCGACAAGCCGGGCGTCATCGGGCGTGTGGGTACGTTGCTGGGCAGCCGAAACGTGAACATCGCCGGGATGCACCTCGGGCGCGAGAAAGTAGGCGGCAAAGCGCTGATGGTGCTGATGGTGGATGACCCCATCGACGCCTCGTTGCTGGCGGAAATCCGCGCACTGGACGGCATGGAGACCGCGCAGGTAGTGGAGCTGTAGCCGTGTCCCGCAGGCGGCGTGCGAAGGCGAAAGTGACGGGCGAAGAACCGCAGACTCTGTCGCCTGCTCTGCTGTGGGCGATTGTGGCGGTATTTGTGGTCTTCAGCTTGCTCTTCAATTTCCGCACGCCGATTGGGCAGAACGGTTACTTTCACACCCCGGATGAGGGCGCACATCTCTCCTACGTGCGCTACGTGGCGGAGGAGGGCAGGCTTCCGCGTTTCGAGGGCTACGCAGGCGCGGGCTATGAGGCGCATCAGCCCCCCCTGTACTACACGCTGGCGGCGCAGGTGTGGAAAGTGGGCAGCTGGCTACCCATTCCGCCCGCCCGTGCGGTGCGAATGTTCTCCATGCTGTTCGGGATTCTTCTGGTGTTCACGGTGTATCGCATTGCGCGCGTTCTCATGCCCGAATCGCCCGCTGTGGCGTTTGCCTCTGCCGGGGTGACCGCCCTCTTGCCGATGCACGTGGCGATATGCTCGGCGGTGAATAACGACTCGCTGACCAACCTGCTGTTCGCACTGGTGCTGGCGGAGTTCGCTCTGTTGTACACCCAGTCAAAGCCTTCGCGCTGGATTGCTTTGCGTATGGGGCTGTGGGCGGGACTGGCAGGGTTGACGAAGGTGACCGCCTTGCTGCTGATACCAGCGATGGTGGTGGGATGGCTGCTGGTTCCCCGCACGCGCCATACACGGGTATGGTTAGGAATGCTGGTCAGTGTGGGCATTGCGCTGGCACTGATGTTCCCCTGGTTCGTGCGGAATATGCAGTTGTATGATGACCCCTTACTGCTCAAGGCATTTGAACGCACCTTTGCCGGCACTGCCCGCGCCGAGCAGTTCCTGAAAGGAGGAGCCACCATGACGGAATACCTGCAGCTGGTGGCAGGCTGGACGTACCGCTCCTTCTGGTTCGCCTACGGCACGCCACAGACCGCCTCCAAAGGGCTTCCCAACTTCCTGCCCGACCGGGTGTACCTGGTGCTGGGTGTGTGGCATCTGTTGACCCTGCTGGGCTTTGCGCTGGTGATGTGGCGCGAGAGGGGGACGTTCGCAGAGGGGGCGGTTCGCTGGTGGGCGGTGGCGGGCGTGGTGTTCCTGCTGGTTGCCGGAGCTTTTGTGCGCTTCATCTTGACCTACTTCCAGACCCAGGGGCGTTACCTGTATCCTGCCCTGACGCCTATCGTGCTGGCGTTTGTCATCGGGTGGCGCAGTCTGTTCCCGGCGCATTTGCGCACCGCTGCGGATGGAATACTGTTGCTGGTGCTGTTTACGATAAGCATTCTGGCTGTGTCGGTGATATAAGGAGGATGGCCATGCAAGAACTGCGTTTCCGACAGGTGCATCTGGACTTTCACACCTCAGAGAAAATCCCGGGTGTAGGCTCCGAATTTAACGCCGAAGAGTTTGTGCACACGCTGAAGCGAGCACATGTGAACTCGGTGACGCTGTTCAGCCGATGCCATCACGGCTGGATTTACCATGAAACGCGCTTTCCGAACAGACATCCGCACCTGACCTGTGACTTGCTTGCCTTGCAGATAGAGGCATGTCGCAAGCACGATATTCGCTGCCCTATCTACATCACCGTCGGCTGGGATGAGTACATGGCAAGAGCGCATCCTGAGTGGCTGGAAGTGGATGCGCAGGGCAAACGCTCAGGTCCGCCGCCGCTACAGCCCGGCTGGCATAAGCTCTGCTTCGCCTCCCCCTACATCGACTATGTGGTGGAGCAGACCGACGAGGTGCTACAGCGATTCGGTGATGAAGTTGACGGCATATTCTTTGACATTATCTTCCAGAACGAGGTGTTTAGCGTATGGGCGCTGGAGGAGTTCGAACGGCAGGGCTGGGACCCCGCAGACCCGAAAGCGCAGCAAGCGATGCGAGACTTGCTGGTGAACCGCACAAAAGAACGCCTCACTTCGGCGGTGCGCGCTCGTAACAAGCAATGCACCATTTTCTTCAATGCGGGGCATATCAACCCGTCCATCCGCCCCAGCCTGCATACCTATACTCATCTGGAGCTGGAGTCCCTGCCGTCGGGAGGGTGGGGTTACGCACACTTCCCGATTACCATGCGCTATGCACGCACGCTGGGGCTGGATTGCCTGGGGATGACGGGCAAGTTCGCAGTATCATGGGGACACTTCAACAGCTACAAGCCCCGCGCCGCGCTGGAGTACGAGTGCTTCCAGATGCTCGCGCTGGGTGCGAAGTGCAGTATCGGCGACCAGCTGCACCCATCGGGCAGGCTGGACCCGGCAACCTACGACCTCATCGGCTCGGTGTACGCACAGGTAGAGGAGCGCGAAGAGTGGTGCGCAGGGGCGGAGCCGGTTACCGAGGTGGGGGTGTTCAATGCAGAAGTTTTGCAGCCTCAACATGTACGGATTCCTCCGGCGAATCTGGGAGCATATCGCATCCTGCAGGAAGGCAGGCATCAGTTCGACTTCATCGACGGCGAGAGCGACTGGAGCCGCTACCGCGTGGTAATCCTGCCCGACGAGGTGGTGCTAAACGATACGCTGGTGCAGAAGGTGCAGGCGTATCTGGATGCCGGAGGCGCGCTGTTGTGTACGGGGCGGTCGGGATTGCACGAGGACGGCTCCGGTTTCGCGCTGAACCGCTTTCCGGCGGTTTACAAGGGGGAGCTGCCCTACTCACCCGATTTCGTGCGTGTGCTGGGCGCGCTGGCAGAGGGTATTGCCGATACGCAATATGTGATGTACCTGCGCGGACAGAAAGTGTCGCCTGCAGAGGGGGCAGAGGTGCTTGCCGAAATCTGGGAACCTTACTTCAACCGCACCTACCGGCACTTCTGCAGCCATGCGCACACACCGGTAGCGCGACGCTCGGAACTTCCGGCGGCGTTGAGGAAAGGGCGCGTGGTGTACCTGGCGCACCCTGTTTTCAGCACTTTCGCGCAGTATGGAATGCCTTTCTATAAGCAGCTGGTATTGAACGCGCTGAATCTGCTGCTGCCCAATCCACTGGTGGTCGCCGATGCGCCGAGCACACTGCAGGTTACGTGGAACCGCCAGTCTGCCCACCGGCGTTCGGTGGTACACCTGTTACACTACGTCCCTGAACGGCGTACACTGGCGGCGGACTATCTGGAGGACGTCATACCGCTCTACAATATCCCATTACGGTTGCGCACGAGCACGCCCAAACGTGTCTATCTGGCTCCCCAGCGTGAGGAGATACCCTTCCAGACCGACGGGGAGTATCTGTGCATAACTGTGCCCGAAGTGCGCGGTCATCAGATGGTGGTGCTGGAGGAGGGTTAGCCAGTGGGTTTTGGGGTGCCCGGTGTTGTTATCAATCACTCTCCGGCGAGCACACGTTGTTACATCGGCTCGCCGAGTATTGCCGTCCTGCCGAACGGGGAATACGTTGCCTCGCATGACCTGTTTGGACCGGGCACGAACGAGGACCACACGATGGTTTTCGGTTCTACCGACAGGGGCGCAACATGGCAGAAGCGTGCCGAGATAGAGGGGCAGTTCTGGTCTACGCTGTTTGTGCATCAGGGGTGTCTGTATCTGATAGGAACCAGTCGGCAAGAGGGGTTTGTGGTGATTCGCCGTTCCGAAGACGGTGGTAGGACGTGGACAACGCCGCGCGACAGAACAAGCGGTCTGTTGCTGGACGACGCTCGCTATCACTGCGCGCCGGTTCCTGTGGTGGTTCACCGGGGCAGATTGTGGCGGGCGATGGAGGATACGATGGGCGGGGGTGGCTGGGCGAAGCACTTTCGCGCCTTCATGATGTCCGCCCCCATCCACGCCGACCTGCTTCGCGCGGATAGCTGGACGTTCAGTAATCGGCTGGCACGCTATCCTGAGTGGCTGGACGGCAAGTTCGGCGGTTGGCTGGAGGGCAACGCGGTGGTGACTCCCGAAGGGAAAATAGCAAACATCTTGCGAGTGGACTACCGCGAGCATCCCGAAAAGGCCGCTGTTATTTCCATCAGCGAGGACGGTACGCGTGCTACCTTTGACCCCAAGACCGATTTTATCGATTTCCCGGGCGGATGCAAAAAGTTCACCATTCGGTATGACCCGATATCGCACCTTTACTGGTCGTTGAGCAACTACGTGCCGGAAAAGCACCGGAGTTTCCCGGTAGAGCGCGCACGCAACACCCTTGCGCTCGTCTGTTCGCACGACCTGCGTCACTGGGAGGTGCGGACCATTCTTCTGTATCACCCGGACCCTGAAAAGCACGCTTTTCAGTATGTGGACTGGCTCATCGAGGGGCATGACCTGATCGCTGTCTCGCGTACCGCGTACGACGACGGTATGGGTGGAGCACACAACCAGCACGACGCGAACTTCCTCACCTTCCACCGCTTCCGCGACTTTCGTCAGAGAAACACAGGAACTGCTCTTCCGAGCGAGCGTGCATAACACTCGGCATGCCACTCCTGGAGGGTCGCGCTCCGTCGCGACCAAAATGGACGGCCTGGACGGGACCTCGCCCTCCAGCTGGCTAAGAAGCTAAAAATCACGCTTAACGCACAAGTGCAACGCGCGTTCACCGTAAGAAACGCAATCGTACAAAGCGAGGCACGTACAGCTCCGCGTTGTTCAGCACCTCGCTCATCTCGAAAGAGTTGGTGGCGTAGGTGACCAGCAATTCATCGGGCGCGGAGAGCTCGGGGTGTCCCTTTGCTGCGTAGCAGAAGACGTGTTGTCCGTTCCTTACATCGGGACAGCGGTACACGGTCTGTGGCTCGCTCCACGCACCCACGGGCGATTCCGCCCAGCGCACACAGATTTCGGGTGC
>BEHS01000239.1 GCA_002898895.1 bacterium HR16 | reverse complement strand
GAGGACCTGAAAGCGCTGTCCGACGCGCATTACAGGGCACGCGAGCGCGAAGTACCCGCCGCTCTGCGCATCATCGAGGAGGAGATGGAGGATTACCTGAGCTGGTGGCACACGCGCGGCGCTGCCCCCCTCATTGCGGCACTGCAGGAGCGCGCCGAGCAAATACGCCGGCAACAGATAGAATGGGCAATGCCCAAACTGGGCAGTCTGAGCGAACACCAGAAGCGAATTATCGACCAGATGACCGCCCGCATTGTGAAGCAGATTCTGCATCATCCCGTTTCCGAGCTGCGCAACATCCTTGATGAGGATGACGCACTGCTGATATTCGCTCGCTTGTTTGGATTGGAACAAAAAGAACCTGTACTTGCTGCTGTCACCTCGTCGGAGGAGGAGCAGTGAGCCTCCTGCCAAAAAGCGGTACTTTGCGCGTTGGCACACGAGGGAGCGCACTTGCGCAGGCGCAAACCGCGTCGGTAGTGCAGGCACTGCGTGAGCAGTATCCCGACCTGCGCATTGAAACCGTTGTGATCCGCACCAGCGGTGACCGCCAGCAGCGCGAGGTGGTTGGTGCATTTGTGAGGGAACTGCAAGAGGCTTTGCGTCAGGGGCAGATAGACGTGGCGGTACATAGCTTGAAGGACCTGCCTACCCAGCAGGTGGAAGGATTAACGCTTGCAGCGATACCTCCCCGGGCGGATGCGCGGGACGTGCTGATATCCCGAGGAGTGACGTTCTCAGAGATGCCTGTGGGTTCCCGTGTGGGAACGGGAAGTCTGCGCCGTTCTGCGCAACTGCGACGGCTGCGGCGCGACCTGCAGTACCTGCCGCTGGTGGGGAACGTAGATACACGCATCCGCAAGCTGCGCGAAGGGGCATACGACGCTATCGTACTCGCCGCGGCAGGGTTGCAGAGGCTGGGGTTCCTTGAGATGCCTGAAGACACCACCCTGACCACGCCCGAAGGTGTGGATATGAGCCTTTACCTGTTCGACACCGAGCAGATACTACCCGCCCCCGGACAGGGCGCGCTTGCGCTGGAGTGCCGCACGGACGATACGACCACTGTGGAGATGCTCCAAAAACTGGACCATCTGCCCTCTCGCCAGGCGGTAACCGCCGAACGCGCTCTGCTACACGCGCTGGGGGGAGGCTGTCGGGTACCTATTGCCGCGTATGCTGAAGTGCAGGGAGATTACCTCACCCTGAACGCGCTGGTCACCGACCCGGAGGGGCACGAGTCGATTCGAGACGCGATAGAAGGCAGAGCCTCAGAGGCGGAGACGCTGGGAGCAACGCTGGCGAGACAGCTGCTGGCTCGCGGTGCGTCGAGGCTGCTGGAGGGCTGGAGATGAGCCTGCCTTTGCAGGGCAAGCGGGTGCTGATTACCCGTCCTGCGGAACAGGCAGAGGATTTGGCGACTCAGCTGCGCGCGCTCGGTGCGGAGCCGATAGTGCTCCCCACTATCACCATCCTGCCCCCCGAGCGCTGGCAACCGGTGGATGAGGCTATTCGTTCACTGGAGCGGTTTGACTGGGTGGTGTTCACCAGTGTGAACGGCGTGCGCAGCTTCATCGGGCGGATGGGCGAGCTGGGGGTTCCGGTATCTGCTCTCGCGAGGTGCAGGCTGGCAGCCATCGGTCCCGCTACCG
The DNA here is from genome assembly GCA_002898895.1 of bacterium HR16. Classification (GTDB taxonomy): domain Bacteria; phylum Armatimonadota; class HRBIN16; order HRBIN16; family HRBIN16; genus HRBIN16. Next base: position 4,085 of record BEHS01000239.1, on the reverse strand, counting down.
CAAGGGCACTGGAAAAGGCGTGTCGTGCTCCGGATGCCATACCGGATGAATTCATTTCCGATGCCCTGCCCGACGCGCTGGGCGAGGTGAAAGGGTTGCGTATCTTACTGCCCCGCGCAGACATCGCGCGCAAAGCGATGGCGGAGGAGCTGCGCCAACGCGGTGCAGAGGTTGTAGAGGTCGCTGCTTATCGGGTACAACAGGGCGTGGAAGAGGCAAAGGCGCATATTGCCATCCTGCCTGCGCCCGACTACATTACGCTCACGAGCCCGTCCACAGTACGCTCATTGGCACGGATGCTGGAGGAGGCTGGACGGTCCGACTGGCTGGCAACCGTGCCCCTGATCTGTATTGGACCGATTACCGCCGAAGCGGTGCGTGAGATGGGCTACCAGCCCGCCCGCGTGGCGAATGAACATACGATACAAGGACTGATTCAAGCAATTCTGGAAGAGGCGATGGCACATGCTCACACAGCAACGAACGCTTGATGCCACTTACCGTTTGCGACGCTTACGTCGCACGAAGAGCCTGCGGCGCATGGTACAGGAAAACACTCTGTCGCCCGATGATTTCATCTATCCCCTCTTCGTGCAGGAGGGAACAGGTCGTCGCGAACCAATTGGCGCGATGCCGGGGCAGTTCCGCCTGAGCGTAGACCTTCTGCCTGCAGAGGTAGAACAGCTGTCCGCGCTGGGTGTGCCGGCGGTGCTACTGTTTGGCATTGCCGGTTACAAGGACGCTCACGCCAGTTATGCAACGCTGCGCGACGGCGTGGTGCCGCAGGCGATTCGTGCCATCAAGCGGGCGAACCCCGAGATGGTGGTTATCACCGACGTATGCGTCTGCGCCTATACCGAACATGGACACTGCGGCATTGTGCGCGAGGATGGCTACGTGGATAACGACGCCTCACTGTCTATTCTGGCGGAGATGGCGCTGGCGCACGCAGAAGCGGGAGCGGATATCGTGGCTCCCAGCGCGATGATGGACGGACAGGTGCAGGCGATACGCGAAAAACTGGACGAAGCGGGCTTCACCGAAACCGCGATTATGGCGTACTCCGCGAAATATGCGTCCGCCTTCTACGGGCCGTTCCGTGAAGCGGCGGACTCCGCCCCGCAGTTCGGCGACCGGCGCAGCTACCAGATGGACCCGCCCAACGCCCGTGAGGCGGTGCGCGAGGTGATTGCCGACGTGGAACAGGGCGCGGATATTGTGATGGTGAAGCCGGGGCTGGCGTATCTGGATGTGGTACACCTCGTGCGCGAGGCGGTAGAGGTGCCGCTGGCGGTATACAACGTGAGCGGTGAATATTCGATGCTCAAAGCTGCTGCCGAGAAGGGTTGGATAGACGAACGCGCGGTGGGGCTGGAGATGCTGATGGCGTTCCGCCGTGCGGGAGCAGACCTGATTATCACCTATCTGGCGAAGGAGGCAGCAGAATGGCTGAAAGGCAGCTGAACCATTACGGCGTTTTCGCCTTTACGGAGGAATACTGGGAGCAGGACCGCTCAAAACGGCACGACTTCCTCCAGCGCATGGTGGAGGAGGCGCAATCGCTGGGCGAGCGGATGTACACTTACACCGTTTTTCCAGCCCGCCCTGAAGCGGACTTCATCCTGTGGAGTGCGGTCCTCGCGGAGCAATCTGAGGTCGCCAGCCGGTTCTTTTTGCGCTACGCGAAGGTGACCGCAGGCTGGCGCGAGTTCGTTCAGCCCGTGAACACTCTGTGGGGTTTTACGCGCCCCTCCGTCTACGCACCGGGCAAGTCAGAGCAGGAGCTCAGCCCCTTCGACGACACGCGCAAACCTTACCTCATTGTGTACCCATTCGCCAAGACATCCGATTGGTACCTAATGAGCAAGGACGCGCGACAGGGCATGATGAACGAACACATTAAGGTCGGCAGACAGTATCCTGAGATTACCCAGTTACTGCTCTACTCCACCGGACTGCAGGATCAGGAGTTCGTGGTGGTTTACGAAACCGACAACCTGCCGCAGTTCTCGGAGCTGGTGAGCGCATTGCGCTCTACCGAGGCGCGTCGGTACACCCTGCGCGATACGCCTATCTACACCGCCATGTACCAACCGATGGAGGAATTTCTACAAACCTGGGGGTAAACGACCATGCTGGACATCACTCAGCGACCGCTGTTAGTATATTGGGAGCTCACCCGCGCGTGCGAACTGGCTTGCCGCCACTGCCGTGCAGAGGCGGTGCCAAACCGCCATCCCGATGAGCTGACTACCGAAGAGGGGTTTCGGCTGTTAGACCAGCTGACCGCGTTCGGCAATCCCCTGCCCCATATCGTGATTACGGGGGGCGACCCCTTGAAGCGTCCCGACCTGTGGGAACTGGTGCGCGCCGCTCGCGAACGGGGTTTCACCGTCGCCATCACGCCCAGCGGAACCTATGCCCTCACTCCCGACATCGTGCGCCGATTCAAAGAAGAGGGCATCTGGATGATGGCGCTGAGCATCGACGGCTCCACTGCCGAACGACACGACGGCATCCGTCAGGTGCCGGGCAGCTTTGACCAGACGGTGCGCGCAGCACAATGGGCGCGTGACGCGGACTTGCCGATCCAGGTCAACACCCTTGTCTGTGAACAGACTGCTGATGACCTGCCCGCCGTCTACGACCCGATTACCGACCTGGGCGCGGCGCGCTGGAGCCTCTTTTTCCTGATTCAGGTAGGGCGAGGCAAAGGGCTGGAAGAGATTTCCCCTGAGCACAGCGAACGCCTCTGCGAGTGGCTCTTCGAAAAGGCGAACGAAGGCAAGCTGGACATCAAAACCACCGAGGCGCCGCACTACCGCCGCGTTGCCCTGCAACACGACCTGTCCAAGAAACCCAACCGCATCGCCGAAACCATCCGGCGCGGCTTCGGCATTCGGGACGGCGCGGGCATCATGTTCGTTTCGCACGTAGGGGACGTATACCCTTCGGGGTTCCTGCCGCGAAAAGCGGGCAATGTGCGCGAGCAAAGCCCGGTGGATATCTACCGGTACTCCCCGCTCTTCCAGTCTCTGCGGGACGTGGATCAGCTGAAAGGCAAATGCAGGTATTGCGATTATCGCAAGGTATGCGGAGGCTCGCGAGCACGCGCCTTCGCCTACACGGGTGACCCGCTGGAGAGCGACCCGCTATGCCCCTATGTATCGGAGGAGGCGCGAAGCAGAGGGTATGGACTGGTAGCGGTTTAAAACTCACACAGGCTTGGGGTGCTCCCTCACCCAACGGCGCGGCCTGTCTGCGGCTAAAGCCGCACCTTCTCAAACGAAGCCAGCTTGTGCTGGCTCATAATCCTGCGAAGGCAGGGTTTCGTTTACAAAGGGAACGGCTTTAGCCGTACACGTGTGCCACATTGAAATCTTCATGCGCGTCTAATACCTCTCCCTCTACAGGATGCTCACCGTCCCCTGAGGTATAATGTATTCAACTACACTGTTGGCAGAACAACGGAGATGATTCACGAAAAGTCAAATCAGCTGTATGCTAAGGCGCAACAACTGATGCCCGCCGGCGTGAACAGCCCCGTGCGGGCGTTCCGTGCGGTAGGCGGCATCCCCTTTTACATCCGCTCTGCAAAGGGCGCAGTGCTCACCGACGTGGACGGCAACCGCTATATCGATTACGTCTGCTCCTGGGGCGCGCTCATTTTAGGGCACAGCCACCCTGCGGTGGTAAAAGCCATCAAGCAGGCAGCAGCAAGAGGAACCAGCTACGGTGCGCCACACGAGGGCGAAATCCTGCTGGCAGAGGAGATTGTCCGGGCGATGCCCTGGGTGGAGATGTTGCGCTTCGTGAACTCGGGCACCGAGGCGACGATGAGCGCGATACGCCTCGCCCGCGCCGCAACAGGACGCCCCAAAATACTCAAGTTCGAGGGCAACTATCACGGGCACGCCGACCACCTGCTGGCGAAAGCAGGATCGGGAGTCGCCACCTTCGCCTTGCCTGACAGCGCGGGAATCCCCGCCGAGTTGACCCAGCACACGCTGGTTGCCCCGTATAATCATGCAGAAGCGGTAGAGGCACTGTTCCGGGAAGCGTGGGAGCAGATTGCTGCCGTTATC
>BEHS01000238.1 GCA_002898895.1 bacterium HR16 | reverse complement strand
CACGTCCGGGCGCTCATAGTCAGCAGGGTCTGCTGTCCACATGACCGTCACATAGCCATCGAGTTGGACAACCTGCCGCACCGAGTGGTCGACCATGCCGCCGGGCGGACGTACAAAGCGCGGGATATGTCCTGTAGCGCGCCATATCGCCGCTGCCCCCGCTTCTATCTCTTCCTGTACAATTCCCAAAGGCAATCGGCTCAGACGCAGGTGGTTGTAGGTGTGGTTTTCCACTTCGTGCCCATCTCTCACCATCTGGCGCACCAGGTAGGGATAGCGGTCAACGTTCCTGCCCACCACAAAGAAGGTAGCCCGTACTTTTAACCGACGCAGGGTCCTGAGCAGAATAGGCGTATGATAAGGATGCGGACCATCGTCGAAGGTGAGCGCAATCCACCTGCGGGCGGGATTGCCGTGATACATCTTGGCAGCGCGCAGCTGGTCATAGACTTGCTGGACGCTGTAAGGAATCCTGTCGCTTCCGGACGTTGTATCGTGTTGCCGCGGTTGCACCCACCACAACCCGGCAACAACAATCGCCAGAATGATGTTTACTACCCATACAACAACGGCAGCTCGCTTCATAGTCTCATCCCAACTCCATTTTACCATAAGGAGATTGTTGTACAATCCCCCGCTCTCCTTTATCCCCTTGACCAAAGGGGGTGATTGGTGATAACATGTTATCGCTAAATAGCGTTATCACCACCCGGATGGGTGGCGCATCTCTGTGGAGGATAGGCGTGAGCAAACCTTCTCTGACCGCCGTCATCATGGCGGCTGGCAAAAGCACCCGAATGAAATCCCGTCTGCCCAAACCGCTCCATCCCCTGTGCGGGAAACCACTGCTCTCATACCTTTTGGACGCCTGCAAATCGGCGGGAGTATCTCGTATCATTGTGGTTGTCGGTCACGAAGCGGAGCGCGTGCAGGAGGCTTTTCACGGACAATGCGAGTTCGCCCTGCAAGAGGAGCAGCTTGGCACGGGACATGCCGTCATGAGCGCAAGGCAGTTGCTGGACGGCTACGAGGGCGATCTGCTGGTGCTGCCGGGTGACACACCCTTGATAGACGGCGATACTCTGTGCAAACTGGTAGAACATCATCGCAAAAGCGGTGCACTAGCCACCCTGTTAAGCGCGATACTGCCTCACGATGCGGGCATGTACGGGCGTGTGTTGCGCGACCCCGGCGGTAAGGTGCTGGGCGTGGTGGAGGCAAAAGACGCCACCCCCGAGCAGCTGGCTGTGCGCGAAATCAACACCTCTATCTACTGCTTCAAGTCCCCTGCCCTGTTTGACGCACTGCAAGAGGTTCGCCCCAACAACGCGCAGGGTGAATACTATCTGACCGATGTGATCGCACTGCTCACTCAGCAAGGTCAGTCGGTGGAAGCGGTAGTCGCCGACGACTGGCAGGTGACGCTGGGAGTGAATACCCGTGTAGAGCTGGCAGATGTGGCGTCACGCCTGCGCCGGCGTATTCTGGAGAAACTGATGCTCTCAGGTGTGACCATCGTAGACCCGGCGAATACCTATATCGATGCCGACGTGCAAATCGGGCAGGACACCACCGTTCATCCGAACACCTACATTCTGGGCAACACTGCCATCGGCGAGGAGTGCGAAATCGGACCGATGGCGCGTATCGAGAACAGCCAGATTGGCAACCGCACCATCGTGCTGGCTTCGCAGGTGGTAGAATGTCGTCTGGGCGACGGGGTGCGCGTGGGTCCGTTTGCCAACCTGCGTCCGGGCACTGTGGTGGGCAACGGCACGAAGATCGGCGACTTTGTGGAAGTAAAAAACGCAGTGATCGAGGAGAACGTCAGCATGGCGCACCTCACCTACGTAGGCGATGCGCATGTTGGCGCAAACACTAACATCGGTGCAGGCACTATCACCTGCAACTACGATGGCAAGCGCAAGCACCGCACCATCATCGGCAAGGGCTGCTTTATCGGCTCTCACGCCACGCTGATCGCGCCGGTGGAGATAGGCGATGGCGCATACGTTGCTGCCGCCTCGCCAATCAACGAGAATGTGCCGCCGGATTCGCTGGCAATCGCCCGATGCCGACAGGTGGTGAAAGAGGAGTGGGCGAAACGACGACGGGAACAATCTTCATCTGAGGGATAACCTATGAACAAAGACCGTATGCGCATCTTCACCGGCAACGCCAACCCGTTGCTGGCAGAAAACATTGCGGACTGTTTGGGGATACCACTGGGGCAGATACTGGTCTCGCGCTTCTCGGACGGGGAGATACGGGTACAGGTCGGAGAGAACGCCCGGGGGCTGGACGTGTTCATCGTGCAGCCAACCTGTGCCCCCGTCAACGAGAACCTGATGGAACTGCTGATTATGCTGGACGCCTTCCGTCGGGCCTCGGCAAGGCGCATCACCTGCGTCATGCCCTACTACGGCTACGCCCGACAGGACAAGAAGGTCAAACCGCGCGAGCCGATAACCGCCCGTCTGGTTGCCAACCTGCTGGAGGTGGCGGGAGCTAACCGTATTCTTACCGTAGACCTGCACGCCCAGCAGATACAGGGGTTCTTCAACCTGCCGGTAGACCACCTCTACGCCGGTCCAATCATCGGGGAATACCTTATCGAGTCCGGTTTAGCGCACGAGAACTGCGTGGTGGTCTCACCGGACGTGGCGGGGACTCCTCGCGCTAAGGTGCTGGCGGAGATGCTGGACGTGCCCTTCGCCATCATCGCCAAACGACGTCCCGAACCGAACAAGGTGGAAGTGATGGAAGTGGTGGGCAACGTGGAAGGCAAGACCGCCATCATGATCGACGATATGGTGGATACGGGCGGCTCGCTGGTACAGGGGGCGGAGGCGCTGATGGAGCGTGGCGCGACGGGGGTCATTGCCTGCTGCACACACGCGGTGCTCTCCGGCAACGCCCCGGAACGGATACTGCACTCACCTATCCGCAAGCTCATTGTCACCGATACCATTCCGGTGACGCCCGACAAGATGAACGAAAAGATTACCGTGTTGTCGGTGGCGCCCCTGCTCGCTGAGGCGATTCTGCGCATCCACAACGACGACTCGGTCAGCGTGCTGTTCGAACGGCAAGCGGAGCTGGTGCGCACGAGGAACTCGTAGCGACATGCGGTCATGGTTCGGCAAACGGGGTCCACAAATAACTCCTGAGTGGATTGTGCTGGGGCTGGGCAATCCGGGTGCGGAGTACGCCCACACCCGGCACAACATTGGCTTTGATGTGATAGACATCCTCGCCAGCCGCCATCGAATCCGCCTGAACCTGCACCGCGACCATGCCCATTACGGCCTGGGGAAGATAGCCGATATTCCTGTGCTGCTGGCAAAACCGATGACCTACATGAACCGTAGCGGAGAGGCGGCGCGCGCCCTGTTGCAGAGATACCCGCTGGAGACCGCTCGCCTGCTGGTGATTGTGGACGATGTAGCTCTGCCGACGGGCAGAATCCGCATCCGTCCCTCCGGCTCCGACGGCGGGCACAACGGGCTGGCTTCTCTCATCCAGTGCGTGGGCACGCAGGCGTTTCCGCGCGTGCGCGTGGGTATCGGCAATCCGCCGCCGGGGCAGATGGTGGAGTATGTGCTGTCGCGCTTCCTGCCTCAGGAGCAACCGATTATCGAGGAAGCATTACAACGCGCTGCAGATGCGGTGGAAGTGACAATTGCAGAGGGCGTGCAGTCAGCAATGAATCGATTTAATGCGCAGAGTACCGCCTAAACCCCTGGCAAAGGATGACAAGATGTTCTTCCTCCCGTTGCTACTCTCCTGCAGGGGGAAACTCACATCCTATCCTTGACAAACCTCAGGACGCGCTCTGCCAGTACTAACGCTTCTTGCGCATCGGAAAGGGAAGGCATCTCAAAAGGCTCGCCATACCGTACGCTCACCGAGTAATCCGTCAGTTCGTCAACACCCCACTCTGCCAAAAGGGCGAACTCGGCGTCTATTGCTTCACAGCGCGCAATCAGGTCAGATAGGTCGTGTGTACGAGGATACTCTTTACCGTGAAAAATAAGGAACGCCTTCAGGCACTTCTCGCACGCTTGCTGGGCGTGAAAACTCACCATATCTGTCACGGGTTCCTCGGTAGCCAGCTCATCACGGGCTATTTTCAGGTCGTGCTCCGCTTTGGTTAGCCACTGATGCACCGGGTCGTCAGTCATATCTCGACACCCTCTTTTGTAGCATAGTAGGTCAAATATCCCGGATTATTCTTCCTTTGCGCCACAGACGCTTCCGACTGGAAGAATACATCCCCTCGAAATCCCGCCTGGACAAATCGTCGGCGCATGCGCGTGGACACCTTGCGCCACTGAGAAAGTGGCAAATCTCTATCCGTTATGACGAAAAAGTCCCAATCGCTGTGCGAATCGGCGTTCCCACGTGCGCGGCTACCGAACAGCAGGACACGCTTCACGCTGTAGCCCGCGCCAGACAGTTCTTCGCAGATGATGCGTTTTGCCTGCTGTATAACGCCATTCACTTTTCATTCACCCGCTGAATGATTATACCCTGCTCAGGGCCTGTCGTTGAGTGAAACCTGCTGATACATCCTCTGCACGAAACGCGCCGTCACCTGGTCTATCGCCGTAATTGCGGTACCCACCACCACTGCCCATGCCCCCGCCTCCAGCGCGAGCCGGGCATCCTCCGGTGAGGAGATGCGCCCTTCGCAGATTACCGGCACAGATACCCTCTGCGCCAGCTGCGCCACCAGCGCGATATCCGCCCCCAGCGCACGACGGTGCTGTGTATAAGCAGTGTATCCCGACATGGTGGTTGCCACCAGGTCTGCGCCCATCTCCGCGGCGGCAATGCCCTCTTCTAACGTGGAGATGTCCGCCATGACGGGCACGCCGAGTTGCTCATGAATACGCCGTATCAGCTCCGGCAAGGGCTCTGGGCGTTCGCGCGCGGTGGCGTCTATTGCTACGATGTCCGCGCCCGCCTCCACGACCGCGCGAGCATGTTCAAAGATAGGGGTGATGTACACTGGATAGTCCGGCAAAACCTGCTTGTAGATGCCGATAATCGGCACCTGCACCAGTTCGCGGATGGCGCGGATATTTTGCGGCAGGTTCGCGCGAATGCCCACCGCGCCGCCGCGTACCGCCGCCTCCGCCATCGCCGCCAGCACCACCGGCTGTCCCAATGGAGTGCTTTCCGGCGCCTGGCACGAGACGACAAGACCGCCTTTTATCTGCTGTAACAGCATGTCTGCCTTCATTTCTACGCTAACCTCCACCCCTATTCTACCGCGAATCCTCCCCTGCGTAAAGCGTATCTAATACTGTGGCACAACACGAAATCACCCTGACAAGGAGGTTGAGCATATGGGTTTATTCGGGCTGTTTGGACGGAAGCAGGCGTCTGACCATGCGGAGAGCGGACTCATCAAGCACGTGAACGCGAGCACGTTCAAGCAAGAGGTGCTGGAGTCGGACATTCCGGTGCTGGTGGACTTCTGGGCGCCGTGGTGCGCACCCTGCCGGATGCTTGCTCCGATTCTGGAGGAGATAGCCCGCGAATATCAGGGCAGGCTGAAGGTGGTCAAGCTGAACACCGACGAGAACCCAATCACCGCCAACGCCTACGGTATTCAGGGTATTCCCACCCTCATTCTGTTCACGCGCGGTTTCGCCCGTGAGCGTCTGATAGGACTGATGCCGAAACAGCACATCATGGCGAAGATACTGCCCCACCTGCCTGCGGAAACACCCGCAT
>BEHS01000237.1 GCA_002898895.1 bacterium HR16 | reverse complement strand
TTTCTCGCGGACATAGGGCTTGGGATGGTGGTCGCGTGCCCCGGTAAGTTCGCGACGTTGCTCATCGGTCAGGTGGAGATGCAGGCGGCGTGACATCCTTCTCACCTCCACCAGTAGCATAACATAAATACGTTTATTTTTTCAAAATTCATAAATCATGGGCTATGGGCAGGGCAAAATCCGCCTGCGCGGATTAAAAAACCTGTGAAGACAGGTTTATCCTCACCTTAGTCCACCATTTATGAATTTTGAAAAAATAGTCGTATTTATTCCCTCATCTCCTTTCCCGCAGCTTCGGGAGGGGTCCTGGAGGCGAGGTGTATTCAACCTAACCCCCTGTCCCCCTTCCCTACGAGGGAAGGGGGCATTCGGCGCGAGGCTCCCCTCTCCTTGCAGGAGAGGGGCCGGGGGAGAGGTTAAATCGCTTTATTTTTTCAAAATTCATCAATGGTGGGGAGACTGCACCAACGCTTTTCAGTCCATTTTGTCATGCTGAGCGTCAGCGAAGCATCTCAGAGTGGCGATAAAACGAGATTCTTCGCTCCGCTCAGAATGACAGGCACGCGAAACGGCTCTACTCATATCCGGAAAATCACGTGTGGCGGAGTAACAGGGCATCGCCTGACGGCGATGCCCTACTTCGACCAGTCCACCACCAGCTTCTTGCGTCCGCGCAGGTGCTTCTCCACCGCCATCGCGGCGACCGCCCCTTCCGCTGCAGCCACAACCGCCTGCTTCACATGGTTGCACAGCACGTCGCCAACCGCGTACACGCCGGCGATAGCGGTCTGGTATTCCGAATCCACCATCAGGCATCCGCCTTCGTTGAGGGGCAGCTGCCCGCCGAGGAAATCGGTAATTGGGTGCCCGCCCTGCAGGTAGATGAACACGCAATCTACCGGCAATGTCTCCTCCGTGCCAATGGGCGTGCGGTAACGGATGGCTTCCACCTTCTGCTCGCCCAGCACCTCGCGCAGAGTCACGCCCCAGTACACGATGACCTTCGGGTGTTCGGTCAGCTCCTTGACCAGCTCTGCATCGGCGTGAATCTCCCGCTTGGGTGAAAGGAAGTGCACCATGCTCGCGAACTGTGTCAGGAACAACGCCTCCTCTACCGCCTCTTCGCTGCTGCCTACAACGGCCACCTCCGCATCGCGGAAGAAGGCGGCATCGCAGGTGGCGCAGTACGATACCCCGCGCCCCAGCAGGCGGTCCTCGCCGGGCACCCGGTTTCCTCGCCCCATCGAACCGGTAGCGATAATCACCGCCCTCGCGGTGTAGGTTCCGTTATTGCCGAACAACACCTTGGGGTCACTCAGCAGGTCGGTGGCTTGGATGCGGTCCTGCACGAACACCGCGCCGAACGATTCCGCCTGCTGACGCATTCGGCGCACCAGCTCCTCTCCGCTAATCTCACCCGGAATGCCGGGGTAGTTGGCGATTTTGCTGGTGATGCCCAGTGCGCCGTTGGCGATGCCTTTGTCGATCACCAGCGTCTTCAGGTTGGCGCGGGCGGTGTAAATGGCGGCGGTGGTACCTGCCGGACCACCGCCGATAATCGCTACGTCGTACACTTCCTCCTGCTCAGGGATGGACGGGGTGAGCTGGAAGTTGAATTCCATCGCATCACCTCCCTTAGCCCTCGGTGAGCTTCGCCAGGATGTCACTTGATTCCATAATCAGGTAGTCGGCGCCGTTGTAGCGGAACTCGGTGCCGGTGTACTTGGGGAAGATGACCCTGTCCCCCGCTTTCACCTTGATTTCCTCATCATCGCCGACCGCAACCACCAGCCCGACCTGTGGTTTCTCTTTAGCGGTGTCGGGCAGGAAGATGCCTCCCGCCGTTCGGGACTCTTCCTCTATCGGTTGCACCAGCACCCGCGAGCCAAGCGGCTGGATGGGTGGTGTGGTGTTGTTGCTCATGATGCTTCCCTCCAGATGACGTTTATTTCAGTCCTAACAGCTGGTTGATTTTGGCGCGGTCGAAGCCGACCACGATTTTGCCGTTGATGTCGATAACAGGCACGCCCTGTTGTCCTGACCGGCGTACCATATCGCGCGCGGCGGCGGGGTCACGGCTCACGTCCACGTCGCGGAAGCGGATGCCCCGCTCGCGCAGGTATCGCTTCGCCATGTTGCAGTAAGGACAGTTCGGTGTTGAGAAGACAATCACTCTTGGCTGACCGTTCATTGTTTGCTCATCCTCTGTGCGTTTTCCACAGAGTTAGATACATGCGGTTGGGGAGGGGATTCCAGTAACAATGAAAAAGCAGTTGAGGAGACAACGACAGCTACAGTTGCTCTCTGCTCTTTGTTGACCATGCAATTGCCCTCAGGTCGTGCTCCAGCTCCTCTGGCTCGTAATCAACGATGTCTATACCCTGCTGGGCGAGATATGGAATGAACTCCCACAGACTCATGTGAGCTAAGTGTGCCGACTGAGACAGGGTTAAAACCTTACGCCTGTACAGCGAGACAGCCAGCTGCCGCAGGGCTTCCTGCGACAAATCGGCTGATGAGTAGCCAGCACTCTCCAGCGCCGCCTTCAGCGATTCAGGTATCTCCAGGACAAGGGATGTTTTCATAGCCTCTCATATTATACCAGACCCAAGGTGCCTAACCGCCGTACGTTCACACCCGGAAATACCCGCGCAATGTGGGGGTTACCCAGACGTTTCCACACCACCTCCGCCAGCACCTCGCGGTAATCGGTGGTGACGCGCAGGTCGCCGGGCTCCTCCAGCTGATGGGGTTCCAGACCGGGCCAGCGAGCATACACCTTACCGCCCCGCACACCGCCTCCCAGCACCAGCATCACCCCCGCGCGTCCATGGTCGGTACCCAGTCCGCTGTTCTCACGCACGCGCCTGCCGAACTCGGTCATCGCTATCAGGGTGATGTGGCGCATCTCGCCACCCATGTCTGTGGCGAAGGCAGAAAGGCTCCGGGCAAGGTCGGCCAGGTTCGCTGCCATCCAGCCGGCGGTGCCTCCCTGCGCAACGTGCGTATCCCAGCCGCCTTTATCCAGGCAGGCGACCTCCAGCCCTACCTGTGCCTTTATCAAAGCGGCCACTTGCTTCAGCCCACGCCCGAGCTCGCTATCGGGATAGACTGCACCGTTGGCAGGGCGATAACGGGATGGGTCTACACGCCGAAGCGTTTGCAGCACCTGCAGGGTATCCCGTGCGGTCTGGTTCACGCCGTGCCGGTCCGCCCCCGCATACATCTCGCGCAGGGTATGCTGTAGCTCTTCCGCTTGCGTGATACCCATACTCTTCGGCATGGCAAGGCGAAAGTCGGAGAGGGTTTGCAGCACGACCGCATCGGTAACGCCGCGCAGAGATTCGGGTAGCACGTTGCTGAACGCCACTGCCCGCAGGGGCGAGGAGCCTTTTCGCGGCACGCTGAGCAGATGGCGAGCAATCCAGCCGTTCCCGATGCTCGCCTTTGCCTCGGCGACGCCTCGCTCCATCGCGGACATGGCTTCAAAGTGCGAGCGCGACCTTTCCGCCGAACCACAGGCGTGCACGATTGCCAGCTTACCCTCTGCGTACAGTGGGTAGAGAGGTCTCAGCGCGGGGTGCAGCGCGAAGATCTCATTGAGGGCTATTGCACGTTCGTTCGCGGGGCGACGACGGTCGCTGGGAGAGGGTATCGCCAGCGAGGGGCGGTTGCGGTAATAGGCGTCCTCTGCATAGGGGATAACCATGTTCAGTCCATCTGCACCGCCGCGAAGGAACAGGCATACCAGCACGTCACCCTTTGACTCGGTACGAGCGGGCTTGAAGGCGATTTGAGCCAGCGCACTGCCGCCGCCAAGGAACCATCCCAGCGCGGCGGACACTCCGCCAAGCACTATCTGACGCCTTGTCGGCGAGCGGTCATCGGTTTGCTTCATGTTTCCCTCCCATACCGCCACTGAAACTGCGGTGATGCCAGTATCAACGCTGCCTGCTGTGCCAGGGTGCCGTGCAACCTCTCGCGCAAGGAGCGTATCGAGGGTGTATCGGGCGGCAGGCAGAAGATAGTTTGTAGCAGTGCGTCGGTAACGGGCAATTTGCCCACCAGAGCAGGCAGGTCTACCTGCGTGCCGCGTATCTCGTTGGCGCACAGCGCGATGGCAAAGTTCCACCGCTCCAGCAGGGTTCCCTTCCATGCCTCTTCACCGTGTGGGTAGCCGTCGGGCAAGGACCACCGATAGAGCGGCTGCCCCATCTTCTCCAGATGCTCCTGCAGGGGGCGGTTACCATCGGTCAGGGCATACAGCGCACGCAGGGCGGATACCATGTAGTCGAACGGACGCTTGAAGGCAGGCGGCGATTGCAGGAACTCTTCCGATAGCAGTAGCTCGCGCAGTACCTCGCTGATGTCGCCGCCGGTGCTCAGGTATACCTCGCTGAGACGGTGGACGGTTGCATCCGGCGCGTGCCCCATAAAGTGCACGCACAGCTTCCTGCAAAGGTGTTTTGCGGTGGAAGGATGCATCGCCAGCATCTCCAGCACACGCTCGCCGTCGCTTTCTCCTCCGCCGGCCGGGATGTACCGTTCGAGCACACGCTTCTCGCCGTCATCGTGTTGTGCGTGGTCAAAGCGGAACGTGCCGCGTGGGCGCAGGAACCGCTCTTCCACCGTCCATCCGGTAAAGCAACGCGCCACTTCCTGTACATCTCTCTGGGTGTAGCCACCATGCACGCCCAGCGTGTGCAACTCCATCAGCTCGCGGGCGTAGTTCTCGTTAGGCACGCCGCGGCGGTTGCGGTAGTTGTCCAGGTAGAGGAGCATAGCAGGGCTGCGAGCGGTCGCCTTCAGCAGGTCGGGGAACCTGCCCAGCGCGTGTTTGCGCAGCACATCGCGCTCGTACTGGGGCAGGTAGTAGGCGCACAGCCCTTTGCTGGCGGTTACGTTGAAGTGGTCGCGCCAGAAGTCTACCATGCGCTCGTGCAGTTGATAGCGACTGTATACAGCGCGCAGGATGGCATGTTGCTGCAGCTGGCGCAGCACTTCGGGCACGGGCAGGTCGCCCAGCTCGGCGGGCGCGGTCTGAAATATCTCGAAGCCGCGCAGGCGCAGTCGTACCAGCCATTGCTCGCCCATCTCGTTGGGGTGCAGCTGCTGTTCAAGATAGGCGATTTTGCCCATCTCCGCCAGCCGGTCCAGCTCGGTCAGCGTCACGCCGAAGGTCACGCGGTTGAGCCAGAGGACGTCGTCGGGCAGGTGTTTGCGCGCCGGCAACCCGGTGACGAGCGGCGGTGGAGCCATCGCACGACGTAGCATCGGCTGACAACCGGCTATCACACCTGCTCCTGCTACCAGCGCAAAGTGCAGGCACTCTCTGCGGTTAAGTTTCACTTTCTCTCACCCCGGATGCGCTCTGAGGTGCGCTCCTGCCGGTAAGCCGGTTTAGCCCCCACCCCAGCCCTCCCCGCTCGCGGGGAGGGAGCAATTCCTCCCCCGTCTACGGGGGAGGTCAGGAGGGGGTACTCCCCCGTCCACGGGGAGGTCAGGCGGGGACACTTCGTACGGCTCGGCAGAAGCCTCGCCCTCCACGTGCCTGTATTGGAGGGTCGCGCTCCGTCGTGACCACAGACCCAACGGCTCGGACAGAGCCTCGCCCTCCAGGAGAATGAACCTTGACAGACCACTAGGAAACTGTGGTATTCGCTGGTTGAGATGGCGCGACCGCAGGCGCACGGACGAAGATGGCTTCTATTCCTGCTCCTATCGACGCGAAGCCCATCAGTGGTCCCACCA
>BEHS01000236.1 GCA_002898895.1 bacterium HR16 | reverse complement strand
TTCCGTGATGCATGGGAGTGCTGCTTGCACTTTACCAAGCAGAAGCAATTCAAGATGTTTCAGGAAGCAGTGATGGTTCCGATGGGTGACTGGCGCCATACTCGTCTGCGCAAACTGAGCGAAAACGACCTGCGCCGCGATGTATCGCGCGTAGGAAGCGGTTTTGGGAAAAGGGTAGCCAACTGGATAGGCAGGGAACTGGCTTATCCCACCAATGTCCTGCACATGGCAACAGAGTGCTACAACCGCAACCACGCCGCTACCTTTCCCGTAGACCTTCCTGCGTGGTTCATCAAACTGTTCACCGAGCCGGGTGACATAGTGCTGGACCCGTTTATGGGCTCCGGCACGACAGCGGTTGCTTGCATCCGCCTTGACCGGAGATATATTGGTTTTGAGTGGAATCCGGAGTACGTGCAGGTAGCGCGTCAGAGAGTCGCGAAAGAATCGAGCCAACCTAACCTGTACACTTTTGCTGAAGAGAGGACAGAGTATGAACCCTGACGAACTGGAGCTCCTGATAAAGCAGGGGCTGGAGCGTTTTTATGAGAAGCGTATTGCTAATCTCTCCGAACTGCGTTTAATGGACGTGCTCAAGCGCAAGAACCCTTATCTGCTCAAGGCTCTGGGTGTCGAGAACATTTTCCAGTTTATTGAGGAGCTGCTGAAACAGCATCTCTCTGCTTCGGATGAAACGATGTTCGGTGAAGTCTTTGTGGAACCTATAGCGCTTGCGATAAGCGGAGGTAAGAAATCGTCTGCGAGCGGGGTGGACATTGAGATAGAAACCGAAACCACCTACAAAGCGATCGCGGTTAAGTCTGGCACTAACGTGTTTAATTCCAGTCAGGTCAGGCAGATGAATAGCCAATTCGACGAACTACGCCGTCGGCTTGACCAGTATCTACGACGGGTCGGGAAGCATTTCGATCCCATTCTTGGAGCCGCATACGGCAAAAAGCGGACAGAACCCACCTCTAAGCGATCTTACAGAATCCTCGCAGGACAAGCTTTTTGGGAAGAGTTAACTGGTGATCCCGAATTTTACTTGAAGATTGTTCGGCTGATGCGTGACTATCCCGTCGAGCACAGGCGCACGTTTGATCGAGAGCTAAACAAGGCGATAAATCGCTTCATTCGTGATTTCTCCGCCGGTTTCCTCGACCAAGACGGCAACATAGACTGGGAGAAGCTGGTGCAGTTCAACAGCGGACAGTCATCGTCGTAGTAGCAGCGGTAGTTATGCAGCAGGGGTTGTGACCAATGATGCTGTGGTCTGTAAAATCTCATTCTTGGGGAAGGCGAGTCTCCTGCCGAGCCGTAGCCGTGACATTCAGGTTGCGCTTCCTCGAAATGGCGCAGGCTAAAGCCTCCGGCTACGTTGGGCGACATCATCGGAAGGCTCGCCCTCCGGCGAAATCTGCGTGGAGGACCTAACCGATGACCATTTTGCAACAACTGGTGGAGCTCTCGCACTGGCTGGGAGCGGAGCACCGAGAACTGGCGATATTGGGCGAAGGCAATACCTCCGCTCTGGCGGAAGACGGCAAGTCCTTCTACGTGAAAGCCAGCGGTACGCGATTGATGGATATCGAGGAAGACGGCTTCGTGCGCGTAGACCTGCAGAAAACCCTGCACGCGCTGGAACACGCTGAAGAGAACGATGAAGCCACCCGCGCCGCGCTGGAAGCCGGTCGTGTAGACCCCAACGAAAAAAAGATGCCCTCCGTAGAGACCTTCCTGCACGCTTACCTGTTGTCTCTGCCGGGCATCCGGTTCGTGGGGCATACGCACCCGGTGGCGGTGAACGCCCTGCTATGTTCCAGACAAGCGGAGGAGTTGATTGCTGGACGTCTCTTCCCCGACGAAATCGTGGTGTGCGGTATCGCCCCGCTGTGGGTTCCGTACACCGATCCCGGTTTGCCCCTCGCCCGCGAGCTGCGCCGACGGGTGGAAGGGTATGTACGGCAGTACGGCGTCCTGCCGAAGGTTATTCTCATGCAGAATCACGGTTTGATTACCCCGGCGGAGACGCCTCAAAAAGTGATAGCCGCCACCGCCATGACCGTGAAAACTGTGAAGATACTTTTGGGTACAATGGCAGCGGGAGGACCGAACTTCCTTGCGCCTCATCACGTCGAGCGGATTTACACCCGCCCCGATGAGGCGTACCGACAACAAATCATCGCGCAAATGCAAGCCGCGCGCGAAAGTGTAGCGTAAGGAGAGATGAGCACCATGCATTCGGACAAACTGACCAGATACCGCAACGCACAGCATCCCATCCCCCAGAAGATGCTCCGCTGGCATCTGTATGGAGCGGGACTGGAGAACCTGGGAAAGAACGGACAGCCCGAAGAGGTTCCCGTTCCCGAACCTGGCGACGATGAACTGCTGGTGCGTATCGATGCACTGGGACTGTGCTTGTCCGATACGAAGGTGGTGTCTCTGGGCGAAAAGCACCCGCGCCTCGTCGGGCGCGACCTGCAGAAAGAGCCTGTTGTGCTGGGGCATGAGGTCTCCTGAACGGTGGTGAAGGTGGGTAAAAACCTGCAGCAAAGGTTCCACGTCGGGCAGAGGTTTATTGTGCAGGCGGATGTGTTCTACAAAGGAAAGAGCATCGCCTACGGCTACGTGTTGCCCGGCGCAATGACCCAGTACGGTATCATCGGCAAGGAGATTATCGAAGGCGACGAAGGGTGCTACCTGCTACCCCTTCAGGACAAGGATGGGTACGTGGAAGCCGCGCTGGTGGAGCCGTGGGCGTGCGTGGTGGCATCCTACTCTCAAAAGCGTCGTCAGCACATCCGGCACGACGGCGTGGCACTGCTCATCATGGGCGAGCGTGTGCCGCATACCGAGTTCACGCTGGGCGAAGCAGTAACCGCTTCCCAACGCCCCCGTAAAGTGGTCGCTTTGAGCGCGGGCGGACAGGTGCGTGCGGAGCTGGTCAGACTGGTTGCCGATACAGGCATGGAGCTGGTAGAGGACGAGACCACGATAGACGCCGCGCGCCGGCACGCTCCAGAAGGTGGTTATGACGATATCCTGTGTATTGGCGAGTTGCCGCCGGAAGCCATAGAGGGCGTCGCCGATTTGCTGGCAAAGGGTGGTGTGTTGTGGGTGCTGCGTCGCACCCCGTTCGAGCGTTGCCTGAGTCTGGACATCGGGCGCATCCACTACGATAACCTGTGGGTAGTGGGTGCGTTTAGCGATAACCTTACCGATGCGAACGCTATCCCCTTGCGCAGCGAGCTGCTATCGGGCGGCACCTGCTGGATAGTAGGCGGAGGCGGACCGATGGGACAGATGCATGTGCAGCGCGCGGTGCAGCTACCGGAACCACCATCGCTTATCGTGGCGACCGACGTGGATGTCGTGCGCCTCGAAGCGGTGCGTGAGCGATACGCCCCCACTGCGGAACGGCGAGGTATTCGCCTCGTTACCCTCAACCCCAAAGAGTTCGAACCGCAGGCGTTCCACCAGAAGCTGCTGGAGCTGACCAATGGCAAAGGCTTTACCGACATCGTCAACATGGTTCCGGTGGCGGATGTGGTCGCCGACTCCGCCCAGCTGCTCGCCGATGGCGGTGTGTATAACATCTTCGCAGGTGTGGCGCGGGGCGTCAAAGCCTGTCTGGACGTAAACGCGATATGCGGGCGCGGCGTGCGCTTCTTCGGCAGCAGCGGTTCCTCACTGGCGGACATCCGCCTCACGCTGGAACAGATGGAGAGCGGGCAGTTGCAGACTCGCGCCTCGCTGGCGGCGATAGGCGGCATGAAGGCGGCGCATGAGGGCATTAAGGCGCTGATGGAGGCACGCTTCCCGGGCAAGACGGTCATCTTCCCGCAGATACCTGACCTGCCACTGATGTCGCTGGTGGAACTGAAAGAGAAGTTCCCCACCGTCTACGCTAAACTGGAGAACGGTCGCTTCTGGACGAAGGAGGCAGAGGAGGAGCTGCTGAGGTTGTTATTGCCGGAGTAGCAAGAAAAGCGGTTGACAGATGATACTATATTTGGTATCATAAGGTGAAACATGAATCGTGCGGAGAAGCTCTTTCTGGAATGGAGCAAGCACTGTCCAACTGATGTGCCGGTGGAGGAGTTTGATATCCTTGTCAGACACTTCTTGGGCAGGTGGCTGGAAGTAAAGAAGGGCAGTTCGCATAGATATCACGTAACTCATGAGGTGCTGACTGGGGTGTCGTACAATTCCGGTTTTAACACATTGACCATCTCTGTTGTAGGTGGGCGAAAGGTCCGGGATGTATATGTCCGCAACACCCTGAAAGCCATACGTGACATTTACGAGGCGGAGAATTTGCCGTTACCGGAGGAATAAATATATGAAGGATGTGGAGTTCTACATGTCCCTGAACTATCCCGTAGAGATTCGTCGCTTCTCAGAGGAGGAGGGAGGCGGATACCTCGCTTGTATCCCCTATCTAGGGCGGTGGATGTTCACAGCAATGGGTGAAACCCTTGAAGATGCACTGCAAGCCCTCGAGGAGGTCAAGCGTGACCACTTCGAGCGGTTATTGGCAGAAGGCAAAACCATTCCCTTGCCTCCGCCTGTAGGCGAGCTGGAGGAGTACAGCGGACGCTTTGTGGTACGTATTCCCCGCCATCTACATCGCCGTCTGGCAGAGCTGGCGCAGCAAGAGGGTTGCAGCCTCAATCAATATGTGACCACCCTGCTGGCGGAGGCGTCGGCGGCAGACTGGTTAGAGAAGAGGTTACTTCACTTTGCAAGCGATAAGAGCGGCTTGCCACCACTACGTGCTAAGGGCTAACCTCGGACTGGCGCGTCTTCGTAGTTCTATTCGGGCAAGCAGCTTTCATCGATGCAGAGAACAACGCTCAGCGCGCTACCAATGCGGCGCATGTCGTACTCGGAGGTATTCCTCTCTGACACCTGATATTATAACCCTGCTGGCGGGTTCTGTCTACGCTATCTCCTCATCCACCATACCGCCAGCACCAGCAGCCCCACTGCCAGCCGGTACCACAGGAACAGGTTCACCGAGTGCGTACGCAAATAACGCAACAGGAAGGCAATAGAGAGATAGCCCACGATGCCGGAAGTGAGCACACCCACCGCCATCATCAGCAGTTGCTCGCCGGCTGGGGGCGACTTGACCAGATGGCGAAACGTCCACAACGTGGCTCCCAGGGTAATCGGCGCAGAAAGCAAAAACGAGAACCTTGCCGCCGCCTCGCGCGTTAAGCCCAGCATCAGCCCCGCGGTGATCGTCGCTCCTGAACGCGACACGCCCGGTATCAACGCCAGCGCCTGCGCACAGCCGATCAGAAACCCCTCGAACAGACGTAAGGAATCCACAGGACGCTCGCGCCTGCCGAAGTGGTCGGCGAGGAAGAGGATAACGCCCATGAGCATTAGCAGTGAGGCAATCAAGGCAATTCGGGTGCGGATGCTCTGCTCAATCACGTCCTCGAACAGCGCGCCCGCCGCCGCACCCGGCACACACGCCAGCAGAATCATCCACGCCATGCGACCTTCGTCGGGGTGTGGGTTGGCGGGGCGAAACAGTGCGCGCAACAACCGCCACAGGTCATGCCGGAAGTAGCCGATAACCGCCACAGTAGTGCCCAGATGCAGTGCCACATCGAACACCAGCTTCTCCTGCGGAGAGCCTTCCTGCCATCCGAACAGCCAGGGGGCAATCAACAGGTGGGCGGAGCTGGAAATGGGCAAAAACTCACCCAGCCCCTGCAGGATGCCCAGCACCACAGCTTCTATCAG
>BEHS01000235.1 GCA_002898895.1 bacterium HR16 | reverse complement strand
GCAAATTGAGGAGATGGGCTATCCGCGCGAGAAGATTCTGCTGGTGAAGGGAAGGCTGGAGAGCACACACTGGAAACGCCATCTACCTACAACCGCCATGCTCTCCACCACCTCCATCAATGACTACTACTTACGTCCGGTGGACTATTGATGTACGACCTGATTATCGAGCCCGAAGAAGAGGACACCGAATGGTGCTGGGAAGAAGTAGAGGGTGCTCTGGAATCTGTTGGATTAAGCACCGCGGATGGCGCATATCTGCCCGCGAATGCAGAGGGAACGGTGTGGGTAGACCTCGGCGCTCCGGATAGTCCGGGGGTAATGCTGATTGCGGTGCGTGCAAAAGAAGACAGGCGCCCAGAAACCATCCGACAGGCAACAGATATCGCCTTTCGTCTGGCTGACCGACTGGGTGGTATGGTGATAGATATGCAGCTGGGCGGTCGCGTGCTGCCCGAAAACCGTGATTTGATCGAAGCGGAGTTTTTGCGCTAGAGGTGCGATGGACAGCTCACTGATTGTGGGAGCAGTGATAGGCGCAGGAAGCGCGGCGGGCACTTACTACCTGTTCAAACGCTGGGAAGTGTTCCGCGAGCACACACGCGAGCAGTCGCGTCGCCGCGATATTCTGCACCGCCTCGTGGTGGAAGCACTGGACAACGCCGCGTGGAACGCCTACATCGAGTCCATCATCGACGGCTGGCTGAAGGCGCATGAGGCGAAGATGCTCACTCCACGGGAGGTTCAGGATGCCCTCTATCGCTGGATTGCGGAGCCGTACTCCTTGCACACCCATCGCGACGCCTTACAGCAGTATGTGACCCTGCCCATCCGCGATGAGAAAGAACAGGAACTCTATGTGGCTATCACCGGCGTATACAACGAGTTGACCTTGAACACTCTCACCCTGCGCATGTTACGCCTGTTTCAAGAGCTGGAGGAGACAGATACACCGTGCATTGCCCCCGAGCAGCTGATGCTGTTACTACGGCGGGTGGCACAGGAGTTCAAGGCAAACGGTGAGCGGTTCTACGCGCTGGCGGTGCGCCTGGTAGAGCGATACCCCTTCCTTGCCGAAACGCATGCCCGCAAGATGCGCCTTCTGCTGGAGCAGCTGGAGAACTATCAGAAGCAGGCGGAAGCGAGCCAGGATACGGAGCGATGATATTGTAGCCTGACCTGCTGTGCCTGTCAAACTCTTTGCTCCACTTCCCTCAGAAACGCCTCCGCCTCCTCCACACTGCGGAAGCCCTCGCCAACGGTCAACCACACTCCTTTTGCGCCAACCGCCTCCAGCACAGTGAGCGCGTCCTGCGCGGTCTCGGCAAGCACCTGCACGCTTTTGCCCGCCTGCACGCAACGACGATACACCTCTATCCAGCGCGAAGCGGGTCCCTGCCCTGCGCCGTACACCCACTGTATCGCGTGCAGGTTTGGGATGTCCAGCAGCAGGTGCAAATGCTTCAATGCGCCCACGCCGTCCAGATGGAAGATGCTTCGCTCCAGAGGCGCCATCTCGAACAGGATGTCGGGCAGAATCATTTCCCGCGCCATTTCAGGCGAGACCATAATCCAGAAGTCACAGCTGGGCACGTAGTACCTGCCTTCGTGGTAGGTGTTCAGCCACGTAGTGCAGCCGAACCCTGCCTCCGCTATTTTCGCATAGCTGCGCTCGAAGCTTTGCACGAACGCTTTCGCCACATGCCTGCCCACCTGCACAATCAGGTCAGGGCAGTCCACCATGTCCATGCACAACATCTGCGGGTCGCGCAAGGCGGCGAGGATATCGTAGTTGCCGTGCAGGTCGGTGATGCCCACGATGTACCGCCCCTCACACCGCTGAATGGCGTAGTCGGTCATGCGCTCGACGGTCCGCCAGTAAGGGTTCTCGAAGTCGGGCTGCATGGACAGGATGCGATGCCAGTCGTCGGGTTCGTGGACAACAGGCTTGGACCAGCTGGTGCCCTCTGAGAACTCCAGCTCGCAGCCGAACAGCGTGGCGGTGACTTCGGGTCCGATGTTGGGCCAGAACATCGGGAAATTATCGCCCACGTAATCATGGCACTCCATCCATGCGATGGCGGAATCCACCACGTACTCCACGTCCATCCATCGCTCGCGCAAAGAAGCGTGCTCTTTTGCAGGACCACGGTACGGACGCGACGGAGCAACGTACAGAGTAACCGGTGGGCGGTCCACTATCTCGCCGTGCCACCACGCTTCGAACCGCTCTACCGTTTTGCCGAAATCAGGCTTCCACTTCAGCTCGCGTATCAACCGCGTTTCCTCCACTTTTTGGACTGTCGGACCAGCTCATCTGCCTCTTCAGGGGTACTGGTCCATGTGCTGATCATCACGCCGCGCGTGCCGAGGGCTTCCACCAGCGGCTGCACGCTTTCGGGCGGAACGCCCAAAGCCAGCACACCTTTGCCCGCCTTCAACGCCTTTTGGTACAGCGGATACCAGCAGGGGTCGCCCGCGTGCGGTTGCCCTGCGCCCGGCGTCCACTGGATGGCATTGAGTTTCTTGATACTGCAGAGCGCGTCCAGATGCTTGATGGCGTTCACGCCGTCCAGGTGGTAGATGGTGTTGTCCAGTCGCTCGCATTGCTGCTCCAGGTAGGGCAGAACAAATTCGTTGAACAGTTCGGGGCTGATCATGCAAGACATGTCGCACTGTAGTTTGCAGGTTCGCCCGATGCCCCAGATGTTGAACGCCGAGAAGACGGTCCCACCGTCCTCGTCGCGGATAATCTGCTCGAAGGCGTCGTAGTAGTCGAAATACCGCTCCAGAATATCCCTCTGCAGACGATGCACGTGCTCAGGATGGTCCACGAGGTCGGTGAGCAGCTCCAGCGTGCCGCGCAGGGACGCCAGCGTATCCAGATTCTCCACGAAATCGGGAAAGCTCACCAGCGCCTTGCCTTTGAAATACTCCATACCCCGCCGTGCCATCTCGGTGTTTATCTTCCAGTACTTCTCGTCGGGGTTGTAAGGTGGTATCTGTGCGGTGGTGATGTCATCGAATACTTTGCCATACCACACGGTGTTATGGTCAAAGGTGGGTGGGCTACCTAGATGGATGGCGAGACTGCCCGGTCCTAGGTTGGTATCGAACCAGGGAAAGCCATCACCGCCGTGATAGGTATGGGCGAAGTGCCAGTCCTGCTCGGTGATGCGATATTCGATGTCCAGCCAGCGTTGCTCCGGCGTGGGGTCGGGTTTAGGCGGGGGAACGTCTACCACCGGCTTTTCCAGTGGCGCATACACTATAAGAAGCGGTCCCTCTATCTCCTCTCGCGCCCACCATGCTGTGTAGCGCATTTTGACATAGTCCCAATCCGGTTTATACAGCAGCGACACCCTTCGTCCTCCTGATGCGGTTACTGTTGTCATTTTCTGTGCAGGAATAACCGGTTCCTTGTGTAGAAAGAACATTGCAGACACAGGGGGCTGTGCCTACCATTTTGTTCAATCGGAAGGAAGAGGATGGTCATGAGATACGTTGTTCCGCTGGCGCTGTTGGCAATATTCACCGTTTGGGGCGACGCCCAGCCGTTGAGAGAGTGTTTGGTGCTTCCGCTTCCGGGTGGGATGACGCGTTCCATTGTCTACACAGACCCGGTGCAGGCTCTGCAGGTGTCCGGCGCGTGGACGGCTCCAAAGGCGGGCGATACGGTGACGTTCCCCGATGGCTCCACCCGACAGTGGGAAGCGGTGACCGCAAACGCGGAGGGCTGGTTTGAACATCCTGCTTTGCGTAACGGCTATGCGTTCGCGACGGTGTCCTCCGAGCGGGAGCGGGTTGCTTTGCTGGAGGCGCCGGGCAGTGTCACCGTCGTCGTTAACGGGGAGCCTCGCGTAGGAGATGTGTACCAGCACGGTTACGTGAAAGTGCCGGTGCTGCTCAAGCAGGGACAGAACGAGCTACTGCTGCGGTGCAGCCGAGCAGGCAGGTTGTCCGTACGGCTCAGCAACGCGCCGGTGGAAGGGGGTTTGCTGGATGTGCGCGATGCCACCTTGCCTGATCTGGTAGTGGGCGAGGAGACGGACGTGTGGCTGGGCATTGTGGTTATCAACGCTTCCACGCAAGCCCTGCAAGGGCTAACCGTCGTCGCCTCGCACGAAGGTGGACGCTCGACGGAAAGCCCAGTACCCGCATTGCCACCTCTCAGTGTTCGCAAAGTGCCCGTGCGCCTGCGTGGTTTTGCGCCTCGTGCAGCGGGTGTGCAGAAGGTGGAACTGCGCCTGATGCGCCGGGAGGGCAAGCAGAAGTTCACGCTGGATACGACTGAGGTCACCTTGCGCATCCGTGAACCGCACGAGTCGCAGAAGCGCACCTTTATCAGCGCCATAGATGGCAGTGTGCAGTATTACGCGGTGTTGCCTGCACAGAGATTAAGCAAGGATTCCCCTGCCCCTGCCCTCGTTTTAACGCTACACGGTGCAGGAGTGGAGGCTATCGGACAGGTGGATTCCTACTCGCCCAAAACATGGGCGACGATAGTGGCACCAACCAACCGTCGTCCCTTCGGCTTCAACTGGGAAGAGTGGGGACGGCTGGACGCCATGGAAGTGCTGGAACTGGCGCAGAAACAGTGGCGAACCGACCCCTATCGAATATATCTCACCGGACACTCAATGGGTGGGCACGGCACCTGGCAGGTGGGGCTGACTCATCCCGACCGGTTTGCGGTTATCGCGCCCAGCGCAGGATGGGTTAGCATCTGGACGTATGCCACCAGCGCGCGGCTCGGACAGCGTGAAGGCAACGCGGACGAGAAAACCGACCCGATGGAGGATTTTCTGCTGCGATGCACTTCTGCCAGCGACACTCTGTCGCTGGTACGCAACAGCCTCCTGCAAGGCGTGTACGTGCTGCACGGCGACGCCGACGACAACGTGCCCGTCACCGAAGCGCGACTGATGCGAGACCGGCTCTCCCCCATCCACCACGACTTTGAGTACTATGAGCAACCCGGCGCGGGACACTGGTGGGACGTGTCGGATGAGCCCGGTGTGGACTGCGTGGACTGGATGCCGATTTTCGATTTCTTCGCTCGCCACCGCCTGCCGACTTCCGACAGCGTGCGACGCATTGAGTTCACCACCATGAGCCCTGGGGTGTCTGCCCGATGCCACTGGGTCAGCATCGAAATGCAGGAACAGCAGATGAAGCCCAGCTCGGTGAACCTGCGCTACGACCCCGGCAAACGGCGTTTCGTGGGCACTACCAGCAACGTGGCAAGACTATCGCTTCAGCTGGGACATGTGAAACCGGGCGCACCGATTAGCGTGGAGCTGGACGGACAGGTTATCGGCAATATCTCCTACCCCAGCCGCGAGCGACAGCTGTGGCTGGTGAAAGAGGGTGGACAGTGGAAGTTAGCCGCCGCCCCCTCGCCTGTTGTGAAGTCCCCTCAACGATACGGTGGCTTCAAAAACGTGTTCACCAACCGCCCGGTGCTGGTGTACGGCACGAAGGGCACCCCTGAAGAGAACGCCTGGGCGCTGGCGAAAGCGCGATACGATTCGGAAACCTTCTGGTACCGTGGCAACGCCACCTTCGAGGTGATTGCCGACACCGAATTTCAACCTGACCGCTATCGCGACCGCAACGTAGTGTTATATGGCAACGCAGAGACCAATTCGGCATGGCAACTACTGCTCGGCGACAGCCCGGTACAGGTACATCGCGGCGCGGTGCACATTGGAGAGAAAGCCATCAGTGGAGAAGGACTTGCCTGCCTGTTCATCCGCCCGCGAGCAGGCTCTGCTACTGCGCTGGTGGGGGCGGTCGCAGGCACAGGTGTTGCAGGAATGCGCTTGAC
>BEHS01000234.1 GCA_002898895.1 bacterium HR16 | reverse complement strand
TGGCGAATACCTCGATCCCCGTTGGGGCGTTCAACGCGCTGGTCGCGCTGGTGGTGATGAACTTGCTGTTGCGGCGAGTAGCAGCGCGGTGGGCGCTAACTCCCCAGGAACTGCTGGTTATCTATGTCATGATGACCGTCGCCACGGTGCTGTCCTCCTCCGGCGCGTTGCACTTCATCGTACCGACGGTGACCGCCGCGTTCTACTACGCTTCTGCAGAGAACCAGTGGGCGGAGCTGTTCCACCGCTACATCCCCGACTGGCTGGCGCAAAAAGACGCCTTCGCGCTGAAATACTTTTATCAGGGCGACGCGCCCGTGCCGCTGGGCTTGTGGTGGAAGCAAATCGGTGCGTGGACGCTTTTTATGACCGTATACACCTTCACCTGCCTGTGTCTGATGGCGATTATGCGCAGGCAATGGGTGGAGCGCGAGCGATTGACCTTCCCGACGGTTGCCCTGCCTCTTGCGCTCATTCGCGAACCGCAATCGCTGTTCAGCAGCCGATTGTTGTGGCTGGGTTTTGCCATCCCCTTCAGTCTGGGCACGATGAACACCATCCACCTGAACTACCCAGCGGTTCCTGAGATACCTCTACGCGCCACCAGCCACCTGGACCTCGCGCAATGGGTGACCACGCCGCCGTGGAACGCTATCGGCTATACCCCGATGTCCTTCTACCCCTTTGTCATCGGCATCGCCTATCTGCTGTCGCTGGACGTGACGTTCAGCTGCTGGTTCTTCTATCTGGTGACCAAGATCGAGCTGATACTGGGGTCGGCGATGGGCTGGACGGCAGCAGCGGGCGGCGCGGCGCAAAGCGTCTATCCCTGGACAGGACATCAGGGCGCGGGAGCCTTTCTGGGATTGGCGGCTATCAGCCTCTATCTGGCGCGCAAGCATCTGAAAGAGGTGTGGCAAACCGCCTGGCGCGGTCAAGGCGACGATAGCGACGAACCGATGCCGTATCGCTGGGCGGTGATAGGCTTCTTCCTGGGGTTACTGGGCAGTATGAGTTTTTGTGTGGTGGCTGGTATGAGCTGGGGCGCGGCGGCGATACTGGTGCTGCTTGCCCTCTCCTACATGATGGCAGCGACGCGCACCCGCGCCGAGAGCGGCAACGCCTGGCTGTTCGGTCCCAGCGTGGACGTATACCAGCTCATGACCACCACCTTCGGCACAACGGGCTTTCGCGTGCAGGACCTGACTATCCTGGCTTACATGCGTGCTCCATTAGCGAACTTCGACCTGCGCTGTATCTCGATGCCCCACCAGCTGGACGGCTTCAAGATGGGCGGCGAGGTGCGAGCCAACCTGCGGCAGGTAGCGCTGGCGATGATGACGGCGATTGCAGTGGGGTTTGTCGTCTCGTTCGTGATTGCGCTGGCGATATGGTACCACTTCGGCGCGGGCGCAAAGACCGACGCCTGGCGCACCTACATGGGGCGTACCCCCTTCGACGCGCTGGCGGACGCTATCAAAACGCCCTTGAAAGCGGATACCAACGGCTCCATCGCGGTAGTGTTCGGTTTGCTGATTACACTTGTGCTGGCGATACTGCGCACACAGCTTGCCTGGTTCCCCTTCCATCCTGTTGGCTATGCAATCGCCCACACGCTGACCATGCAGATGGTGTGGTTGCCCTTCATCATCGCGTGGGTCATCAAGTGGGTGGTGCTGCACTTCGGCGGGATGAAGCTCTACCGCCAGTCCTTGCCGTTCTTCTTCGGGCTGATACTGGGCGACTTCCTGAACGGCGGTTTCTGGACACTGGTCGGGTGCTTCACTAACATCAGCGTATACCCGATTAACTGGTAGGGGTAAATCAAATCTTAATCCCGGGGAGGGCGAGGCTCCCGTCGAGCCGTTGGGTTTTGGTCGCGACGGAGCGCGACCCTCCCATACTGGCGCGGGGTGAGACTCCCGCCAAGCCGCGCGCATTGCCCCCTCCCGACCTCGCGCTTTACAAAACCTTTATCCGCTGAGTATAATTTGTGGGGTGTTCAACCCGATAATGCGAAATCATACGCCTGGGAGGTGATGGAATGCAAGGGATTATTATCGCCGGCGGATTCGGTACCCGTTTCCGTCCGCTCACTTACACCCGTCCGAAGCCTCTCATGCCCATCTTAAATCGCCCACTGCTGGAATATCAGGTTGCTCTGCTGAAGGCACACGGTGTGACGGAGATTGTGTTTGCCACCAACTATATGGCTGATGCGATTGAGGAGCACTTTGGAGACGGCAGCCGCTTCGGTGTGAAGATGCGCTATGCGCAGGAGGACCAACCCCTCGGCACAGCAGGAGCCATTCGCAACGCCGCGAAGAGCCTCTGGAGACAGGAGACGGTAGTGGTTTTCAACGGTGATATTGTGACCGATTTTGACCTGAGCGCGGTGATAGACCTGCACCGGCGACGAGGTGCGCGCGCCACCATCGCGCTGAAGGCAGTGCCCAGTCCCAATCCCTACGGCGTGCTGGAGCTGGATACCGACGGCAGGGTTCTGGCGTGGCTGGAGCCAACAGAAGAGCAGAAAAAAGCGCTGGCAGCGAATCCCAACGTGGAACAAACCGGCTGGGACTACATTAACGCGGGTTTCTACGTGCTGGAGCCGGAGGTGGTGGAAAGTATCCCCGAGGGCAGAGCGGTATCCATAGAGCGCGAAATCTACCCGCGCATGATCGCGCAGGGCGAAGGTTTATACGGCGCGCCCGCTGAAGGCTACTGGGTGGACGTCGCCGGTCCCACGCATTACTGGAAAGTGACCAACGACCTGCTGCGGGGACGGGTGAATGTTCCCTTGCCCGGCACACCTCGAGCGGAGGGCTTGTGGTGTATGGAGCGCGCTCAGGTACACTGCACGCTCGACGCGGGCGCGGTGGCGCATATCGGTGAAGGGGCAGTCGTGGAGAAAGAGGTGCATCTGCGTGGAACGGTAGTGATTGGCGCGGGTTGCCACATCGAGCGGGGATGCGTGCTGGAGGACTGTGTGCTGCTGGAAGGAGTGCACGTCAGTGAGGGAGCCGACCTGACCCGCGTCATCTGCGACCGTGACGTATCTATTGCCGCGGGCAGTCGTATCGCCGATGCGGTGATAGCGGCAAGCAGTCACATCGAGCGCGAAAGCCGATTGGGGGCAAGTTGGTAAAGAGGACATCATCATGGACAAAACCTTTCAGGTACCCATAGCTGACCTTCAGGCGCAGTACCGTGCCCTGCGCCCGGAGATAGATTCTGCGGTTGCCCGCGTGCTGGAGAGCGGGCGGTTTATTCTGGGGGAAAACGTGCAGCGCCTCGAGGAGGAGGTAGCCGCCTGCTGTGGGGCGCGTTTTGGTATCGGCGTGGCTTCCGGCACCGATGCGCTGGAGCTTTCACTGGCAGCGCTGGGTATCGGACCGGGGGATGAGGTGATTACCACTCCCTTCACCTTCGGAGCCACCACCGAGGTCATCGTTCGGCTGGGCGCGAAGCCGGTCTATGTGGACATTGACCCCGATACCTATAATATCGATGTGAACGCGATTGAACGTGCCATCACGCCGCGCACGCGCGCCCTCTTACCGGTAGACCTGTTCGGGCAGATGGCAGACCGGCAGGCGCTATGGCGTATTGCACAGGAGCACGGTCTTTACCTGATAAACGACTCGGCGCAGGCTATTGGAGCACAGCAGAACGGTGTTCCGGTCGCAGCGGTGGGACACGCTACTGCGCTGAGCTTCTATCCCACTAAAAACCTGGGGGCGTGCGGCGACGGAGGCATCGTATTGACCAGTGATGAGCAGATAGCCCGGCGGGTGAGGCAGCTGCGCGTGCACGGCGCGGAAGGGGGGGCGTATTTCTATAAGGTGCCCGGTTATTGCAGTCGCCTGGACGAGATACAGGCGGCGATACTGCGGGTAAAACTGCGCTATCTGGAGGAGTGGAACGAGCGCCGCCGCCAAAATGCCCGCCGATACATGGAACTGCTGCAAGGTACCGAAACGGTTCTACCTGTGACCGCGCCGGGCAACCTGCATACCTACCATCAGTTCACCATCCGGCATCGTCAGCGCGATGCGCTGCAGGCATACCTGAAGGAACATGGCATCGCGACAGCCGTGTATTATCCGCTGCCGCTACACCTGCAGGAGGCGTACCGGTGCCTGGGATATAAGTGCGGCGATTTCCCGCACGCGGAACGCGCTGCCGAGGAGGTGCTTTCCCTGCCGGTGCACCCGGAACTGAGCGTGGAGCAAATCGAGTACGTAGCCGCGATGGTGCGGCGATTCGAGGAGGAGCAGACGCCATGAAAGCGATGATTCTGGCAGCCGGGGTAGGGTCGCGTCTGGACCCACTCACCCGAAACGTGCCCAAGCCGATGGTTCCCATTGTGAACCGCCCGGTGATGGAGCATATCGTGGAACTGCTGAAACGGCACGGATTCAACGAGATTATGGTGAACCTGTACTATCTGGGCGACCAGATAGAGAGCCACTTTGGAGATGGTTCCAAATGGGGTGTGCGCATCCACTACTCGAAGGAAGACCGCCTGTGGGGAGACGCCGGTAGCGTCAAACGGTGCGAGCACTTCTTCGATGACACCTTCATCGTCATCGGCGGCGACGACATCACCGATTTAGACCTCACCCGTCTGCTGCGCTACCACAGGGAGAAACGCGCTATCGCCACTATCGCCCTGTCGCTGGTGGATGACCCCTCGGAGTACGGTATCGCCCTGCTGAACGAGCGGGGACGCATCACCCGCTTCCTTGAGAAACCACGCGGAGAGGTCATCTTCTCCAACGCGGCGAACACCGGCGTGTATGTGTTCGAGCCGGAGATATTCGACCTCATCCCCCGCGGCGTGACCTACGGATTCGGCGCGAACCTGTTGCCCCTCCTGCTCGAACAGCGTCGCCCCTTCTTTGGCTTTCTCACCTCCTCGTACTGGAAGGACGTCGGCAACCTGCGCACCTACCAGCAGACGCATGTGGATGCCATGCAGGGCAGGGTTTCTCTGCGAATACCCTATCCTGAAACGCGCAAGTACGTCTGGATAGGCAGCAACGTGAAGATTGACCCTACCGCCGAAATCGGCTACCCTGTGGTGATCGGCAACAACTGTGAAATCGGTCCGGGCGCGAAGGTGCTGGAGTACAGCGTGCTGGGCGATAACTGCGTGGTAGAAGATAACGCCACAGTGCAGGAAAGCATCCTGTGGGAGGGGGCAGTGGTCATGCGCGATACGATGCTGGTGCGCTGTGTGGTGGGCAGAGGTTGCCGCGTGAAGTCCAACGCGGCGGTGTTCGATGGAGTGATTGTAGACCCCGTAAGGAAAGATAATCACATTGGAACTGTGTAGTCAACCTCACCCCCAACCCCTCTCCTTGCAGGAGAGGGGAGCGGTTCCCCCTTCCTTCGCAGGGAAGAGGGGCAGGGGGTCAGGTCAACAAACGTAAACATAAAGGCATGACATGGAGGATTCTGCATGAACTACGACGTGAAAGACCTTGCCCTCGCCGATAAGGGGCAGTTGCGCATTGAATGGGCAGAGCAGGACATGCCCGTATTGCGCCTCATCCGCGAGCGGTTCGCCCGCGAGAAGCCGTTGCAGGGGGTTCGCCTCGCCGCCTGCCTGCACGTGACCACCGAAACGGCGAATCTGGCAATCACCCTGAAGGCGGGAGGGGCGCAGGTTGCACTGTGTGCCTCGAACCCGCTATCCACTCAGGACGATGTGGCGGCGGCACTGGTGAAACATCATGGCATCCCCGTTTTCGCCATTAAGGGCGAAGACCATGACACCTATTATAAGCACATCCACGCCGTGCTGGATACCCGGCCGCACATTACGATGGACGAC
>BEHS01000233.1 GCA_002898895.1 bacterium HR16 | reverse complement strand
CAGGGTCCATTGATACGAAATGGGGTGCTGCGTTTTTACCTGCCCGGAGGCAAAGTGGGCAGTCTCCCCGAGGACCGCATTTTCTATGTGACCTGCCGCGCAAACGGCGAGTTCTCCACACCGCCTTTTGTCATGCCATCCGGTGGAATCTTTCTTAACGCGGACGTGCGGTATCGCCCATACGAAGGCAGTGCAGGACGAGCCTACGTGATGGTGGAACTGCGCGACGAAGGCGGAAACCCGATATCCGGCTTCGAGCGCGGGCGGTGCCTGATTGCGAACGAGGACGGAAAGACGATACCGCTACGCTGGGATGGTTCGAATACCCGTGCCCTGGCTGGTCGTCGTGTCCGTCTGCGGTTTTACCTGCGCGAGGCGAAAATCTATGGGGTTACGGGAACGTAAGACACGCTACCTTGACTCCCCTGCCCTCTGCCGATACAATAGAGCCATGAATAGTGTACAGATTATCCCGTTCCCCGGCGACCTGCTGGATGAGGTGGTGCTGTTACTCCAGCAGACTCTGCACGCCGACCCCATCTCGCGCAGTCTGTTCGTGCGCAAGGTGCTGATCGACCCCAACTTTGACCCCGATGGCGCGCCTGTGGCGGTAGTGAACGGACGGGTTGTGGGCTTCGGGCTGAGCATTGCTCGCCGCTTGCCGCTGGAAGATGCCCCGCCCGATTGGGACAGGGGGTATATCACCCTGCTGGCGGTGCATCCCCAGCATCAACGACAGGGCATCGGCACGGCGTTGCTACAGCAGATGGAAGATTACCTGCGCTCGCGCGAGAGGAGACTGGTGCTTGTTTCCCCCTACGCACCCAACTACTTCACACCCGGCGTGGATGTGAACGCTTACGCCGGTGGGCTGCGATTTTTTCTCAAGCACGGTTATCAGGAGGTATACCGCCCCGTCTCGATGGATTGTAACCTGCTAAGCCTGCGCGTGCCGGAGTGGGTACAGCAGAGAGAGCAAGCCTTGTTGCAAGAAGGAGTTACCGTCGAGCACTACCGCCCCCAGTTGATACCCGCACTCTTCCGTTTTCTGCGGGTGGAGTTCCCCGGCGACTGGCAACGGTTCGCCCGCGAGGCAATTGCCCGCATCGAGCAGGGCGATACTCCCCTGAGATTGTGGATTGCCCATGAGAGAGGCGAGGTGGTCGGTTACAGTCACTTCGAAGGCGAGCGTTTTGGACCCATCGGCGTCTCGCAGTCGCAGAGGGGGCGGGGCATCGGGCAGGTGCTCATGTACAAAACCCTGCAAGCCATGCGCCTGCAGGGACTGCATACCGCTTTCTTCCTGTGGTCGGACGACCGCACCGCCGAGCGGCTGTATAACGCGGCGGGATTCACGGAGACGCGACGGTTCGCACTGTTACGGAAGGAGCTGTGAGATGGCTGAGAGTGTAGATATTCTGGCAATCGGGGCGCACATCGGCGACGTGGAGATTGCCTGCGGAATGGCTTTAGCGGCACATGTGCGCCAGGACAAAAAGGTGGCGATACTGCACCTCACCCCCGGTGAGAAAGGGCACCCTACCCTGCCCCCTGAAGAGTATGCGAAGCAGAAAATCGCCGAGGCGCGAGAGGCAGCATCGGTATATGGAGCGCAGCTGTACTTTCTGGACTATCGCGATGGCGAACTACCCGTCAATGACGATGTGCAGTTCCAGATTTGCGATGTGATTCGCGCCTGCCGTCCGCAAGCCATCCTCACGCACTGGCAGGGTAGCATCCATAAAGACCATACCGCCTGCGCCCTCAACATTCCCAACGCCATCTTCTACGCGGCGATTAAGGGCTTTGTGCGCAAAGACCCGGCACACTGGGTTCCTCGCCTCTACTTCGCCGAGAACTGGGAAGACCGCGAGGGATTTGAACCCGAAATCTTCCTCGAAGTGACGGAGGAGGACATTGCCCTGTGGCAGACGGCGGCGGAGAAGCTGGAGCTGTTTCGGGGTGGTGTGTCGCGCTTCCCCTACGTGGAGTACTATAAGGCGCTGGCGCGGGTGCGTGGGGCGGAAATCGGCTGTCAGTATGCGGTGGCGTTTGCCGTGCCTCCCAGCGCACATCGCCGGCGCGTGACCAGCCTGCTGGGGTAAAATAGGGCAGGAGGTGGATAAGATGGTACTTGCTCTGGAGAAACTACAACGTCTGCAAGAATACACCGAGGCACTGGCGGACACTGCGCCTATCACCTTCGAGCAGTATCTGGACATGTTCGGAGAGGATGACGAC
Source organism: bacterium HR16 (assembly GCA_002898895.1). Lineage (GTDB taxonomy): Bacteria > Armatimonadota > HRBIN16 > HRBIN16 > HRBIN16 > HRBIN16. Next base: position 3,693 of record BEHS01000233.1, on the reverse strand, counting down.
TATGAACTCATCGACGGAGTGGCGGTGGAGAGAATGTCTGCACAAATCGACCACGAACTGCTTTTCATGTGGCTTGCAAGACTGTTTGGCGATTTCGTAGAGCAAAATCGGCTGGGTGTTGTTCTGGGGTCGCGTGCGGCGGTGAGGATTAGCGACTTTCGCGGTCGTCTGCCTGACCTGCTGTTTGTGCGTTCGGAACGGATGCACATTGTGCAGCAGAAGGCTATCTACGGCGCGCCTGACCTTGTGCTGGAAATTATCTCCCCGGGCGAGCGTCGTTCGGACATTATCCAGCGCGAGGCAGATTACCGAACCGTTGGCGTGCAGGAGATATGGCTGGTGGACCGCCCGCGCGGGCGAGTGCGTGTTGTACGCAAACAGGATAACCACTACGAAGAGCAGGAGTTCGGCGAGGGTGAGATAGAGAGCGTCGTGCTGCCGGGTCTTCGTCTGCAGGTGCAATGGCTCCTCAGCGACGAAAGACCGCCTGTGCATGAGGTGCTGAAGGAGATTGGCGGATGAACCCGACTACCATCCACCTTGCCCACAGTCCCGACGCGGACGATGCTTTCATGTTTTATGCCCTCGCGAAGGAGCTTATCGACACCGAAGGGCTTCGTTTTGAACACGTGCTGCGTGACATCCAGACGCTGAACGAGTGGGCACGCGAGGGCAGGATGGAAGTCACTGCTATCTCTGTACACGCCTACGCCACCGTGCGCGATAAATACGCTATCCTCACCTCTGGCGCGAGCATGGGTGACGGCTACGGTCCCCTGATTGTCAGCGCAGAGCCAATGACCTCTGCTGACCTGCACCATGTGACTATCGCCGTGCCCGGCTTGTTGACCAGTGCTTACCTTGCCCTCAAGCTGTATCTGCCCGAAGCACGCACCATCGTGATGAACTTCGACCAGATTCTGCCCGCAGTGCAACAAAAGCAGGTGCTGGCGGGTCTACTGATTCATGAAGGACAGCTCACGCACCGCGAGGCGGGCGTGCATAGCGTGGTGGACCTCGGCGCATGGTGGAAGGAGCAAACCGGACTGCCTCTGCCGCTGGGGGTGAACGCGGTGCGTCGCGACCTGCCACCGGAACTGCAACGGCGCATTGCCCGTATTCTGAGGCGGAGCATCGAATACTCGCTGGAGCACCGGCGAGACGCCCTGCAGTATGCTTTGGACTTCGGGCGCGGTATCGGGCAAGAGGTCGCCGATCGCTTCGTGGGCATGTACGTGAACGAGTGGACGGTGGATATGGGCGAGGCGGGCAAGGAGGCGATACGGCTGTTCCTCGCGAAGGGCGCAGAGGCAGGGATAATCCCTCCCGTGGGGGAGGTTGAGTTTATAGAGTAAAGCGAACCTCGTCTTCTCAACACAAGGAGGCGATAACAATGCTTGCTCGAACGATGAGGGTAGTGGTGGCCCTCGCGGCGGTAGCCATGCTGTCAGGATGCGGCGTTCACGTGGAGTTCTCCCCCGATGGCAAGAAGTTGCTGGTCAGCGACGGAAACGGACCAATCATGATAGCAAACGCCGATGGTTCCCAGCCGCGGCACCTGCCAGGAACGAGGGGCGCTTCCTCCGCCATCTGGGGCCCTGATGGACACTACATCCTGTATGAAGCCGCACAGGATGGGCATGAAGACTGGAAAGTGTTCCTCTACGACTTGCGCACCAAATCCGCACGCGCTTTCCCGGGATGCCTCTCCGCGCCCTACACCTTCAGCGACGACGGCAGGCAAGTGGTGGCGTGGGACAAAGGGAAGGCATGCCTGGTATGGTTGGATGTGCCTTCGGGCGAACGGTTGCTGGAGGTGCCCTGCCCCACGGCTCCGACGGACGTCCGGCTACACTGGTTGTCTGACCGATATGGGGTTGCCTTCATGGGACGGAAAGAGAAAGAAGGCACAGATGTGTATACGGTGGAAGCAGGCAAAGTATACCGCATCAGCACCACCGGCGATGTGGTGGGGCTAGGAGTATCTCCGGACGGCAAGCAGTTACTGTGGGCACGGCAAGCAGGGTTCGACGCGAACGCTACCGTGACCGCCTTCGCCTACGACCTGGACGCCCGCACCGTGCAAAAGCTCCCCCTGCAAGTCAGAGTACGCGATTTGGTACGTGTACGCTTGCCTCGCAATGCAGCGCTCTTTACGGCAGCTGAGTTCTCTCCAGACGGGAAATCAATCGTACTGCAGGTAACATGCTATCGCATGAGAGAGAAGTTTGTAGTAGAAGAGACATCCTGCCAAGGAGCGTTCGTGCTACCGCTATCAGGCGGAAGGGTGACGAAGATATTCGCGTCAGCCCGACCTGGCGTGCTCGACGAGACTATTAGCCAGACGGCATGGTCTCCCCGTGCGGAGCGCGTTGCGCTCGTGACATCGTGGAAAAAGAAGGTGGGTAACAGGGAAGAAGAGGTCTGGCGTGTCCGCGTGATGCGTCCAGAGGGGACCGAACAGCGGATAATCGACCTGTAGCCCATCGGGCAGAGGCTCACGAAGAGGGGTGAGCCTCTGCCCTTTCGTAGAAGGTGACGCCGACACGCCTGATGTGCTCCACTACGTCGGGGTCGGTGATGCGGCGGTATCCCCATTGTAGGCGTGTATTGTGTCTTACCCCCTGTTTAGCATACACCGGTTCGCCCGCAGAGTCAACTCTCATTGTTTAGTGAGAATAAGATTCATTATCAATTTTTAATTTTATCAAAAATTTTTATTTAAAGACTTGAAAATTATTTTCTCATGATGTATAATCACATCGAAAACCATCCTAAAAGGAGGACAACGATGCGAACCACACGCGACGCAAACAGGCTCGCGTTTACGCTTATCGAACTGCTCGTCGTTATCGCGATCATCGCGATACTGGCGGCGATACTCTTCCCTGTCTTCGCGCAGGCGCGCGAGAAGGCAAGGCAAACCTCCTGTCTGAGCAATCTGAAGCAGTTGGCTCTGGCAACGGCAATGTATATGCAGGATTACGAGGCAACACCCCCTGGTGAATACCATGTGCAAGGTGAAGAGGTTCGGTGGTGGGATGTGTTGTTGCCTTACAACCGCAGTAAAGAGATACATACCTGCCCTTCCGTTCCCCATTTAAAATTCGGGCGCAACATGGCTTACGGATATAACTATCAGTACCTGGGCAACTCGCGACCGGACTGCTTCAACGTGCCGGTCAGTGAGGCGCAAATTGAAGCCCCCACCAATACGGTTGTCATTGGCGACAGCCAGGGGTCCGGTACACAAGTATGCGATAACGACACCCCTTCCGACCCCGACTATCGCAACCTGAATTGCCTGGGCAACCACGGCTACCTGTTTGACCCGCCTTTGCTACCCCCTTGCCGAGTGGGAGGAGGACCCAACCGCTATTCCACCGGAGGAACACCGGGCGTGCGGGTACCACCTGCACCCCGCCACAATGGGGGCGCGAATATCGCCTTTGTGGACGGGCACGCTAAGTGGATGAGAACCGCCGAGCTGGATATGGATAACCGCTGGTGGAACGGGCGCTACCCGGACCCGAACCCGTAAACGCTTTGTGCAGGGGGTATCCCCCCTGCACTGCTCTACTCCTTGCGTTTGCGATGTTTCTTGCCCCCGCGCCTGCGCCGCTTCTTGCCCGTCGTACCGGAGGCAGATTCCGATGTCGCCTCCACGCTCCGCTCGGGCAACGGGATACCCAG
>BEHS01000232.1 GCA_002898895.1 bacterium HR16 | reverse complement strand
CAGGTAGAAGACATCGCACGGATATGCCTCGCGCCCGGGCGGTCGGCGCAGCAGCAGAGATACCTGGCGGTACGCCTGAGCATGTTTGGACAGGTCGTCATATACTACCAGCGCGTGCATCCCGTTGTCGCGGAAGTACTCGCCCATCGTGCAACCTGCGTAGGGCGCGATATACTGCAACGGTGCGGGGTCGGACGCGCTCGCCACGACGACGGTAGTATACTCCATCGCACCGTAATCTTCCAGCGTCTTCACCACGCGCGCGATGGTGCTGAGCTTCTGACCAATCGCCACATAGATGCAGTACACGGGCGAATCGGTCTGATGGGTGTATTTCTGGTTGATGATAGTGTCGATAGCGATGGCGGTTTTACCCGTTTGACGGTCGCCGATAATGAGCTCGCGCTGTCCCCGTCCGATAGGTATCATGCTGTCGATGGCTTTGATGCCTGTTTGCAGTGGTTCCTTCACCGGCTGGCGGTGCACCACGCCGGGTGCCTTAATCTCCAGCAAGCGGTATTCATCGGTGACAATAGCGCCCTTCTCATCCAGGGGCTGCCCCAGCGGGTTCACCACACGTCCGAGCAACGCCTTGCCTACCGGCACGGACAGAATGCGTCCGGTGCGCTTGACAGTGTCCCCTTCCTTGATGTTCTCGTCGCTACCGAGCACGATGACGCCGACGTTGTCCTCTTCGAGGTTCAGCGCCATGCCCATCGTGCCGTCGGGAAACTCGACGAGCTCACTCACCATCACGTCCTGCAGACCGTAAACACGGGCAATGCCGTCGCCGACCTGCAGAACCGTACCGACGCCTACCTCTTCGTAGCCGCGCTGGTACTGCTCCAGCTCTCTCTCGAGGATCGATGTGATTTCTTCCGGTCTGATTGCCAAGGCTCCAGCCTCCTCATCTTCAAGCGTTCAACAAGTATTGCTTCAGTCGCAGCAGTTGTCCGCGTACACTACCGTCGATAATGGTGTCCCCAATGCGCACTACGATACCGCCGATCAGCGATGGGTCCACATGGGTTTCCAGCACCACCGTTTTACCGGTGCGCTGTCCCAAACTGCGAATCAGTGCCTCTTCCTGCTGGCTATCCAGCGGGTAGGCGGTAGTTGCCTGCACCCGCACGATGCCGAGGTGCTCATCACGCAAATCGCTGAATTCACGCGCTACCTCCGGCAGCAGGCGTTCGCGCCGTTTGTCTACCAGCACGTTCAGCAGGGAAGCCAGCAACGGGTGTGTTTGGCGACCGATGGATTCCTGCACCATCTGCTGTTTGCGCTCGCGCGGGATTAGCGGGTTTAACAGTAATCGCTGCAGAGGCGGTTGCTCCCGCAGGGTGTCTAACAGCTGCTGCAATGCCTCGTTCACCGCTTCCACCGCCTGCGTGCGCACCGCCGCGTTGAACAGGGCGCGAGCATAGCGACGTGCTACTTTACCCTCTCTCATACGCTGGTCGCCACCTGGTCAATGAAGTCCTGCACCATCTTGCGGTGCCGTGCGTCGTCCACGCTCTCCTGCAGGATTCGGCTGGTCGCCAGCAGGGTGAGCTCCACAACCTGCGTACGCATCTCCGCCAGCGCCCTCTCGCGCTCGTAGCGGATAGTCTCTTCCGCATCGCGCACCATCTTCTCCGCCTGCTGGCGGGCTTCCGCCAGTATTTGCTCGCGTACCTGCTGTGCCTCTTTTACCGCCTGCTGAATCTGAGCGCGCGCCTCCGCTTCGATGTTGGCAAGTCGTTGTTCGTACTCGCTGCGCAAACGCTCCATTTCCTGACGGGTTTGCTCCACCTTGTCGTAGGTTTGCGCAATGTCCGCCTGTCGCTGCTGCAGGTAGTCGGTTACCGGCTGCCACAGGAACCGCTTGAGCAGTAGTAGCAGCAGAATAAACCCCACCATCTCCACAACGATGGTGGCGGGTTCGATACCCAGTTGATGCATGATTTCGCTCATGTGCCTCTACGCCTCACTATCCATAAGATGAGCAGAAAGGCGGGGTGCTTGTCGCACCCCTGTCCTCGTTACTTGGGTAGCTGCGCGAGCGCATCGATGCCGGGCAGCTTGCCCTGCAGCATGAAGAACATTAACAGGGCGTAGATGACCAGCGACTCGATAAACGCCAGGGCGATAATCATCGAGGTGCGGATGCTCCCCGCCGCCTCTGGCTGACGAGCCATGCCCTCCAGCGCCGCAGCGGCTGCACGCCCCTGTGCAATCGCTGCAGACAACACCGCTACCGGCAAGCCGAATCCGACCGCCAGTGCCAATCCGAAAAGGTACAGACCCACGCTCTTCCTCCTTATGCTTAAGTTTATAGAGAGCGGCACAATGTGCCGCGATGACTACCGAAACCGGCAACTAATGCGCATGTTCCTCTTCGTGCTGCGTCATGAGCGCGATATAGATGCCTGCCAGCAAGGTAAATACCAGCGCCTGTACAAAGCCGACGAACACTCCGAACACCAGTATCGGAAACTGGAACGGGATGGGAAACCATATCGGCAGCAGCGACGCCGCCAGCCCTACCAGCACGATAATCACCTGCTCTTTGCCGTACATGTTCCCGTATAAACGGATTGCCAGAGATAGAGGCTTCGCCAGTTCGCTGATGACCTCCAGAGGGACCATCAGCGGCCAGAGCAGAGGGTGGGTGCCCATCGTGAAGTGCTTGAGATAGCCCAGCACACCGTTGGCACGGATGCCCTGCCATTGCACGTAAAAGAACGTGACCAGTGCAAGCGCAATGGTGGTATTCAGGTTGGCAGTAGGAGCCGCTATGCTGAAAAACGGTACCAGACCGATAAGGTTGGACGCCAGAATGAAAACGAATAGCGTCCCCAAGAAAGGCGTATGCTTTTCGCCACCCGGACCGATGACGTTCACCGCAAAATAGCGGAACGACTCCACCGTCTGCTCCGCCACATTTTGCCAGAAGCTGCGGGGTACCTTCTCCATCCGGCGCGTGCCTGCTATCGCTGCCAGCAGGAGCAACACCGCCACGAACCCCGCGTTCGCCACAAACAGCCATGGGCTGACGTGATGCTCTTCCAACTTCGCTACCGATGACCTCCCTTACAACTCCCGCGATTTGCGAACCGTTTTCGGCGTCCAGTAATGGACGCTCAGCCACTTCGGACGCTGCCACACCCGGCAGATAGCCAGCACGCCCACCGATAGCGGCAGCAGAGTCACTCCTGCAACGAATCCTGCAATGAGTGAGACCGGTTGTCTGGACACTGCCCAGAGCACCACCAGCATCACCGGATAACGCCACAGCGCACTTTTCCACCACCAGCGCCAGGGTCTGGTAACCGTCGTGCCCAGGGCGTTTGCCAGTTGCTGCAGGCTCCATAGTGCGAGCACAGCGAAACCGGAACCCAATAAATAACCCACCGCCGGTAACCACTGCCGGTAGTGCAACAACAGATACCCGCCAATGGCAGCCATCCACGCTATGCTTCTATAGGCGACACGCAGCTCCTGCACCGCTCTATCGCTCTTTACGCTCCTCACGTTCAATCTGCTGGAGAATGTGCACCATCTCCACAAACCCCAGCACAATGCCCACGATCAACCCCACCATCGACAGGATGGGGTCTGTTCCAAACCGTCCATCCAGCCACCGACCGGCAAAGTAGCCCAGCGCAGGCGGTATTACCAGCGACAACCCGATGGTGCTTGCCAGCGCCATCGCCCGCATCCCCTTATTCGCTGGAGCCACAGGCTTTGCCGATTCGCCGGGCAAGCGGATATCGGGCTTCGGCAATTCCGGCGGTTCAGGGAGTTCAGGCGTTTTGGGCAGATCCGGCTCTACCGCGCCCTGCTCCTCCCGTTCGCTATCGGGCGTACGCCCGGTTGGTGACGAACCGCTCATGTAATACGCGCACCGCCTTTTCCACGTCGCTCTCGTTCACCAGACAGGACAGCGACATTTCGGAGTCCGCCGTTTGTAGCACCTGAATACCTGCTTCGTAGAGCGTGCGCAGGAACAGTGCCATCACACCCGGACGGCGACTGAGTTTGGCAGCAATCAGGGAAACCATGGTGCAGTTCTCGAGCACGTCCACCGCGATTTCCTGCACGGGGATGGTGCTGTTCAGGGCACTCAACATCTGCTTCTGCAGCTGGTATTCTCGTGTGGGCTTCTCGCCAACACGGAAGATAACCAGACGCTGCGGAGGAGACCCCACCGGCATCACCAGTCCGTCCAGCAGGTTTTGCACCAGGCTCCAGCGGTCACGAGGTACCGCGAAGCTCAAGGTATCGTGGCTATAGCTGTTCAGGTACAGGTTTACGTCCGCCTGTGCCAGCATCCGGTAGATTTGCAGTTCGATCTCCGGTTTCTCCGGCACTTCCCCGATATGGAAAATCAGGTAGACGATTTTGCCGGTGATATGGGTAACGCCGGTCACTTCCGGCAGGTCCACCCCCTCCGCGCCCTCGGCAGAGGTTACCAGCGTGCCCGTTTCGTCGGTAAAAGTGCACTTTACCCACAGGGGGATATTGTGGAGCATAGCAATCTCGGCAGCACGAGGATGAAGCACCTTCGCGCCCTGGTGAGCGATTTCCGCTACCTCTTCGTAGCTGATGACCGGCAGGGTCTTCGCATCCGGGATGATGTCGGGGTCGGCGGTTTTGACGCCGTTGACATCGGTGTAGATTTCCACCGCGACGGCGTTGAGCGCAGCTCCCAGCGCGGAGGCGGTAGTATCGCTTCCCCCTCGTCCAAGCGTGGTAATATCGGGGTGGAAGCCGAGTTTGTCTTCCGCCACACCCTGAAATCCCGCCACCACCACGATTTTGCCCGCTTCCAGATAGTGGCGGATAGCCTGCGGATGTATCTGTAGCACGCGTGCGTTGCCGTATTCGCTATCGGTGATAATGCCCGCCTGACCACCGGTGAGAGCGACCGCATCGTAGCCCATCGTCTTGAGCGTATGCGCCATGACCACGGTGGAGATAATTTCCCCACACGCCATCATCAGGTCCATCTCACGCGGATTAGGGGGAACAGACGGGTCGATACTGCGCAGGAACTCGATGAGGGTATCGGTGGCGTAGGGAGCACCGCGCCTGCCGATGGCAGAAACTACCACCACCGGAGCGAAGCCGTCTTCCTTCGCGCGTATCACCTTGCGGGCGGCTATTTCGCGGTGTTCCGGTGAGTCGACGGAGGTACCACCGAATTTCATCACCAGGATTTTCACGATGCCACCTCCACCAGGTGGAACCGCTGACGCAACGCCTGCGCGGCGGCGAAGGCGCGGTGCTCAGGCACAAGGCATTGCACCGTATCGTGGGAGTCGCCTGTTTCAATGATATTGGCGTTGGCTTCCCACAACGCTTCGGCAATTTGCGCCATCACACCCGCCGACTCGCGCATGTTGGAAGCAACGGTAATCACCAGCGCAAGGTCGGGCACTATCTTGTACTCCATGCCCAGCGTCTCCAGGCACTGCGTCACCTTCGGCACGTCCGACTGACTCACCGCGAAGGTAATCCAGTCGTGGTGGATTTTCACCAGCGAGACGCTGACCTCCTGTTCGGCAATAGCGTCCAGTATCCTCAGGTGATTTTGCAGTCCTCTCTCGCCGGAGCCAGCGCGCACGCGCACGTGCGCCAGCCCGACCTCCACCCGGACGTCGGTGACCCCGCGCTCCTGCTCAATAAAAAACCGCCTGCCACGCGGCTGCGGAAAATGTTCGACCATTCGCCGGCTCTTCTTCATCGTGCCAGTTCGCGAAGGATTTCTCAATCGCTCAATAGTATACCGAAAGCTCCGAAAGGGTGTCAAGGTTAACGCCCCTCCGGAAGCCGGAAACTCGCAGGAGAAACCTCTGCGGCGCGAGAAGCTTCAATGGCACTGCTCCTGGCGAGGTATCATATAACCATGAACGAACAGACCATCACCCCGGTACATGTGGCTCACCACACT
>BEHS01000231.1 GCA_002898895.1 bacterium HR16 | reverse complement strand
TAACTTCAACTGGCGTTTGACCAACACCCCCTTCGGCACGCCGCAGGACAGGCGGTTCTCCATCAACTATGAACGGGGGGGCACGCGCATCGACCTGGGCGACATCACCGCCGCGCTGGGCGGCAACGAGCTGGTATCGTTCAACAAGACGCTGCGAGGCATACACGTCAGCACGCGCCTGAGCCGCTCGCTCCCGCTGAAGGTGAGCGGAATCTACAGCGAGACGCGCGCCACCGCCCGCACCAGCGTCATCTACGGCAACGACAGCGGAGGACCCTACTACCTGAACGCCAGCCAGATACTGGACGGCTCCGAGCTGGTACGCGTGGACGGGCGCGAGATGGTGCGCGGCAAGGACTATGAGATCGATTATTTCACCGGACTGCTGACCTTCAAGGAGGGCATTATCATCCCGCGCACCTCCACGATTCTGGTAAGCTTTGAGGCGGAAGGTTATAACGAACCGTCCGGCAAACTGACCGGCTGGCGGGTGGAAGCGCCCATCGGTTCGTTGAATCTGGGCGTGATTGCCCTGCGTCAGGACACCCGCTCCTCTACCGGTTTGCGCACCAAGACCGAACGCTTTTACGGTTACGGCAACCCGCTCTCACCCTACGAGCTGCAGTATCCGGTGGAGCCGGGCAGTGCGGTCATCGCCACGGTGGACGGCGTGCCCCAGCAACAGGGCACCAAGCGCGGCGAGGGCGACTTCTTCGTGGACGCCGACATCCCGTATCGGGTGTACTTCAACCGCGCGATACCCGCTACCAGCATCATCAGCATCACCTACGTGCCGCGTCTCACGGGCAACGCCACGCTGGGCTCGCGGCGCGTGATGGGTTACGACCTGAACTGGCAGCTGGGCAAGCTGGGCAGTATCGGCTTCTACGCCGCCCGCAGCAGTGCGCAGCGAGGCGTCGGCACGCAGGATGGGCAGGGCAAGATGCTCAATGCCACGCTGAACCTGGGCAGTTTTCGCTGGACCACGCTGTGGCGCGATATCGACCCCGACTTCGTGACCGTAGAGAGCGTGGGCTTCCGAAGGCAGGAGAAGGGCTACAGCCATTCCATTGAATACGTGGGCAGTCAGCAGTTCAACGCCCGCCTCACCATCGACCGAATGCAGGTTCCCGACTATATCGGCAGCTACCTTGGCGGCTCCCAGCGCACGGGCAGCGCCTCGGTGAACAACACCTCCTTCGACGCCACGCTGAACCTGCCCAGAGCTCCGCAGGTGAGGGTGTCGTGGCTCAGGCAGCGCAACAATTCGGGCAGCTACGGCTCCAGCGAAAACCAGAGCCGAAGCATCAGCCTGACGCACAAGTTGGGCAGTGTATCGCTCAGCCTGGACCTGCTCAGCACCCGCGCCAGCAGTGTCAGCACCTTCACCACAGGCGGCAACACCACCACCAACACCTATGACAGCTCCAGCGATACCCTGCGCCTGACCTGGAGCTGGAACCAGAGCGAGCGTCTGGCGTTCAACGGCGTGCTGGCGCGCGGACGCACCCGCGCCTCTGGAAGCAGTAACAACGCGCAGGACATCAGCATCGGCGTGAGATGGTTACCGCTCAAGACGTTGAACATCAGCTACCAGTACGCGGTGCGCGATTCGGGCACTATCTCCAGCACGGGCGGTTACCTGGGAGGCAATCTGGGCGGTTCGTTCATCGGGCCGGGCGGCTATCAGTCGGGATGGGGGGTAGGTTACGGCGCGGGCGGTAACTACAGCGGAGGCTACTACAACCCCATCTCCAGCGGGTTGACCTACTCGAGCATCGGCGTGAAGAACCGCTCGCACAACCTGACGGTGAGCTACACCCCCAACGACAACCTGTCGGTGGACCTGGGCTTTATGCAGCAGTTAAGCGCGGGCGATAACCTCACCAACACCGACATGCAGGGTCTGAATCTGGGCGTGAACTATCGCCTGTCGGACAAGACCAGCGTCGCGCTGAACTTCACCCGCCAGAACGTGAACTACGTGGGCGCGAGCGACGGCGCGAAGACCGACATCCTCTATTTCACCCTGCGCACCGAGCTGACGCGCAAGCTGGTGTTGAACCTGCAGGCGCAGCGCATGAACTCTTCCAGCCTGTTCAGCATGGGCGGCAGTGGGCAACGGCAAGACCAGAAGATGCTGGCGTACTCGCTGAGGCTGGAGTATCCGTTTGCCCCGCGCCAGAGCGCGTTTCTGGAGCACCGCTTCTCGGATGTGCAGGGCTTCTTCGGCAGTATCGACCGTGACAGCGCGCTGGGCTACGAGTACGAAATCAACCGCTATCTGGCGTTCACCCTCAGCATCCGTCTGCAGGAACGCTCCAACCGCGACTCCCAGTATGCCAACTACAACTACAAAGCGTTCACCCTCGACGCGGACATCAGCGCGCGGTTCTAATCCCGTTTTTACATCTTTTCACGCCCCACCGTAAACTGCCATTTCCTTGCTTCTTTTTGTCATGGTAAAATTATACATTTCTTGACAAGCGACAATTACTGTGGTATAATATGCCCAATCACAAACATATTTGGGAGATGGTCGTCAGTGATTTCTGGTTTTTTTGCGCACAGTTCGCGAGGAGACATCGGCTGGCAACCTCTACGTGAGCACTTGCATCGCGTTGCTGAACTGGCTTCCGCTTTCGCAGAAGCGTTCCATGCACAGGACGAAGCCCGACTTGCGGGCACCCTGCACGACATCGGCAAGTACAGCGAACTGTTTCAGCAACGCCTGCGCGGCGAAGCACGCAGCGTAGACCACTGGTCTCCTGGCGCATGGATGGCGCTGACAAAATTCCAGTGCGTCGCGGCAGCGATGGCGATTTGGGGACATCACCTCGGCTTACAACGGATGGACAGCAGCAGCATACGCAACAGCCTGGAGCCTGACCAGCTTCGCCAGCAAACCGGTCTGGTATGGAAGATTCCGGAAGAGGACTATGAGGTGCTTCTGCAGAGGCTTGCCGCCGACGGGTTACAGCCGACCCCTCCCGCCCAAAAGCTCTACGACCCAAACTTAGACCCCAGCGTGCAAATGCTGGACGTGCGGATGCTCTTCTCCGTGCTGGTGGACGCCGATTTCTTAGATACCGCACGGCACTTCGGTGAGGAGAGACATGTTCCTCCGTCGTTACAACCCCAGGACGCTCTGAAGATTCTACAGGAACACGTCGAGCAGCTGAACCGGCGCACCGACGCCGCGTCACAGGTGCTGCGGATGCGCCGACTGCTATGGGAATCCTGTTTGGACGCGGCGGGGCAACCTCCGGGTATCTTTACGCTCACCGCGCCTACCGGCGCGGGCAAGACTCTGGCGATGCTGGGGTTTGCGCTGAAACATGCTGCGACATACGGTCTGCGCCGAATCGTCGTGGTGATACCCTACCTCAGTATCATCGAGCAGACGGCAAAGGTATATCGCGACCTGCTGGAACCGCACTTTGGCGACGGCTACATTATTGAGCATCATAGCCTCACGGGCACGCGCCAGATGGACACCAGAGAAAGCGACCATCAGGACGAACACGATAAGGCGCGCATGGAACGCCTGCTCGCCGAAAACTGGGATGCCCCACTGATTGTAACCACCAGTGTGCAGATGCTGGAATCGCTCTTTGCCAACACGTCGTCTGCCTGTCGCAAACTGCATCGTCTGGTACGGAGCGTCGTGCTGTTCGACGAGGTACAGACTTTGCCCACCAGCCTCGTGGTACCCACGCTGCAGGCACTGTCGCGGCTGGTAGAGCGATACGGCAGCACGGTGGTTTTCGCAACCGCCACACAACCCGCCTTCGTTCATCTGCATGAAAAGGTGCTTGTGAAGGGCAATCGTGGTTGGCAGCCAAGAGAGATTGTGCCCAACAACGCGGAGCTTTTCCATCTGGCGCGACGTGTCAGGGTAGAGAACCCCAGAGATAACCCTGTGCTAAGCTGGGAGCAGCTGGCGGAGCAAATGCTTGCCCACGAGCAGGCATTGTGTGTGCTCAATATCAAACGTCATGCAGCGCAGCTGGCGCAACTGCTCTGGCAACGGGCAGACGGCGAGGCGGTGTACCACCTTTCCACTAATCTGTGTCCGGCTCACCGTCAGCAGGTGCTTGAGGCGGTGCGTACGCGTTTGCAGAGTGGTGAACGATGCTTGCTGGTTTCTACCCAGTGCGTCGAAGCCGGTGTAGATGTGGATTTCCCGGTGGTGTTTCGTGCCTTTGCGCCGCTGGACAGCATCGCCCAGGCAGCAGGACGTTGCAACCGTAACGGCAAACTGCCAGAAGGAAAGGTGGTTCTGTTCGTGCCTGAAGAGGAGAAATATCCACGAGGAGCATACGAGCAGGCGGCAGCGGTGACGCGCGGTTACCTCAAACAGCAGGCAGGGGCAGTAGACCTGTACGACCCCGCGTTCTACGACCGCTACTACCGAACGCTATACGACATGACCCGCCCCGAGAGCCAGCGCCCGGAATTGCAAAACGCCATCACCGTGCGAGACTTCGTCGAAGTGGCTCGCCTCTACCGCCTCATCCCCGATGCGTCCATCAATATACTCGTACCGTACGACATGAGCGTGTACGAGCAGTTAGCAGAGGAGGCACGTCAGCGAGGATTGACCTCCGCGTGGATACGCCGGGCGCGTCCGTACATCGTGAGCGTTTATCGCCCGCGTCCGTCCGACGCCGTCGTGAGCTTTCTGGAACCAATCCCCATACATGGGCAACCCTCCGACGAGTGGTTTATCTATACAGAGCCTTCGCACTACGACCGCCTGCTGGGCTTACAACCTCAGCAGGCGCCCGAACTCTGGATTCTGTAAGGAGGTGACACGATGAAACCGAACCGTCAGGTGCTTCGCGTGTGGGGCGAGTTTGCCTGTTTCACCCGCCCCGAGATGAAGGTGGAGCGGTTCAGCTATCCCATCATGACACCGTCTGCAGCCAGAGGGATACTGGACGCTATCTACTGCAAACCGGTTAAGTTTCGCTGGCAGGTGCGGCGCATCGAGATGCTGAAACCGCCTCGATACATCGCGCTGCGACGCAACGAGGTAAAGGAGAAAGCACCCGCGGAGCGCACCATTCGCCGATGGGCAGAGGGAAGCGAAGAACCACAGCCCATCTTCGTCGACGTGGATGAGGACTTCAAAGGGCGCACACAACGCCAGACGATGGCGCTCAAAGATGTGTGCTACCGAATCCACGCCGAGATTCGTCCCTGGCCGGGCTTCGAGACGGAGCTTCCTGCCCTCGAAGCGCAATTTGTGCGCCGCGCCGGCCGGGGACAGTATTTCCACCAGCCCTATCTGGGATGTCGGGAGTTTCCCGCGTTCTTCGAACTGTGTTCGCCCGAGGAAACCGAGCCAAAGCCCTTTGAGCTGGACATGAACCTCGGCTGGATCGTGTACGATGTCTTCGACCTTTCTCGCCCCGGCAAACCAGACGACCCGCCGTTCATCTCCCTCTTCGAAGCGCGCATCGTCAAGGGCGTACTGGAAGTGCCGGAGTACGAGAGCGACGCGGTGCGCAAACCGCCGCGAACGGTCGCTACCACGTCGGAACAGGGGGTGCTGTTCGATGGTTAACCTGCTGTTAGAGTACGCCACCAAACATCATCTCGTCGTGGAACCCGGTTTTGCGCCCAAGACGGTCAAGTGGCTGTTGTGGCTGAGCGAAACGGGCGAACTGCTGGACGTGGTGGAGCTGGGTAACCCGGAGCAAAGGAATAACCGTGGGCTGGAGTTCGCTCGCTGTCCCGACCTGCAGCAGCAGAAGATGATTGCGGGCGGCGTCACCCGCAGCCACTTTCTGGTGGATACCTGCGATGTGGTCGTGCTCTACGGCGCGGGCGACGACGCCAAGAGGCTGGCGAAGCACCGCTACTTCATCCATCTGCTGGAACAGGCATCGGAAGCCATGCCCGAGCTGGTGGTAGCAGCGCGCGCCCTGCAGGACGAAAACCTGCTGAAAAGGGTACAGGAGCGTCTGGAGAGGAGC
>BEHS01000230.1 GCA_002898895.1 bacterium HR16 | reverse complement strand
TCGCTTCAGCTTTCGCCAGGAAAATTGCCAGTGTATCCGGTTGGTAATCTTTCTGCTGTTCTGAAGGGATACGATACAGCTTAAACTCGCCCTTGCGGGTATAAGAGCACTCGCGTACCGTGTGCGAGAAGGCAACAAGGAAAAAGTCACGCACAGGCGCGTCTTTCAGAGAGAAAATTGCCTCGCGCAGGAGAGCCAGTTCCTCTTGCACCTGTGGCGAGAACCAGTAGTCAATGTTGAAGAAGCGTGGCTTATACCTCTGTCGCTCCAACTCAGGTAATCGCTGTAGACACCGATATTGGTTATAGATGCAAGATAGTCCCTCTTGAAGGCATTCCACAGGCAGGGGCGTAGATTTCACCCGAGCGAGAAGGACGGCTAATGGGTTGAGGTCGATTCCGTAAGCATTGAGTCCGGCTAGCCGCGCTTCTACTAAAGACGTACCGGAACCGCAGAAGGGGTCCAACAGGGTATCTCCCCTCTGCCCATACATGTGGATAAGGCGGCGAGCCACCTGCGGTATCATCATCGCGGGATAGGTATGAAAGCCATGAGTGAGCGTCTTCGTGTCCGCTGTCGCGTAGTCCCAATCCTCTTCAGTGTCGAGACCTACCTCCTCTGCAGGCAATGGCACATAGAGCAGGCTTACCTGTTCACTCACTCGTTCTTCACGCATTGGCTAAGCAATCTCTCCGCAAGATTATCTTCGGACACTATAATATAGCATATTGCCACCCTTTCGCAAAGGCGTGTGCGTAGGCGATGCGTGCAAGGTTGCGTGTTCCTCCGATGTATGCCATAATGTACCCGCGCTTGAGGAGGCGAATATGAGGATTCGGCTCGATCACAAGAACGATGCCCTGTACCTGAGGCTCGATGAAGCAGCAGTCGTGGACTCGGAGGAGGTGCGCCCCGGTGTTATTTTAGACTACGATGCGAACGACAACGTCGTAGGCATTGAAATACTGGGCTTGAGCACCCGCGTAGAGCCTCAAACCCTGAACAGTGTACAGCTGGAGACGATTACCAAATAAACGTTAACCCCTCTCCCATCGCGTGGGAGAGGGGCACGGGGTGAGGGTAACATCCCTTACGGCACTATCACATCGGGATAGAGCCGCGGGCTGAAGGTCTGGAAGAACAGGTCGCTGGTACCGGCGCGCGTACTGCTCCAGAACAGCCACACCTTCGGCTCGAACTCGTCCTTCAGCGCGAACAGCCCGCTTTCACTGGTTGCGCCCACCAGCGGTACCATCGCCTGTGAGCCTTCGGTGGCTTCGGAGGTCTCGTCAATCCAGCGCACCACTCCCACCACTTTGCGCGGTGCGGGTTCGGGGTTGCCCTGCGCATCCAGACCGATGTACGTGACGCTGACCAGCTTGCCCTCGTCCGCTTCGGTGAAGTACACGCGCCCTCGCGCGAAGTCTACCTCCACGGGACCTATCGGCACCGCTTCTCCTGCCACCGCCACGCCGGATACGTCGGGGCGCCGCTCGCCCTGTCCGTCGGTGATGATGGGGGTGTATACCGGCGTGGGCAGTTGCACACCGAGCCGCATGGTCTTCGCCATGAACACCTCTGACGGTGTGGAGCCGGTGGACTTACGGTAGAACAGCCACAGCCTGTCTACCGGCGGCGATTGCGTGGGGTTATTCAGCGCAGGCAGGATGTACTTCCAGCGCGGGTTCTGTGACTTCTCCAGCCCGCCGGTGGGCGCGCTATTTGCCCCCGCGTAGAAGGCGATAGGCTGAGGCACGGGCACGCCATCATTGGGCACCAGCGAGTTCCAGCCGTGGTTCGCGGTCAAGCGCATCGCGCGCGGCGTATAGTCTGCAAACACCACATCGGTGCGGGCAGGAGCGCGGTACGGGAACGTCACCGTGCCCGCCGACAGGTCAATAACTGCCTGCCAGTCGATTTGCGTGCGTGCGCTGTCGGTGTAGCGGGTCAGGTACAGGATGCCCGTGTTCGAGTCGTAGCGCTGGTCGTACCAGTATACCGCCGGGTCGCCCGATTGCTGGATGTCGTTGGCTGCCAGCGGGTGCGGGTCGCCTACGCGCCAGATACGGATGCGCTGTCCACGCGCCCAGGAGAGGTCGCGCGACATCCACACGTTCGTGGTGCCGATGCGCTGCAGCACCTCACCGCGCACCGGCGGCAGGTTCACCGGAACCAGCCTGCCCCCACCGCCCAGCGTGAAGCGGGTGAGTATCAGCTCGTTGGTCTGTCGGGTCTTGGTAGACGCGGTATAGATGACGTCGATAGCCCCCTGGCGCGGGATGGCTAAGGGTTCAAAGGCATTGGTCACCACACCCGGCACCGGCAACTGCTGGTCGCGCGTCCACGCGCTGGGGTTCAGCGGGTTGCCCAGGCAGGCGTTGTAGTAGATGGTATAACGCCCGCTTGCGCCGCTGTACCAGAACATCACCGGCACACCACCCACCACCGTCACGCGCGGCTGGAATCGCGGCAGCGCAGCGTCGTTGCCCAACGCAACAGGGGTTCCCGGCACGCCGTTGACTATGGGTGCAACGAAGGTGACGTTTTCCGTGAGAACGACGCCGGTGTTCTGCCTCTTCGCTGCCTGTCCCTGCCACAGCAGGTAGGGTTGTCCGCCCACCACGAAGAAGGTAGGCGAGTAGTGCTTGATGGAGGACGGTATCACCGTACCCGGCTGAGTGGTGAACAGCCTGCCGTACTTGTCGCGCACGGAGCTGTTGGTGGGGTCGCGCGGGTATTCCACGCTACGTCCACTCCACCATTGCGTGGGTAAGGCAGGCGTCCACACGCCTCGTTGTGCATCGCGAGGCAACACCGCAAGATGCAGGAACCAGGCGTTACTGCCGGAGGGCTGCGTCTCGCGATAGCTGTCGCTTCCGTCTTCGGTCACGCGATTTCGGCTCCAGTTGCTGCTCCATGCCAGGAGCATTCCATCCGGCAGCATCAGCGCAGTGGGCTGCACGTTCGCCGCCAGGTAGCCGGGCTGTCCGGGTTGCGGCGGAATACCCTGCCACACGGTATCTACTTGTGGCAAGGAGCCGCGCGACGCACTGTTGGTCAGGCGCGATTCGGTGACCGTCACCTTCACGCGCATGGTGGGTTCGCTGACGGGTTGCGCGGGTTCGTTGTTTGCCCGAATACCCAGCACATACGGACTCCACGACGCCGCCTCGAAGATGCGGATGTAGTTGCTGTAAGTGCCTGCCGGCGTGCCCAGCGGAACCTGCACACTGACCAGCGGTTTGGTGGTTGTTACGTTATCGAACGCACCGCCGGCTGCGCCCGGATAGGGCTTGTCGGGTATAGAAAGCACCGTCGGACTGCTATCGGGGCGTGGTTTATGCAACGTGTGCATCCCCGGGAAGCCCTGATATTGCGGCGGGCGGAACGTCAGCCACATCGGGTCGTAAATCAGGTCCAGCGAGGTGAACACGTTTTGCTGCACCACGCTGCCGTCCGGTCGGCGCACCCAACCTGCGGTCAGCGCAGGCTTGTGGAAGGTGAAGGTCGGGTCGCCGATGGGACTGACCTCCCAGTAGTACGGGTTCACCTGGTCGCTCATCAGGGTGACGGGCAACGGGTTCTGGAACAACGGGTTGCCGCCCGAGTCCAGATAATCGACCGACCCCACAGCGCGCACGTTCAACAGGTTGACGTTGCTGAGGCTGCGCACGGTGAACGGCTTCCAGAAGGGCTTCAGCGCCTGGTACCACGGGTCATTCAGGTACGTGGGGTCGCTGTCCGATATCGGTGGACGGAAGGCGTGTGTGGACGGGTCGGGATGGACGCCGAAGCCATGCGGCACCGCGCCGATGTCCACGGTTTCCTCCTCTACCCGCAGACGCATGTCAGGCGGCACGCCCAGCGTGACGCGGAACTCACGGTACGGCTCCTCACGGGTAGCGGGAGGCGTTTGGCGCAGCCCCGGACCGCCAGGCAGGTCGAGCTGACCGTTGTTGTTCACATCCACGTAGATGCGAATCGGTCGTCGGACGCGGGTGGCATAGCCCCTTGCGGTGAACGGATTGATGCCGTCAAATCCCACAAGGTTCGCCGGCTGGAACTGCGGCACCTGTACGCTGGTCTCGCCGACAGTGGGAACCAGCGTCCAGCTTGTCCAGTCGGGAGCCACGCCCACCGGGTCGGTGGGAGCAGCCAGTGCGCCACCACGCGAAGAGGCGTACAGGTCCACACCACCTGCCGCCACCTTCACCGCGCGTTCGGGAATGTCGGGATAATCCACGCTGGTGTTCGGGACGTTCACAGGCAGTTCATCCCATGGCAGTGGGTTAATCACCGCCAGTGAGCCGTCGTCATTGTTGTGCCAGGCGACGTTCGCTCGCTGTACCTTCACCCGCAACGGGTCACCGCCCAGCAAAGCAACCTTTGAACGGTCGGCAATCTGGATCAGGCGTGCACTGCTGGCGCCATGCGGTACCAACCCCAGCTCCAGCTGCAGGAACTTGCCCGCGTTGCCGTTCATGCTCAGCTCCTGCGGCACCGAACCGCCTACCACCGTTTGCCCGATCCAGCCTACCTCCAGGCTCGGGTTCACCGTGCCATCTGGATTCAAAAGACGTAGAGCCAGCGGATGGGCGATGGTGAACTCGAAGTACGGCTCTGGGGTACGCTCCAGTGTCATGGTAGCGGTTTGCTGGCCGCCTCCGCTGGTGGTTGTAGAGGTCACCCGCACCGCAGCGGTGTAGCGTGCCCCCGGCGTCCAGGCGTCGCCGTCCTGCGTGGGGGTGATACGGAAAGCGTGGTACGCCATCCACTTCTGGTTTACACCCACATCCGTGCCGTAGGGCACAACGCCTACAGTACGGTTGACCGTAGCGGCGCGGCTGCGCAGGGTAAGCGTCACCGAACGCGCAGGCGGTACCAGCCCCTGCATTCCGTAGGCGATAACGTACACCGTATCGCCCCACTCGTAGCCGATTTTGCGCGTATGTCCACCGCCAGACACCACCTCTTCGGGCGTGCGGGTACGCCGCTGAACAATGTCGGCGTACTCCTCGGCGGTAAACACCTCTACCTGCAGGTTCGCCAGGTTGGGGCTGAGCGCAGTGTCCACCAGTTCCGCGCCTGGCGGTTCGCCCGGCGTCAGGTAGCCGCCCGTGGGCGAGAATGCGTAAACAATGCCGTCATCGCCAGCGATGTACATCCAGTTGTTCGCCACAGCGGGCGAGGCAAACACCTGCTCGCCCAGCGTCTGCCAGCCCCATATCACGTCGCCGCGTACGTTGATGAGGTTATTATTATTGTCCAGCACCTGCCGGAAGGTGCCCGGACCGCCGTTGAAAGCGTTCAGCGCGAGCACCTTGCCGTCCATTAAACCGAACACCACCGCAGGCACCGGGGGCGTGCCCGTCGCCGAACGGCTCGGGATAATCTGGGTGAAGGTAATGGACGAGTACACCGACGCGCCCAGCGAACCACTGCCGGATGGCACCGGGTTCAGCGGGTCCCGCACATCCTGCCATACCAGCTCGGTTCTGCCGTTGCCCGTGCCCTGCGCGTCCAGCGCGTAGACGGTACCCCCCCTGTCGCCGATAAACACCACGTCACGCACGCCGGTAACGGTGCTCACCTGCGCCGCTACCGCCGGCGAGGAGTACAGGAACGGTTCCACAGGGTCTTCGTCGCCGGCGGTGCTCACCGGTGGTCGCTGGGCGTAGGGCCACACCCATACCCGCTCGGTGCGTCGGCGTCCGGTGCCCCTTTCTCTCACGCAGTACACGCGCCCGTCCGACGAGGCGAAATACACCTTGCCGTCAAACACCGCTGGCGTGGTGGAGATGGGGTCCAGAGGCAGCTCTTCGGGCAGAGCGGGGTCGTCGCCGGAGGCGGGTTCGTACTTGCCCGGGTAAATCCAGCGTTCGGTGGTGGTACCGCCGGAGCCTTCGGCGTTGAGCGCATACAGCCGTCCGTCCAGACCGCCTACGAAGATGGTGGGGCCCTCACCGCTCGTTCGGTTGTATGCGGGAGAGGAAA
>BEHS01000229.1 GCA_002898895.1 bacterium HR16 | reverse complement strand
ACCGACCGACTGCCCTACTTCACCGCCGGCGCAGGAGTACCCGATTGTCTGGTGCTTTCTACCGACATGCTGACGAAGGGGATAGAAGGCGTGCTGGCAGCGGGCTTTTTCGGCGCGGACTGGGGTGTGCAGAGCGGAGAGTTCGTGTGGCGGTAGGTAGCCCAACAACAGGGCAATTGCCTCTCTGGTCACAGAATGCGCAGCCCCCTTTCCAGAATCTGTTGTCGGAACGAGCACTTCTCCAGCTCAATCAGGTCTACCTGTCTTTGCACGACCCCCTCCAGCTCCGTCAGCGTGCGCAGGTAGTCCTCCTCCAAGCCCTCTACTGCTACGTCGATATCGGAGAAGGGATGGAATCTGCCCTCACGCAGAAGGGAACCAGTCAGATATACCGCTTTTACCCGTTTACCGGCGAAGTATTGCCGGAGGGCATCTACCACTCGCGACAGGACGATATTGCGCTCCCTCTCACGCCGGGCCGCGCGCTCCTCCATTATCTGCCTCCACAAAGAGGTATCGAACACGGCGTCATACCTCCTGCCTTCAGTGTTGCATATTGCGATGGCATTGTCAAGGGAGATTGGATTGGCAAGCGGGAAACCAGATGAACGCTCGACGAACTACTACCTGCCCAGCTGCACCGCGCGTTCGAACACGGCACGAAGCATCTCGCGCGTTAGCTTGCCGGTGAAGGTATTTTGCTGGCTGGGATGGTAACTGCACAGTATCCAGCGCCCATCGTTCAGGGCGAACTCTGCGCCGTGAGCAAACGCCGACCCTTTCACAGAATGCTCCACCCCAATCTCCTTCAGCGCGCGTAACGTCCACTCGAAGGCAATCCTTCCCAGCGCGACGATAACCTTCCACTCATCCACGCATCGCAGAGTGGCTTTCATCCAGTGCTGGCAGTTCTGCAACTCCTCGCGTGTGGGTTTGTTGGCAGGAGGAGCGCAGTGGCAAACGGCGGTAATCAGCGCGTTGCGCACTTCCAACCCGTCATCCCGGTGCACACTTTCCGGCTGGTTGGTAAGCCCCACTTCATACAGCGCGCGGAAAAGCCAGTTTCCGCTTTCATCGCCGGTGAAGATGCGCCCTGTGCGGTTTCCACCGTGCGCGGCAGGAGCCAGCCCGACTATCACAATCTTCGCATCGGGGTCGCCGAAGTTGGGCACAGGCTTGCCCCAGTATTCCCAATCGCGATAAGCGCGACGCCTGGTTTGAGCGACCTGCCGGATATACTCAGCCAGGCGAGGGCACTTCTCGCAGGCTGTGATAGCGCTGTTTAGTTTGCGCAGACACCTGCCTCCGTCGCCTACCACCGCCTCACCTCCACCTGCGGGAGCAGTGTACGTATCTGCTCTGCCGTACCGATGTCCGAGCCGTCGGTCATCGCGGTAGCGGCTCCTGCGGCGGTGCCCCAGCGAATCGCCTCCTCTATCGTGCCGCTGCGAACCAGCACGCTAAGAGCGCCAGCAATCATCGAATCACCAGAGCCAATGGTGCTAACCGCGCGCACCCTTGGCGGAATCGCCACCCAGCACCCGTCCGCACAGGCGATCGCCGCTCCCTTCTCCCCAATGGAGACAATCACGACAGGCACTCCCCCGCGGTGCAGCTCCTGAGCCGCTACCGCCGCGTCCTCGAGGGTGTCTATCGCTCTGCCCAGCAGGCGTTCGGTCTCATTTTCATTGGGCTTGATAAGGTAGGGTGAAGCCCTCAACCCATGCACCAGCGGCTCGCCATCGGCGTCCAGTACCACTTTCGCCCCATGACGAGAAGAGATCTCACCCAGCGTGGCGTAGATATCGGTCGGCACGCCAGGCGGTAAACTGCCTCCCAGCACGACAAACCGCGCCTCCTGCGACAGAGCCCCCACCAGATGGAGCAGGGTATCGAGTTCCTTCGGAGAAATCTGCGGTCCGCGCTCATTGAGTGCGGTTGGCGGCGAACCGTCCTCTTCCTGAACCGCAAGGTTGGTGCGCGTATCACCATCCACCCACACGAACCGGCACTCCACCCCGTCTATCTCGCTCAGCTCGTGCTGCACATAACGTCCCGCTCTGCCGCCCAGGAAGCCTGTAGCAACCGCCGGCACTCCCAACCGTTTCAGCACCCGCGCCACGTTCACGCCCTTACCGCCTGCGTCCTCCTCGATGCGCAGAATGCGGTTGGTGTCGTGAGGAACCAGCTGCTTGACGTAGATGAGACGGTCCACGGAGGGGTTCAAGGTGACGGTGAGTATCATGACGCCAGCACCTCGTTCAGTTTCAGCAGGCTCTCGTCCAGCACGCGCGGTTGCTCCCACGATGCCTTTAACGGCACAGCCACCACTTGCCCTCCTTGCACGGCGGTCATCATACCGCTCTGCCCTTGCAGTAGCAGTTCCACCGCCAGCGCGCCGAAGCGCGCGCCGTAGATACGGTCGGTCGCCGTCGGGGAACCTCCGCGCTGCGTGTAGCCCAGTACGGTAGCGCGCACCTCCTCGCGCAGGTACATCTCCACAAAAGTCGCTACCTCCTGCGCCTTCGCCGCGCCCTCCGCAGTGACGATGATAGCCGAGCGCTTGCCGCGAGCCATGCCCTGCCTCAACCTCTCACAAATCTGCACCGGATCAAAGGGTATCTCGGGCACCAGAATGGCTTCCGCGCCACCTGCAAGCCCCACCGCCGCCGCGATGAAGCCTCGCGAGCGTCCCATTACCTCAATCACGAAGATGCGCTCGAAGCTGTCCGCCGTGTCGCGGATTTTGTCGATAGCGTCCATCGCCACCTGCAGGGCGGTATCATAGCCCAGCGTGTA
Organism: bacterium HR16; assembly: GCA_002898895.1. GTDB lineage: Bacteria > Armatimonadota > HRBIN16 > HRBIN16 > HRBIN16 > HRBIN16. Next base: position 3,208 of record BEHS01000229.1, on the reverse strand, counting down.
CTCCGTGCCTCCGATGTCGTTGTCGATGGTGGCGGGGACGCCTACGACCGCAATCCCTGAAACCTCCTCCAGCTTCACCGCGCCGCGGAAGGAGCCGTCACCGCCGATGACCACCAGTCCCTCGATGCCGTTTTCGTGCAACACGCGCGCCGCTTGCTGTAGACCTTCTTCCGTTTTGAACCGCTCACTGCGGGCGGTGCGCAGGATGGTGCCTCCGCGGTCGATGATACCTCCTACCGACGAGAGGGACATCGGCTTCAACCACCCGTTCAGCAGTCCCTCATACCCGCGCTCGATACCCATCACTTCCAGCCCGTTCACTATCGCTGTGCGCACCACCGCGCGCAAGGCGGGGTTCATGCCCGCAGCATCGCCCCCGCTGGTGAGAACACCGATACGCTTCATGCCGGACCTCCTCAGACTCGCTCCTTCACCCCATTTCCCACAGCGATGGAAGAGGGGGTTGGGGTGAGGGCGACAAGGTTTCAAAACTTCTGCAACATCTCTGCCACTTCCGCATCCGTGGGCAGGGCGGGAATAGCCCCCGGGCGAGTAGCGGTAATGGCTCCCGCAGCGTTGGCGTAGAGGAAGGTGCGCTGCAGGTCGAGGTCACTCAGGTTGCGCACCGCGTCGCGCCCCCTCGCCCGCTTGCGCAGCTGCACCAGCATCGCCGCCACAAATGCATCTCCGCAGCCGACGGTCTCCACCACCTCCACCGGTATCCCTGCAACCGCGCCGCTGCGAACAGGCGTTGCATAGTAACAACCCTTTTCTCCCAGCGTTACCGCAACCAGCACCAGCTGCGGAAAGCGGGTGAACAGGTGTGTGATGCCCACTTCAGGCATGCTAACGCCTGTGAGGAATTTCAGTTCGGTCTCGTTCATCTTCACCACGTCCGCATAGCGCATACCCGCTTCCATCTGTTGCTTGCCCTCTTCCTCACTGCGCCACAGGGCAGGACGCATATTGGGGTCGTACGAAATCAGCGCCCCGCTCTCGCGCGCTATTTGCAGAGCGAACAGCGTCGCACTGCGCACCGGCTCGTCCAGCAGAGAGATAGAGCCGAAGTGAAAAATCTTCGCCCGACGCAAGCGGTGCGTGTCCACATCACCCGGCTCGTAGAGCATGTCCGCACTGGGATTGCGGTAAAAGATGAAGTCGGGTACGCCTTCCTTAGTCAACGAGACGAACGCCAGCGCGGTGCGTGCGCTCTCATCAAAGCGCATTCCGCCCACGTCTACGCCATGCTGGTGCAGGGTGTCGCGCAACAGATAGCCAAACGGGTCTGCTCCTACCTTGCCCAGAAAGGCACTGCACACGCCCAGCTTCGCCACGCCCACCGCCACGTTTGCCGGTGCGCCGCCCGGAGCGGGGGAAAAGCCCTTCGCCTCCGCTATCGTGACGCCCTTCTGCTGGGCAACCATGTCAATTAACGCCTCACCAAGGCAGACAACCTCTGCCACCGCCGCCCCTCCTTTCCCACGTCTCACAGCAGTAATACAACCTGAGGGGGGCTATCTCCTGTTGACAGTATCGGGAGAGAGCGTTAAGATTTGTATAGCGATAATCACGTTCGAAAGGAGAGAGGAAGATGATGCGCCTCGTCTATACTCTGGCTGTTCTCGCTTGTGTGCTACTCCTCGCCTCGCCGGTGCTTGCCCGAATCCTGTATGTGACCCCGACCGGCGATGACGCCAATAGCGGATTCAGCTGGGCAGAGGCGAAGCGCACGGTGAATGCCGCCGTCAGTGCCGCCTCCGCCGGAGATGAAGTCTGGGTAGCCGCCGGTGTGTACTACGAGAATATCGTGATGAAAGGCGGTTTGAAGCTGTACGGTGGCTTCACGGGCACAGAGAGCTCACTGGATGAACGCCCGCCCTTCCCTCGCCCTCAACCCGACCCTTACGAGACCGTGCTGGACGGGATGCAGGCTGGAAAGGTGATCAGTGTTTTAGGAGGCGGAGCAGAACCTGTGGTACTGGACGGTCTGACGATACGCAGAGGTGTTTCTGGCGATTATGGAGGAGGCGTGTACGGTCAAGGCGGGGAGGTGTACTTGAAAAATTGTCGCATTACCGAGTGCGAGGCACGTCACGCGGGCGGAGCTGTGGGAGGATTTTTTAGGCGGTTATATATTGAGAAAACCGTGATAAGTAACAATCGTGGAGGCATGGGGGGCGGAGCTCTCGATACGGATGCTACTCTGGTGGATTGCCTTCTCGAATACAACACAGCAGCGGAAGGTGGCGCAATCAAAACCTCTATAGGTCCACTCACCGCTATAAATTGCGACTTTGTTGGAAACCACGCTGTAGCCGAGGGAGGTGCTTTACTAGCATGGTCGAGAGAACCGATCATTTTGCAGAATTGCAGGTTTCGGGAGAACCAAGCAGGCATCTATGGCGGCGCAATATCCCATTGGGGAGGACCGTGCTATGTCCTGCAGTCTATCATCGAGAGCAATACCGCTGATTTAGGAGGTGGTATCTCCACGCAATGGCCCGGTCTGGAAGTAGAGGACAGTTTTATCGTTAATAACACAGCCTCCGAGTTAGGAGGAGGCGTCATAGCTATAAAGAACGCAAATCCCCAGTTCCGGCGGTGTGTTATCGCCTATAACCGCGCTCCTGATGGGGGCGGAGTTCGTTGTGCAGGAGGCATCACCGTCTCGTTCACTGACTCCACCTTCTCGCACAACACAGCCACCCAAGATGGAGCCGGTATCTTTGCCTCTCATGACAGCTACGCAGAGCTGAAAGGATGCACCTTTTCGGACAACTTTGCTTGGCGCGACGGCGGGGGAGTTTTGGTAAGCCATTCGGGACATGCGTTCCTGCAGCACTGTGCGCTGACCCACAATCGCTCTATGAACAGTGGTGCAGGAATGTATTGCCAACAGTTTGCTATGGTCGAGCTCACGCAGTGCACTGTCGATACCAATCGTTCCGTGCGTGATGGCGCAGGTATCGTCGTTAAAACAGGAGCCACTCTGCTGGTGCAAGATTGTACCATCACAGCAAACGCGGCCGAAAACAACGGAGGTGGTTTCTATATAACCGACAACGGTTTTGCGACGCTGATACGCTGTGCGCTAAGGTCCAACACCGCCAAAAACTCCGGCGGAGGTATCTATGCCTACAACTCCTCGCCGGTTGTGCTATACAGCATGATCTACGGTAACAACGCGAACTACTACGGCGGCGGTGTA
>BEHS01000228.1 GCA_002898895.1 bacterium HR16 | reverse complement strand
GTACAGTATCTTCGCCGCATGGTTCACCAGCTGGTCTGCGGCAATCAGCGCGAAGCTGAAGGTCATGAACTCCGCCACCGGACGCAAGCCGATCATCGCCGCGCCGATTGCCATGCCCGCAATGCCCGACTCGGAGATAGGCGTGTCCACCACACGCATCTCGCCGAACCGCTGTAGCAGTCCCTCGGTCACGCGGAACGTACCCTGATACCGCCCGACTTCCTCGCCCAGGATGAACACCCCCGGATCGCGCTCCATCTCCTCGGTTAACGCCTGTCGCAGTGCCTCACGATAGGTGATTACCGCCACTCCTGCACCTCCATATCGGTATACACGTCCCGATAGAGCTCCTCCAGCGGGGGTTCGGGGCTGGCATCGGCGTAGGCGACCGCTTCCAGAGCCTGCTGTTTTGCATAGGCGTCCCACTCCAGCAGTTCGTTTTCGGTAGCAAAGCCGTTCTCCAGCAGGAAGCGTGCGGTGTTCACGATGGGGTCGCGCTGTCGCCAGTACTCTACCTCCTCTTTGGTGCGGTAGAGAGCCTGATTGGTGGGGTTATCGGCGATGCCGTGTCCTTCGAAACGATAGGTCAACACTTCCACAAAGAAGGGTTCGGGCGTGGTACGCACATGGCGAATAATCTGCTCTGCTTCGCGATATACCTCCAGCAGGTCCATGCCGCCAATCTGCTTGGTGGGCATTCCGTATTGCTTCGCCCGCTCGGCGAGGCTCGGCACGGCAGAGGCGAACTCTACCGGCGTTGCCATCGCATAGCGGTTGTTCTCGCAGATAAAAACAACCGGTACCTTGTATATCGCCGCCATATTCAACGCCTCGTGCACGGGACCGATGTTCATCGCGCCGTCGCCGAAAAAGCACAGGCACACCTGGTCGGTGCCGCGATAGCGGATTCCGTAGCCCACGCCGACCGCCAGCGGAACCATCCCCCCCACGATACCGTATCCGCCCAGAAAGCCTCGCTCCACGTCTACCAGGTGCATGGAACCTCCTTTGCCCTTCGCCACACCCGTGTAGCGTCCGAACAGCTCTGCCATGATTCGGCGGGGGTCGGTGCCGCGCGCGATGGCGTGACCGTGGTCACGATAGGAACAGAGCATATAGTCATCGTCGCGGAGGTGGGCGATAAATCCGGTAGCAACTGCTTCCTGCCCGATATACACATGCATATATCCGCCCATTTTGCCCTGTCGGTAGGCGGGGGCGCATTGCTCTTCGAAGTGACGAATCAGCAGCATAGTGCGGTACAGCTCCACCAGACGTTGCGGGGTCAAAGAGTCTGGCAGCGCCTTTTTTACAGGTACCTCAGCCCTCACGATGTGTTCCTCCTCAAGTTCTGTCCAGCGTCAGATGTGCGCCGACGCCTGGGTTGGTGCACGGAGAAAGAATGGTCTTCCGTACACATACTATCGCGGCGGGCGCTGTGCAACGCTCGCCGCGTATCTTATTGTGGCACAAAAGAGCCAGCTCCTGCAAGCGGTGAAGAATTGCTTAAGGTTTCGCTTTTAGGGGATGACCCCTCCCAACGACCTGAACGCGGCGATAACCGTTCTTAATAGAGAGGAAAAAGTGTAGGGCAGATAAGCACACCAGCGCGAAGGACATCCCTCCCACAGCAGGGCTGCGGCGATACCCCAACCTGCAAACAGCACCATCCCTCGCAACTCGCCGTAAGACGCAGGGATTCCGTGTCCGAAAACCATGAGAACGGTGTACCACATCCATGCCAGCGCAATCCCTGTGCTGCCCCAGCGCCCTCCAAAAGATTCACGCAAGGTTGCGTAGAGTGTGAGCACCATGAACCTGCCTTTTGCCATTGCTCCAAAGGTAGCGTTCAGTACCCCGTACAGCATAAATGGTATGGTCGTGCTTTCCGCGATGAGGGGCACTTTGTCCGGTCGGAGGTCTGCCCAACCAGCCCGCAGCACCGCATACACCAGTGCACCCATCAAGAGCAGAGAGAACGCCACCGACACGATGGGCGACATTCCCTCGGACGTGCGCGGCGCAGCACCCAGAAGCCGGGTTACCAGCCACAACAATAGCCAAACCACACATCCTGTGCCAAGTGCTACCCATCCGCCTGGAGGATAATCTGGAGACATGAACGGGTAGCCCTGGACACCCCACGCTAACAAACACTGGACGACCTCCGTCACAAAAAGAACCCATGCCAACACGAGTATAACAAGTAGCAGTCTTTTGGCTTCGGGGCGCTTCCAAAACACCAAAAAGGTGACAACTGCCAGAGCAGCTGTCGTCACAGCAGGCTCTACCCTTTGCCAAATCAGATCAGCCCAGAATGGCTTCAGGTATTGCCACGCCCTGCGGTGCTGTCCGTCTTGCCACAGGCTTGCGACGAAAAAGGCGAAGGCTGCGCTACGCATCGGATTGTCAGATTGCCATATCCTCTCAAACTCTTTTGCAGCTTCCTTATATCGCCCGAGCTCTCGCAGAGCCATCGCATGCCACCAGTTCACCCGGGGGTCTTTGGGGTACTGTTTCAGGGCGGTGTCCACATCTCTCAAGATGGCGGACATTTTCCGGCGGTCTGGACAACCCCAGCTGTTATCTCTCTGTTGAAACCGCAGACGAAATGCCTGGATAACATGCGGTGGCGCATAGCCAGCGTTAAGCGCAGATTCCCCCTGTGCATGTACGACGGTATACACGCCCAACACGCATCCGATTAAGCACCAGGATACCACTGCTCTCAATTTAACGTGTACCTCCTCAACCTCTTGGCAAGGAACCTATAACGGTACACCAAATCTCATTCTTTGTGGAGGGCGAGGCTCCTGCCGAGCCGTTCGGTTTGTGGTCGCGACGGAGAACGACCCTCCAATCCAATTGCGTGGAGGGCGAGGCTCCTGCCGAGCCGTCTTGTCATGCTGAGCGCCAGCGAAGCATCTCAGCGTGTTGGCAAAACGAGATTCTTCGCTTTGCTCAGAATGACACTTATTTGCTGTCATGCTGAGCGCCAGCGAAGCATCCCAGAGTAACGATACAACGAGATTCTTCGCTTGCGCTCAGAATGACAGGGAAGCCAGTCTATCCTGATGACAGGGTTGGCGGAACCGTTCCGCTTATATCCGAATAATCACGTGTGGCCAAGTAGCATAGTGGAGGCTTGACAAAAAATATGTATCCATGCTAATATTTATGGTACAAGCCAACCAGACATGGTAGATCCCGGGATGGATACCTGTTACAGCACCACCTTCCTGACCACCCCTCAGATTTATCCTGCCTGTTGGTGACATCTTTTCATTAAAAGGAGGGATTTCCCATGCGTGCTACACGCACGGTGGGGATGCTCTTCTTGCTTCTATGCTGCATGGGGAGCATCCTCGCGCAACAACCTTTTACCTATCAGGGAATGCTCAAAACCTCTGGCATCCCTGCCAACGGCAACTACGACTTCCAGTTCTCACTGTGGACAGCCTCTTCGGGTGGTTCGCAGGTGGGTTCCACCATCACGCGCATCGGCGTGAGCGTCAGCAACGGACTGTTCAGCACCGAGCTGGACTTCGGGTCTGTGTGGGACGGCAACGAGCGGTATCTGCAGATAGCGGTGCGCCCATCGGAAAGCGGGGCGTATACTACCCTTTCTCCTCGCGTGAAGGTGAACCGTGTTCCGTATAGTCAGCTGGCTTTCGGCGCGTTGAGTGTGCCCTGGTCGGGCATTGTGGGTATGCCTGCGGGCTTTGCGGACGGTGTGGACAACGACACCACCTATACCGCCGGGGCGGGTTTACAGCTGGTGGGCAACACATTCTCCATTGCCAGCGGTGGTGTGGTGTCGGCGATGCTGGCGGACGGATCGGTGACCACGACCAAAATCGCCGACGGTGCGGTGACGACGGCGAAGATTGGGGACGGTCAGGTGACGGATGCGAAGATAGCGAGCGTCTCGTGGAGCAAGGTGACGGGTGCGCCCAGCAGTTTTCCGCCGGGCGGGGATGCTGGTGGCGACCTGAGCGGGAGTTATCCGAACCCGACGGTGGCGAAGCTGCAGGGTCGCGCGGTGGCGAACACGGCGCCTTCCGCCGGTCAGGTGCTGAAGTGGGATGGCAGCGCGTGGTCTCCTTCGGTAGACCTGTCTGGCAGTGACCTGTGGCAGGCGTCCGGGAGCGACATCTTCTATAGCGTGGGCAATGTGGGCATCGGCACGACAGCCCCGGGGCATGCCCTGCATGTGGAAACGAGTACGGGCGACCGTGCTATCTTTGGGTATCACACCGCCACTACTGGCTTCTCCTACGGCGGGTGGTTTGAAAGTCGCAGCTCCGATGGCACGGGTGTGTTTGGCAAAGCCACCGCCACCAGCGGCACCACCTACGGCGTGTACGGACAAAACGCCAGCCCCTACGGCAGGGGCGTCTATGGCTGGGCATACGCCACCAGCGGCGCCAACTACGGTGTGTATGGACGAAGCGACAGCACCTCGGGCTATGGCGTCGCTGGCGTGGCATCCGCCACCAGCGGCACCACCTACGGTGTGTATGGGCGAAGCGAAAGCACCTCGGGCTATGGCGGCTACTTTGTGGGACGCGGCTTTTTCTCCGATGATGTGGGTATCGGTGGTAACCCCGAATCTCGCCTGCATGTGATTGCCGGATCCGCCGGGACGATGACCGCCGACGCCAACTCAGTGCTGACCATCGAGCACAATGACCGCGCTTACCTGAGCATTCTGACGCCTGATGCGAAGGAACGAGGTATCCTTTTCGGGCAGCCATCCAACAATGTGGCAGGAGGCATCATCTACAACAGTACTGCCACCCTCAACGGCTTCCAGTTTCGCACGAACGGCAATACCACGCGGATGGTGATCGACGGCAGCGGCAATGTGGGCATCGGGCTGACTGCTCCAACTGCCCGACTGCACATCCGCAACGGCGATCTACGCGTCGATAGCGGCCAAATTCAGAGTTGGGGTGCCATTACTTTGCATCCCGATGTGGATAACAGCGGAGACGACATCGTGGCGTTTGTCGACAGTGCCGGTACGGAGGTCATGCGAGTGCACTCTAACGGCAATGTGGGCATCGGCACGAGCAACCCCTTGTATCCCCTGCATGTGGAGACGAACGCTGGCGACCGTGCCATATATGGAAAGAATACTGCCGCCAGCGGCGCCACCTACGGCGGGTACTTTGAAGGCGGCAGTAGGGGCGTGTTTGGCTATGCTCCTTTCATAGGCGTGCATGGTAAAGCTACCTCCACCACCAGCAACAGCTACGGGGGGTATTTTGAAAGCACCGGCCCCGCTGGATATGGCGTGTATGGCTTAGCCAGCGCCGCTAACGCCAGCAATTACGGTGGGTATTTCCAGAGCGTCAGCAGCTCTGGCACAGGCGTGCTTGGCAGATCTCCCTATAGAGGCGTAAGGGGCGAAGCCTACGACACCGGCGGCGTTAACTCCGGCGTGGAGGGGGAGAGCAGCAGCACCTCCGGCAGAGGCGTGTATGGCGCTGCCACCGCCTCGACCGGCACCACCTACGGGGTGTACGGGCTTGCCAACAGCACTAATGGTGGCACAGGCGTGTATGGCGAAGCTCCCTATACAGGCGTGAAAGGATTAGCCACCTCCACCAGCGGCAGCACCTACGGCGCGTACGGGAGCGCGTACAGCCCTTCGGGTTATGGTGTGTATGGCACTTCTCCCGCTCATGGCGTGTATGGTCAAGCCACTAGCACCATCGCCTACCCCGGTGTCGGTGTAGAAGGGCGCAGTGACAACGCCAATGGCTTTGGGATTCGGGGCTCGAAACCCGCTGGAGGTCTGGGTTACGGCGTCTATTTTGAGAACGGGCTTGCCGGCACCGGCACCAAGTCGTTCCAGATGGATCACCCGCTCAGCCCGGAAACCCACTACCTGAACCACTTCTGCACCGAAGGTCCCGAACCCTACAACGCCTACAGCGGAAATGTGGTCACCGATGCACGAGGCTATGCGGTGGTGCACCTGCCCGACTACTTCGAATCCATCAACCGAGACTTCCGCTATCAACTCACAGTAATTGATGGTGCAGGTGAGGAGTTTGTGCAGGCAAGGGTCGTGCGCAAAATCCAGAACAACCAGTTCGTCATCCGCACCAGCAAG
>BEHS01000227.1 GCA_002898895.1 bacterium HR16 | reverse complement strand
ACAGGTATCTTGAACAGAGGTGCTTTGCCCATAAAGCAGCATCGGCGCGGACAGGCGGCGTATGCGACTACCGGAGGGTCCAAGTAGCTGGTGTGATTCGGGGCAAGGATGGCTGCGCCTTCCGGGATATTCTCCCGCCCTTCCACCTTCATCCGAAACAGGATGCTGAAAACAGGATACAACACCCATCGCGACACTACGTAGAGGGCGGGGCTTCGTTCGTGAACCGGGCACGGCATAGTTTCAATACCTCCTCCACCACCTGCTCGAGGCTCATGTTGTCGGTATCGATGACCACTGCGTCAGGTGCCGGGCGCAGAGGAGCAACATGGCGCGTGCTATCGCGCTGGTCTCGAGCTTCCATGTCCAGCTTCACCTGCTCGAAAGAGATGCTGATACCTCGCTCCAGCATCTCCTTGTGGCGACGGCGAGCGCGTTCGTCCAGCGAGGCGGTCAGGAATATCTTCACCTCGGCGTTGGGGAAGACCACCGTGCCCGTATCGCGCCCCTCCGCTACCGTTCCGCCATGTTTGCCGAACTCGCGCTGCCAGTCCAGCAGTATCTCGCGCACCTCGGGGATGGCGGAAATCGGCGAGGCGAGGTTTCCGACCTCCGGCGTGCGGATGGCTTCCGTGACATCCTGACCGTCCACCAGCACGCGCTGTTCGCCGTTCTGTTGCAACAGGTCCACTTTCGTTTCTCGCGTCATTTCTATGATATATCGGGTGTCCTGCGGACGCAAGCCTCTTTGCAAAGCCTTCCACGCCAGCGCACGATACAGCGCGCCGGTGTCCAGATACCGATAACCCAGCGCTTCAGCTACCCGCTTCGCCACACTGCTTTTGCCTGCGCCGGCGGGACCGTCAATAGCGATAACCAGTTGCTTCACTTTGCGCCTCCCTCCAGTTCGCGCAGCTTCTCGAAGAAGTTCGGAAAGGTTTTTTGTACACACTCCGGGTCGGCGATAGCAATACCCGGCACGCGCAACCCGATGAGCGCGAACGCCATAGCGATGCGATGGTCGTTGTAGGTCTGCACGATGCCTTCTCGCGGCGCGCCAGGGTAGACGGTTAGCCCATCGATATGTTCTTCCACATCCACGCCAAGTCTGCGCAGTTCGGTGGCAACCGCGCTCACACGATTGCTCTCCTGGTAGCGGGCGTGCTCTACCCCGCGAATGCGTGTGGGGCTATCGGCGAAGGGAGCAACCACCGCCAGCGTTATGAAGGTGTCCGAAATGTCCGACATGTTCACGTCCACGCCGTGCAGGACGTCTGTGCCCTGCACCTCTACCGCATCGGGAAGCCAGCGTACCGCACAGCCCATCTGCTCCAGGATGTCCACGAAGCGAATGTCGCCTTGTAGAGAACCCCGGTTCAACCCGCGCACGCACACGCGCCCGCCGGTTATCGCGGCGGCGGCGAAGAAGTAGGAGGCGGCGGTGGCATCGGGTTCCACGTGGTACACCGCCTCTCCTGCCAGTGCGTAGCGCTGGGGGGCGGGAACGGTGATGTGGGCGTGCTGCTCATCCCATCTCGCTTCCACACCGAACTGCTGCATCATGCTCAGCGTCATGCGCACGAAAGGAGCAGACACCAGCTCGCCTTCTATCCCTATCCTCACCGTCTGCTGGGCACAGGGGGAAACCATCATCAGCGCGGAAAGAAACTGACTGCTGATGTCACCACGTACCGATACCTCACCCCCGCGCAGTCCGCGTGCTCGCACAAGCACCGGTGGGCAACCTGTGCCCAGCTCAGAGACCGCTTCAGCCCCCAGCGCGTTCAGCGCATCCAGCAGAGGCTGAACGGGACGCTGGCGCATGCGCGGTGTGCCGTCTATGCGATAGGTTCCTTCACCCAGCGCGACCAGTGCGGTCAGGAAGCGCGCTGCCGTACCCGCGTTTGCCACCCAGAGTTCTGCTTCCCTCGCGGGTATTCTGCCTCCCTCTCCCTGAACCACGACGGTATCGCTTTGCGGTTGTTCCACCGGGAAACCCAGCCGGCGCAGGCTCTCGCGCATGACCTGAGTGTCTTCCGAATCGAGCGCGTGTGCTACGGTCACACGCTGTGCGCACAGCGCAGCAAGTAGCAGGGCACGGTTTGTGATGCTCTTGGAACCCGGCAGATGCACACAGACATCCGGCGGGGCGGGAAGGGGCTGGATTGGACGGGGTGTGCTCATAGTCCAAATGCCTGTCGCAGGAGGCGGGCGTCCGTGAAGAGGCGCTGGACGGTTTCGGCATCTTCGTCAGCGATGGCGGAGCGCACCTCCTGCAGCTTGCCGATGAACTCGTCGATAGCCCACAGCACATGCTCGCGGTTATGCAGGAAGATGTCGCGCCACAGCTCCGGCGAGCTGGCGGCGACGCGCGTGCCATCGCGGAAACTACCACCAATCAGCTGTGGATACGGAGTGTTTTCGGCGACGTGTACCAGAGCCAGCGCGAGCGCGTGGGGCAAATGGCTGGTGAGCGCAACCGCACGGTCGTGCTCGTTGGGGTCGGCGGTGATAACCTGTGCGCCTACTCCCTGTGCCAGCGCGGTGACCTTCTGCAGGGCGTCCGGTGAGGTTGTCTCCGTCGGCGTTAACGCCCATGGTGTGCCCTCGAACAGGTCGGCGCGCGCGTTATGTACTCCGGTCTGCTCGGAACCAGCCATCGGGTGTCCGCCCACGAATCGCTCACCCAGCAGATCGGTTGCCTGCTGTACGATGGTGTTTTTGACGGAGCCGACATCGGTCACCACGCACTCCGAAGAAAGCCACTGGTGGAATAGCCTGATAGTGGGAACAATCAGCCCTACCGGCGTGCAGACCACAACCAGATCCGCGCCGGTGACGCCCTCCTGTAGCGAGGTGGTAGCATCGTCGATGGCTCCTGCCTGCAGGGCAATCTGTAGTCGCTCCGCATTGCGCCCCACGCCCACGACACGATTTGCCAGCCCGCGCCGGCGTACCGCCATGCCGAGTGAACCACCAATCAGTCCCACGCCGATAATGCATAGCCTGTCGCAAATCGCTTTCGCCATCCTGTTCCTCCTTAGATACTGCGCCCGACCGCCGGAGCGAGCGCACGCAATCGCTCCATCATCTGAGCGAACGCCTCGAAGCGCAACGACTGTGGACCGTCTTTTAAAGCGCGTTCGGGGTGCGGATGCACCTCGACGATGACCCCGTCTGCCCCTGCGGCGATCGCCGCTGCCGCGACCGCCGGTACAAGGCTCGCCTTGCCTGTGCCGTGCGAGGGGTCGGCGATGACAGGCAGGTGTGATAGCTCCTTCGCCACTGGAATAGCGTTGATGTCGAAGGTGTTTCGCGTGTAGGTCTCGAAGGTGCGGATGCCTCGCTCACACAGGATGATGTTGTAGTTACCGCGTGAGGCGATGTACTCCGCCGCCTGCATCCATTCCTCGATCAACGACGCCCAGCCGCGCTTGAGCAGGACAGGCATGTTCGTATTGCCAATCTCCTTGAGCAGGGCGAAGTTGGTCATATTGCGCGTGCCCACCTGAAAGATGTCGGTGTACTGCGCAACGAGCTCCACATCGCGGGTGTCCATGACCTCGGTAATGATAGGCAGTCCCGTCTCCTCGCGCGCCGCGGCGAGCAGTTTGAGACCATCTTTGCCCATGCCCTGGAACGAGTAGGGTGAGGTGCTGGGTTTATAGGCTCCACCGCGCAGGATATGTGCGCCCATCTGTTTCACGAAACGGGCGGTTTCCATCAGCTGCTCTTCTGTTTCGATGGTGCAGGGACCCGCCATCACCGTCAGGCGGTTGCCTCCGATTTCCACTCCGCGTACGTTGATGATGGTGCCCTCCGGGCGGAAGGCGCGTCCCACCAGCTTGTACGGCTTGGAGATGATAACTACCCGCTCCACGTAGGGCAGCGCCTGCAGCTGCTCGGAAAGTTCCGCCTTTTCGGTATCCAGCACGCCGATACAGCCGACGATAGTGCGCTCTACTCCGCGCGAGATATGCACGCCAAACCCGCGCGACTTCAGGTTATCGGTCAACTCATCAACGTCTTTATCCGTTGCCTGAGGTGTGAGTACGATAATCAAGGCGACGATGCTCCTCCTTCCGTGACCTGGCGATAGCGGTTGGTGAAGGAATTATACAGGAAGCGGGGGAGAATCGTCAACCGTACCTGCGCAGGGATGGTGGTTTAACCTGTCCCCCATCCCCTGCAAAGGGAAAGGGTGCTCAGCAAGCGGCTCCCCTCTCCTCGCAGGAGAGGGGACGGGGGAGAGGTTTATCAAAAAATTTTTCCCACACCCCGCAAAAATGCTTTGTTAAGTTATGGATTTATGGTATCATGTCTGCACATACTCTCTTCTGGAGGAACAGCCATGCGAACCAAGAAATGGCGAGTGCAACTGAGCGGACAGCAGCGTCAGACCCTCAACGAAATGCTGCGCAAGGGCACACATCAAAGCCGCGTGCTCAACCGAGCACGGGTGTTGCTCATGAGCGAAGCCGGCAAATGGGACAAGGAGATAGCCGCCACGTTGGGATTGACCGCCCAAACGGTAGCCAACATCCGCAGACGCTATGTGCAAGGGGGACTGGGGCGTGCGCTGTATGACCAGCCCCACCGGCGTCGTCCCCCCAAGTTGGATGGTCATCAAGAGGCGTATCTGGTGGCACTGGCTTGCAGCGCACCCCCGGAGGGTTATCGGGTATGGACTATGCGGTTGTTAGCCGATCGGCTGGTGCAACTGGGGGTAGTAGAGAGCATCTCGCATGTGACCGTGCACCAGTTTTTAAAAAAACGAGGTCAAGCCTTGGCTGCACAAGCAGTGGTGCATTCCGGCGTTGGATGAGGAGTATGTGGCTCGGATGGAGGACATCTTAGATCTGTATGAGCAGCCTCTGCCTGAGGGGGAGGTGGTGGTGTGTGCTGATGAGCGTCCGTATCAGTTGCTGTCCGACGTGCGACCGGGGGAGCCGGTGGCGTGTGGGCGGGTGGCTCGTCAGGATTACACTTACGAGCGCAAGGGTGTATGCAACCTGTTTGTGGTGTTGGCTCCCGGACGTGGCTGGCGGGAGGTAGTGGTGACGGAGCATCGCACGAAGGGGGATTGGGGTCGGTTGTTGCGGTGGATGGTGGAGGAAGCCTTTGCGGATGCACGTCGGATACACTTGGTATGCGACAACCTGAGCACGCACACTTTAGGGGCATTATACCTGGTGTTGCCTCCGGCGCAGGCACGTTGGTGTGCGCAGCGTTTTTGTGTGCACCCGACGCCCAAGCATGGTAGTTGGTTGAACATGGTGGAGGTAGAGATATCGGCGTTGGCGCGTCAGTGCTTAGACAGGCGTGTGGGTGAGCTTGAAGCGTTACGTCAGGAGGTGGATGCGTGGGTTCGGTCTCGCAACGCGGAGGAGGCGACGGTGCATTGGCGTTTCACCAGTCGGGACGCCCGTGAGAGGTTGGGGCGCTCATATCCTAAAACCATAACTTAACAGAGCAAAATGCTTGGCAACCGCGCATAACTTGTGATACAGTGTGACCGATAGCACGGTTCCTGTAGTGTTCTGAAAATCTCCAGACGGCTTTTCACAATATAGCAAACGATGAACACCTCCCCCACCATTGATGAATTTTGAAAAAATAGTCGTATTTATTCCCTCATCTCCTTTCCCGCAGCTTCGGGAGGGGTCCTGGAGGCGAGGTGTATTCAACCTAGCCCCCTGTCCCCCTTCCCTACGAGGGAAGGGGGCATTCGACGCGAGGCTCCCCTCTCCTTGTAGGAGAGGGGCCGGGGGAGAGGTTAAATCGCTTTATTTTTTCAAAATTCATAAATGATGGGCTATGAAGCAAATAAACCTGCCTTCGCAGGTTCCTCTCAATCCGCGCAGGCGGATTTGGTTTCCCCCATAGCCCATGATTTCAGTCGTGGGACGGGTGTAGAGACCCATCGTGCACGTACACGTATGACGGTGCGGGCAGGCTGATACAGGTGGTGGATGCTGCCACCAACACCACCGAGACGTATGTATAGAACGCGGACGGCACGTTAGCCAGTTTTCCGGGGCCCGGCTACACTCGGTTGTTAGAGTATGACGAGGAGGGCAGGCTGGTTCGCATTCGCCGGGATTACGATGGAGGCAACGTGCAGTTAG
>BEHS01000226.1 GCA_002898895.1 bacterium HR16 | reverse complement strand
CGTACAGCCGCCAATCGGGGGTTCCGCTGGTGCCGATGTTGACCACTACTGGCGAGGAGTAGCCAAACGAACCCACCACAGGACGCTCATTCAACGGCTCCTGAGGCCACACCCAGTAAGAGAAGGTTGTGCCGTCGCCGTTACCCACCGCATCCAGGGCGTACACTTTTCCGTCGTTCGCCGAGAAGAAGACCACCTGCCTGTCGGCAACGCTACCACCCGACAGACGCATGGGAACCGTCTCTACAACAGGCGTGGAGAAGATACCGCTGGCTCCGGTTCCCTGTTCCACAAATCGCGCCGCGTCGGCAATGACCACACGCCCTTCGGTTACTTCGCTGGCAACGCGGCTGTAGTTCACCAGCTCCACGTAATTGGTCGTGCCCTGCCGCATCAGGTAGGTGCCCAGGCTGAACCACTGTCCGCCCGCGGTGTTTTGCGTCTGGTCGATCTCCACCACCGTGTCGCCCTCTTCATGGTGCACGATGTAGCGTGCGACCGTGGTGCGGTTTACCGTGCCGTCGTTCTGCGGTAACCAGACGTAGATGGTATACCGCGCTGTTTCCGCACCATTGGAGGGTTGCAAGTCGGGTTGCCAGCGCACACGCGACCATGTAGTGGGGTCAGTAGTGCCGATGACGGTAGCCTGCACATAGCTTGTGCTAAACGGGTCGGGTTGCAGTGTGCCCGGTACCGTCCAGGCGGGGTCTGCCTGAAAAGTGGGCGCACCATCCGCGTCATCTACCGTTACCGCGCGCTGACCGGTAACGTTCAGCGGGTATCGCCACACCACACGTCCGGCGTTATCGAAGCAGTACATCACGCCGATTTCCACGCTGGCGGTGGGGTCATTCTCGCCGGGAACGCGCTCGATTCGCCCGATGAACACGCGCTGCACAAACTGCCCCGGCGCGACCTGTATCGTCGCCGCCACGGGCGAGGAGTAGAACGCTCCCACGTCCGGCATGAAGCGCACGCCGTCGAACACCACCAGCCGTCCGGCGTCGTCGAAATTGCCCTCTTCGTCGGTATGAGTAGACGTATTGTAAGCGTACACCTCCACCGGACGACGACCGTCGAAGGGGAACATCAGGTCAGAGCGCAACTGAGTGCGTTCCCACTGTCCGCTCTGGTTCTTAACGTACGCGGTACTGCCCGCACGCCCCAGACGTATCCACTGACCGCCGGTCGTCTGGTTCACAATCAGGATAATCTCCCCGTAGGTGCTGGTTCCGGTGGGGTAGCGCACCTTGTACACTGCCTCACGCACATTGCGGTTGCCCTGAGTGCCACTGGAGGGGAACCACACGGCGATTTGATAGCGAGTGGGTCTGGCAACGAGCGGGTTATAGGCAGAGTCGTTCGGGTCCAGCTCGCTGGGAGTGGCGTTGCGCCAGCGGACAACTACCGTTGCGCCGCTGGTGGGGTCGTCTGCATTGCTGGGGTTCACTGCGGTAGCGTAATCGTACGAACTGCGGAACCCGTCGGTCACCGCGTTGGGGTCGGTAATCTGGATAGTGGTTACCGCGCCCTGTATCACCGCGTAATCGCCTGCACGATTGACCCCATCGCGGTCGATCTCCAGCGTGATGCCTCTATCTTGCTGAGAGGGCCACCACCAGCGCAGGTACGCCCTGCCCGGACCGGCCTCCGTGCTCAGGTTCGTTGCCCCTGTGCGCTGAGGGTCGCGGCGGAACATCGGAAAATCGTCCGCCTGCAGTGCGCACTGCACCAGCAGCACGCTCCCGATTACCCACGCCAATAACCAGTTTCTCGCTGTTGCCATGTTTGCTCCAACCTCGCTTCACCTGGCAGTGGTCTATTTACTCTTCCGTGCTTTTTGACGAGATTCGCAGGAAGTTCGTTCGCTAAAGCACCCTATGTTGTCTTTTGCGCTGAACGCATAACGGCTCGGCAGGAGCCTCGCCCTCCAGAAGCGTCTCCCTGTCATGCTGAGCGTTAGCGAAGCATCTCGTCCTTATGTCATGCTGAACGCAGTGAAGCATCTCGGAGATTCTTCGCTTCGCTCAGAATGACAGGCACTCTTTTGTCATGCTGAGCGTCAGCGAAGCATCTCTGCCTATCGCACCACCGAGATTCTTCGCTTCGCTCAGAATGACAACTTTTAGCATGACAAGTTACACATTTCACTAGAACGGTCTGTCCGCGTAGAACGGTGTATCGATCCGGTACGAATCGCTGCTGACTACCTCATTGATGTTCGCCCAGCTTTTCACCCTTCTGGGCGTCCACCACACAATGTCTTCCGGGCGCATCCCGTCGGTCAAGTAGGTATGCGGACCGTCTATCTCGTTCTCGGTGTGAGTGGCGCCCGGGTTGTAGTTGCTGGGGTCTATCTCGAACACCTCGCCGCTGAAGCGGCTGCTATCGGGTAGCATACCGCGATAGGCGTTCGCTATCAGATAGTGCCCGTTGGGCAATCGCACTGCGCTGACCGCCCACAGCGGAATGGCACGGCTAATGTACACATCCACCGGCTGAGGTCCCCGGATGCGGTCGCGCAGGTGGGTCAGGCTCCGATAGACCTCGTCGGTCAACCGCCACTTAATGCGCCACTGGTTGGGCGCGAGCCGCTCGAGGTCGAACACACCTTTGTCCGTCGCCAGCACGATGTTGTACACGACGCTTCCTGTCGCGCTATCGTAACGCACCGGATAGACCTGCACGCTGTTGGGACTGCCGATAGGCACGCGATTGTTAGAACCCAGCGGCTCGTTGGGCAACAGCACATCACTGAACGCTTCGGTGATGTCCAGCCCTGCGCCGATGGTGCGCACCATTACCGTGCCTCCAACGCCCTCCTCACCGGTTCCGTCAGGGCGTACGCGGTAGTTCGCCACCGTCGCTACCAGCGTAAACACCGGTGCGCCGCCGCTGTAGCCGGATACGATGCGCTGGACGCCTGTATATCGATACTTGCGCCGTTCCGCACCTTCTGCGCTTGTCCAGAACAGCTGCCGCGCCGCAATTAACGGGCCTACCGCGCCGGTGCTTGTATCCGCAGCGTAGCGGTCTATCACGTCGATAAGCCGTCCGTTGCCCGTGTCGGCAATCAGATAGTGCACCCAGAACTCCAGGTCCTGTGCATCCTCGAACGGGTTGAGCCGATTACCGCCTGCACTCTGTTTCGGCACATATTCGGTGTAGATATTCACGTCCTGCGGCTCGCGCAGCTCGTGCGGATCGCCCGGCGCGAGGGGCGCAGGCGGTTTGCTCAGGTCAGATAGATTGAGGCGCGGCGGGTTCTCGAAGCGGCGCAACTCCGACACCACGTTGCCCGACTTGTCCACCCACACGATGCGGTTGTTGCCGGTATCCACCACGATCATCTCATTCGCGCCGGTACGGTACACCCGGGCGGGGCGCGCCACGGAAGTCGGAGCCACGCTGACCACCGGTGAAGAACCGCCCGACGCGGCGCCCCACAGTCTGCTGGCATCCATGCTCCACGCTACTTTGCCGCCCGGGTCCATCTCCAGCAGCCGATGGCTATCGGCAATCAGCGTCATCTGTCGCTCGAAGACTTTGATACCCGTGTCGCCCACCGCCGCCAGCAGTCCATTAGATGCCGCGACCGCCGCAATGCCCTGCGTGCCCACCTGCGCCCGGCGCAGTTCGCTCAGGGTGGCATTGAGCAGGTTCATGAGCGATGGTCCCCACGTTGCCGGGTTGTTCGGGTCGTAGCCGTAATCGACCGGCTTGCCCAGCGCGGGCCACAGCACATGGTTCGGCTTGTCCGAATCTTGTGTGATCAACGGCACATCGTCGCCCTGCTGGATGCTGGGGTCGGTCGCGGTGGGGTCTGCCGAAACCGCAATCACCGTGGCGACCTGCACACCCGGCGCATCCACCACCGCCGACAGGTACACCACATCGCCCGCCACCACCGGCGACGCCTTCACCCGCACCGCCGGGATGAACATGAACCATTTCAGATTGCTGTATTCGGTGGGCCAGATGTAGTACTGGCGCGGCGGTTCGCTGCCAGCGGTGACCACCACCAGCGTGGGCTGGGACAGACTGAAGGCAAATACCGCGCCGCCTCCACCTGAGCCGGGCATCATGTTGTGGATGCTGATGATCCCGCCTGCACGGTTCACCGAGTACTGCGCGGGCTGAACATAGGTGTACTGCGTGGGGCCGCTTGCGCTGCGTACCACGTCCACCTGCCGAATCTGCAGGGTGGCGTTGCCCGGAAGAGCAACGGGGTTGCCGGCTTCATCGCGCAGGCGCAGGTCTACTCGCGGGTTGTTGTTGAACGCCATCAGCACCGTGCCGGGTATCTCTCCGACCGGAGGACCGAAGTCGACCCGAGCCTCCGCTACCGCGTAAGTGGTGTCGCCGAACACGGCGGGGGGCGCAGTAAACCCGACCGGGTTCACCCCTATATAAGCCCCCGGTGGAAGCGGTGTGCCGAACAGTGTGTGTTTGAGCTGCAACGAAGGAGGCACGGACACCGTCTGCTGGGGCGTAATCTGGTCTTGATAGCCACCATGCAGCTGCCAGCGCCAGCGCATGGTGGTACGGTTGCCCGGCTGGTCGAGAATGGCATACACACTACCGTTGTCGGTGGTATAAATCACGTTGTCACTGGCGTCCAGCGCGGGCTGGTCCACGATGGTCTTGCTGGGATTGGGAACGATGTCGGCGATACCTACCGTGCTGCGAATGGGCGTGCCGGGCGACTTACCCCAGTCGATAAAGTAGTTCATCACCACCACGGGGTTAGTCGCAGGCTGATTGGCGAAGACGATAGTGCCCGCGTTCACGGTGATGCGTGAATCGGGCAGGTTGTAGCGGTCCACCAGCGTCAGCGAGCCGTCCGATTGACGGTTGTACACCCACACCACCGGGTTCAGAGCGGTGTATGGACTGCTGGTGTCCGCGAGGAAGATATGCAGTTGCCGTCCCTGCGCACGGGTGACGAAGGTGCGCTTGTCGTTGTTCGGGTTGCTAAGCACCTCGCCCTTTGCGCCCAACCAGAAGGCGTACACCGAGCTGGTCAGCGTGCCGGTGGTGGAGCTGGGGGCGGTGGAGACGTACGCCACCAGGTCGCTGGCGATGGAGCCTTCGCCCGTCTGTCCTCTGTCCTGCACATAGCCCAGCGTCACACCACCGCGAATCGGCGGGAGACTGGTGCGGGGCTGTATCCAGTCCTGCCCTGAACTACCGGAGTTGATAACATCTCCCGTCGCTGCCCACAGCACGTACAGGCGTCCGTTATTACCTCCGGTGCCCGTCTGCATCGCCGGAACCACGATAAGCCCTTCCGCAGAGGCGGAAACGGGCACAGTGTCCCCGTCGAACGGCACGGCGTTGGGCAAAGAACGATCCCACACGAGGTTCGAGCCGTCCGAAAGCCCGGCGATGGGGGAGTTGATGCCTCCGGTGCGCGGGAAGGCGCGGTACGCCTGCACCGTGCCGTTCTTCAGCGTAACCACCACCAGCGCACGCTGTAAGGGGTCGTTACTGCTGGTGGGTATCTCCACAATCTGCGGTGTGGAGGTGGGTTCGCTTCCCAGCGGAGCTTCCCATATCTCGTCGTAGGACGTTCCGCGCTGCCACAGGTCGGGCAGGCCGTCGTCTTCATTGCCGTCGCCGTCGATGTCACGACGGGGGTTAGCGTCAAAGCAGTACAGGCGCAACCCGCCCAGCGGCGAGGAGCCCACCACAAACAGCGCGCCGTTGTAGAAGACGGGAGCCGAGGCGAAAGTGCCCACAGCCTGCAGTCCGGTCAATCCCCACTTTTCCACCAGAGGCGCGCCAATGCTTTCAAAGGTTCCCGCGGTACGCCGGGCGTTCTTGCGCTGAGCGGTAAACGCCGACGCCCACTGTACCATGTTGTAACCGAACTTGAGGTTCTGCGGCGCGGCTGCGGCGAAGTTGTCATTGGCTACCGGCACACCCGGGGGAGCCACCGCATGGCTGATGGCATAGGCGATTCCTATCGAAGACACCACCACCGCGCCGCTACCGTACTGCCCTGCCACCAGCACCGGGCGGCGGTTATCCTGACGCACTGCAATCGGAGCCAGTACGCCGGGCGCAGGAGGGGCGTTCAAATCCGTTCCGACCGCACTCAACGAGCCACGAATACCCGCTCCCATCCGATTCAGTTCGCTCAGGCTGATGG
>BEHS01000225.1 GCA_002898895.1 bacterium HR16 | reverse complement strand
TAACAATGTCCTCTTCCGCTTCGAGCAGGCGTAACGCTTCTGCAGTGAGGTGCTGTTCATGGCGTTCAATGGCTTCCATGCCAATCTGTTGCAAGTAGTCCACCGCCGCACCAAAAGCGATGCCGTCGGCGATGTTGGGCGTTCCGGCTTCGAACTTGGTGGGGATGTCCGCCCAGGTGCTGTACTCATGCGTCACACGACGGATCATGCTACCCCCGCCCATGAACGGCGGCATCTCTTCCAGCAGCTCACGCCGGGCGTACAGCGCGCCGATACCGGTAGGCGCGAGCATCTTGTGGCCGGAGAAGGCGTAGAAATCGCAATCTATCCGGGCAACGTCCACCGGCTTGTGCGGAACCGCCTGTGCGCCGTCGATCAGTACCTTCGCACCGACCGCGTGCGCCTTGCGAGTGATCTCTTCAACGGGGTTGATCGTGCCCAGCACGTTGGAGACGTGTGTGATGGCTACCAGCTTCGGCTCCTGTTGCAGCGCCCGCTCCAGCGCGTCCATATCCAGCTCGCCTTCAGGAGTAAAGGGTACATAGCGTAGTTTAGCGCCTGTGATGCGGGCAACCAGTTGCCATGGCACGATATTCGAGTGGTGCTCCATTTCGGAAAGCACAATCACGTCGCCCGCCTTGAGGTTTGCCAGCCCCCAGGCGTACGCGACGAGGTTAATCGCCTCCGTGGTGTTGCGGGTGAAGACCACGCTCTCCGGTTCCGCACCGATGAAATGAGCGACCTTCATTCGGGCGGACTCGTATGCTTCGGTAGCCTCTTCCGCCAGCGTGTGCAAACCACGGTGCACGTTGGCATTGGTGTTCTCGTAATAGTGCACCAGGGCATCGATCACCTGGCGCGGTTTCTGAGAGGTGGCGGCGTTATCCAGATAAATCAACCGGTTGCTTCCCACCCGCCTCTGCAGGATAGGAAAATCCGCCCGAATGGTCTGCACATCGTAACTGGTCTGGGTCTCAACAGTCATGTCGCGCCTCCTGTTTTCTACTCGGGTAGCTCGACGAACACCTCGTTTCCCTCCACTACCGTCGGATAGGAGTGAACAGGTCTGGTCGCTGGTAGAGTCAACGCCTCACCGGTGCGCACGTCGAAATGCGCTCCGTGTCGCGGGCATTCTATCTCGTAGCCACATAACTCCCCCTCGCCAAGGGGACCACCATCGTGGGTGCATACGTCGTCTATCGCGTAAAACTCGTCGGCAGCGGGACGGCAGAGCGCAAGCCGCCTGCTACCCACATGCACAACTATCGCCTTGCCAATCTCCACCTCTGAAATGTGGGCAACGCGTACCCGTGAAGCCATTTCAGAACCTCCTGTGGGCTATCTTCTCGTCTACTTTCGCGCTGACCATCTCGCGCAGGCTTTTAGCAGGGATGCGGTCCAGCACCGGCTGCAGGAAGCCTTCCACAATCAGTCGCTTGGCGTCGCGAGGCGCCATACCCCGGCTCATCAGGTAGAACATCTGCTCTATGTCTACCGGCGCGACGGTGGCGCCGTGTGTGCAGCGCACATCGTTCGCCTCGATCTCCAGATTAGGCAGGGTTTCGGCATGTGCGGTGCTGCTCAGCACCAGATTTTCGTTGCGCTGGTAGGCGTTTGCCTTCTGCGCGCCCGGCTCGATGCGTATCAAACCGCTGTAGGCGGAATAGCTCGCCTCGTCCAGTGCCACTTTGAACAGCAGGTCGCTTGTGGTATTGCCTACCGTGTGCAGCTGCACCGTGTGATGGTCAAAGTGCTGTTTGTCGTCGCCAAACACGACGCCCAGCATATCGCTTACCGCACCGGATGAGCAGAGCACGGATTCGATGGTGGCTTTGCTCAACGACGCTCCCAGCGCGACGGTGATGGTGGTCAGGTGCGAATCACGTCCCAGCACCGCACGCTGGTGATGGAAGTACTCCATGCCCTGTCCCCACTGCTGGAACAGCACGTACGTGAGTTCCGAACCGTCCCCCAGAATAAGGTCGGCGACGCCACTACCGAAAGCTCGTGTTGACGAATCGGGTGAAAACATCCCGTCCAGCAGGGTGACGCGGCTGTCCTCTTCCAGAATCACCAGCGTATGTGGGAAGACCGCCTGTGCTTCGCTGGCAGCGAAGAAGGTTTGCAGGGGCAGGGTCACTTCTGTCCCGCGTGGCACAATCAGCACGGTGCCTCCGGTAGCATAAGCGCGCGCCATCGCGGTGAACTTCTCGTCGGCGGGATCGTAGTCTACGTTTTCTATCGCACGGCGCACCAGATCAGGATGTCGCTGAATTGCCTGCGACCAGCTGGTGAAAATCACTCCCTTTTTGCGCAGGCTATCGGTTACGTGCTCATGGACGAGCGTGCCGTCCACGAAAGCCAGTGTACCGCCGATTCGTCGCGCGCCCCTGCGAATCACCGCCTCCAGCCATTCAGGCAGGGCACGATACTCGGAAGGTAGCCTCGGGGTGATATTTTCCAGATCCAGGTGGCTGATGTCCGTACGCCGCCAGTGTTCGTGTGTACGAGAGGGCGTGGGCGCTTGCAGGAAGCGGCTCCACGCCTCCTTGCGGTGGGCAGATGCCCATTCCGGTTCCGCCAGATGCCGGCTGATGGCTTCTATCAGCTCCAGCCCCGCAGGACTGGTTGTGGTCAACATGTTGCTCATTAGCCTACCGAACCCTCCATCTCCAGAGCGATAAGGCGGTTGAGCTCCACTGCGTACTCCAGCGGAAGCTCTTTGGCGAACGGTTCGAAGAAGCCGTTGATAATCATGGTGACCGCTTCCTGCTCGCTCAGTCCACGGCTCATCAGGTAGAACAGCTGCTCCTCGCCCACTTTGCTGACGGTGGCTTCGTGCTCGATGCGCACGTCGTCTTCCTTCACGTTCATGGTGGGGTAGGTGTCGGAGCGCGAGTATTCATCGAGCAGCAGCGCGTCACAGCGCACGTTGCACTTGACGCCCACCGCACCCTCGTCTACCTGCACCAGTCCACGATAGGTAGTGCGTCCACCTCCCTTGCTGATGGACTTGGAGATGACGGTAGAGGTGGTGTAAGGTGCGGCATGTATCATCTTTGCGCCCGCATCCTGGTGCTGCCCGGGACCGGCAAAGGCGACAGACAAAATATCACCTCTCGCACCTTTGCCAACCATGTAGACGCTTGGGTACTTCATCGTGAGCTTGCTGTTGTGCACGATGAAGCCGTTCGCTACAAAGTTGTGGCTACCTTCTATCTCGATGTCCCATGTGTCCTCAACCCCGGCGGGTTCGATGCCTGTCACCCGGCTGAAATGCACCGGTTGCGTGTATTGTCCCTCGCCAAAGTAGAGGAAGTAGTGGGTATACTCCTTTTCCTCCTTGCCAAGGGGCTTCTTCTCACGGCGTGTCCACTGACTGATTTTGCGCGGGTCGAGGCCGCAGGATATCGCGAGCTGCTTTACATCTTCCAGCAGCTTGCGATTGGCGCTGGTAATGGATGTGTTTTTGTGGTTCGCGCGACAGTAGCCGTCAGCGGCGACATATCCTTCGATGAACGCCAGCCTCTGCGCTTTGGGGAGGGTGTATACCCAGTTCGGCACGCGCTTCTCGTGGGCGTTACCGCCAAAACCCTGCTGGATAATCCAGTCACGGAGCGTGACGGAGTTGATGCGCACTACATTGCCCCGTACCTCGTAGTCCACACCGAACAGGGTGGAGAACAAAGTGGTCAGCCGTTTGTACGCCCTGTCACCGGGCGGCACGGCAAAGTATACGCGATTCGCATCGAGGTAGCCGTCCCCCACATAAACACCCAGCAGCCACATCAAGTCTTCCGAGCTCTGCTCGGGCAGGGTGACAGACTTCTTCCCTCGAATCGATATCGGCTCAAAACACTTTGGCTTACCATGGTCCGGGATGTCTCCTGTAATCGCTACCCAGTCGCCCTCCTTCAGCTGGTCTAGTCGCTTCCAGCTAAGCGAGAAGACCTTTCCCTGCTTAGTTAGCGTCAGGAAAGGATGATTTGCAGTTGCCCGGATCTCCCTGTGGTTTTCGGTGCGCAGCAGGAAAACCGGTTGTCTGCCGCTGTACTTTTTGGCAACGACCTTATGGCGAGCCAGCTGCAGGCTGGTATCCACCGAATATACGACATCGCCCGGCTGTACTTCAGCAATAGGCTTGATATTGCTATTCAGAAATACTTTGGTGTCGCTTGTTAAACAGCCAAGGTTGCCATCCACCCACTCCACCGTAGCATCTTCGTACGCCACCGCGCGCTTGGTCACCAGGTTGTACACGTTCTTGGACCAGTTCTGCACGGTGGTGTAACGGATGTGCGCGCCCTTCAGCGCAACCAGCTCCACCACCGCCGAGTGCAGCGAGTCGGTGGAGTAGATGGGCGCGGTACAACCTTCGATGTAGTGCACCCGGCTCCCTTCGTCGGCGATGATGAGGGTGCGTTCGAACTGCCCCATGTTCTCCGCGTTGATGCGGAAGTACGCCTGCAGGGGAATCTCCACGTGTACCCCCGGGGGCACATAGATGAACGAGCCACCCGACCACACCGCCGAGTTGAGCGCGGCGAACTTGTTGTCGCCGGGGGGCACCACCTTGCCGAACCAGCGGCGCACCAGGTCGGGGTACTCGCGCAAGCCCGAGTCCATATCGAGGAAAATCACCCCCTGTCGCTCGAGGTCCTCGCGGATGCTGTGGTAGACCACTTCGGACTCGTACTGCGCCGAGACGCCCGCCAGGAACTTGCGCTCCGCCTCCGGGATGCCCAGTTTCTCGAAGGTGTTCTTAATGGTTTCGGGAACCTCTTCCCACGTCTTGCCCTGCTTCTCTGCAGGCTTGATGTAGTAGTAGATGTCGTCGAAGTTTATCTCGCTGAGGAGCTTTGTGTTGCCCCATGTGGGCATGGGCTTCTTGAAGAATATCTCCAGAGCACGCAGGCGGAACTCGCGCATCCAGTCGGGCTCGTTCTTGAAGTGCGAAATCATCTCCACCACACGGCGGTTGAGCCCCTTCTCCGCTTTGTAGACGTACTCTATCTCATCCCGAAAACCGTACTGGTATTCGGTGCCGACATCCAGCAAAGATTGTGGTGCAGTCATTTAACCCACCTCCTGCAGAGTTTTCTCCTCTGCGCCGATTTCCTGAAGTATCCAGTCGTAACCGCGCTGTTCCAGTTCGTGTGCGAGGCTCTCGTCGCCGGAAAGCGCGATGCGTCCTCCCACCATCACGTGCACAAAGTGCGGGCGGATGTAGCGCAGGATACGCTGGTAGTGTGTAATCAGCAGAACGCCTGTCTCTTCACCGGCGATGCGGTTGACGTTTTCCGACACGATGCGCACGCCGTCGATGTCCAGGCCGGAGTCGGTTTCGTCCAGTATCGCCAGTTTGGGTTTAATCAAGCCCATCTGCACGATTTCCAGTCGTTTCTTCTCGCCGCCGGAGAAGCCTTCGTTGACGTAGCGGCTGGCGAAGTTGTCGGGCATGTGCAGTGCTCTGAACTCCTCTTTCAGCGCGGTACGGAACTCGCGTGCGCTCAGCTCCTCGCCGCGCAGGGACTTGAGCGCACTGCGCAGGAAGTTTGCTACGCTCACCCCCGGAATAGCCACAGGGTACTGGAAGGCGAGGAAGATGCCCGCCCGGGCGCGCTCATCCACTTCCATCTCCAGAAGGTTTCGCCCCTCAAAAAGCACCTCGCCTTTGGTTACTTCGTAGCGTGGATGCCCCATCAGGGTTGCGGCGAGGGTGCTCTTGCCGGAGCCGTTGCGCCCCATCAGGGCATGAATCTCGCCGCGATTTATGGTCAGGCTCACGCCCTTCAAAATCTCTTTCCCGTCAACTGCAACGTGCAGGTTGCGGATTTCCAGCAGTGGTAGTTGGCTCATGGTTGCGTTATCTCCCCTCCAAGGATATCTGAGCTGTCGACGCAGGTTCTCGCTCGGTGAGTGGTATCGTTTGCTCACTGCGCGAAAGAACGGGTGGGACCAGCGGACGCGCAGCACCCTCCGCCAGGTGCTTTAGCGTGATGCGGTTGAAAACCACCGAAAGGTAGTCTGCAACGAAGCTCCACACCGAGTGCAGCTCGCATCCCCCATGGTGCACACAGATTTCACGGTCGCCCGAGAACTGACTGCACA
This sequence comes from bacterium HR16, assembly GCA_002898895.1. GTDB lineage: Bacteria > Armatimonadota > HRBIN16 > HRBIN16 > HRBIN16 > HRBIN16. The sequence goes on along the minus strand of BEHS01000225.1, from coordinate 52 downwards.
ATGAGTCGGCGGTAAGCACTTCTCCCAGCGCATCCAGCACCTGTCGCAGGGT
>BEHS01000224.1 GCA_002898895.1 bacterium HR16 | reverse complement strand
CGACCTCATCGCGCTAGCAAAACAAACAGGCGACGGTTTTTCGCAATTGGCAGCTATCCATGCACTTGGCAAGTTTCCGGATAGCCGAGCGGTTGCCACCCTGTTAGACCTGTTCCTGAATAGCCCTAATGCCTCAGTCCGTTTAACCGCCTTGCGTGACCTCGAGAACCATGGAGACTTAAAGACAGTTTCTGCTCTCAAGGAAAGGCTTCGGGTAGAGCAAAATGCCGTGGTCAGGCGGAGTGTAGCGTTTACTATTAAGCGTATTCGGGAGCGATTGCGATAGTACTCCACCACACGTGATTATTTGGATATTGGATATAGGTAAACCGGTCCCGCCTGCCTGTCATTCTGAGCGAAGCGAAGAATCTCGTTGTATCGTCACTCCAAGATGCTTCGCTAATGCTCAGCATGACAAAAAGCACACCAGCCCTGTCATTCTGAGCGTGAGCGAAGAATCTCGTTGTATCGTCACTCCAAGATGCTTCGCTGGCGCTCAGCATGACAAAGTAGACTGGAACGTCTCTGGGCTCAGGATGCTCGCGTCCGAAGATTGATGAGTGGTAAAGCAATAGCATACCCCCTCCCGAAGGCTTTCGGGAGGGGATAAGGGATTCTCAGCCGATGACCCGTCAGCACGGCTTGTTGGCCACGGTCGATGAGCCGTGCTGTTCACTTATCCCGGAGCGGGGTAATCTTGACCACCACCACATCGTGCGGGTCTACCGGCGCACCGAAGAAGCGTGTGTACACGCCGTAGTCCTCGCCGGTAATCGCGTTCTGCACACGGCAGGGGCGGCGGTCATGGATACCCAGCGCTTCCCATGGGGCGGTGATCACGCGCCGCCAGCTCTCGTGCCGGTTGAATAGCCCTACCGCTACCGAACCGTCCGCCAGCGGCTTCATCCATGTCTCGAAGTGGTCCCATTCCTGTCCCACCCGGAAGCCCTGCCTGCCCAGCGGGTCCTGGTTGGTGGCAATCAGTCCCTTGTTGGTGAGCAGCTGGTGGGTGAAGGCGTTCATGTTGCGCACGTCACAACCTATCATCAGCGGTGCGGCGAGCAGACACCACAGCGCGAAATGCACGCGGTACTCGTTATCGGTGCAGCCGCCCCGCGCCACGTTGCCCTTGCCGTACATGCCCACCACCAGCATATCGGGGTCGTTCCAGTGGTCGGGACCGGCGTATGCCTCCAGCCCGTTCTGGCTGAAGCCTATCTGTTCGATGCTTTCCCACGAGTCGTTGATGTCGCCGGTGGTGCGCCAGAGGTGACCGCCCACGCTCGCGCCCCATTTCCACGGCTCGTTTGTGCCCCACTCGCACAGGCTGAAGACGATGGGACGACCGGTAGCGCGCAACGCCTGTCCCATGCGCCGATACAGCGAGGGACCGTCTACCCCGGCCGGCTTGTAGCAGAAGTCGTACTTCAGGTAGTCCACGCCCCACTCGGCGAAGGTCTGGGCGTCTATCTCTTCGTAGCCGTAGCTGGCGGGCTTGCCCGCACAGGTATGCGTGCCCGCGCATGAATAGATGCCGAACTTCAGCCCTTTGCTATGCACGTAGTCTGCCAGTGCCTTCATGCCGCTGGGGAACTTCTTCGGGTCGGGCACAAGGCGACCCCTGTCGTCGCGCTCGTCCGCTTCCCACAGGTCATCGATCACCACGTAGGTATAACCGGCGTCTTTCAGTCCGGCTTCCACGAACACATCGGCAACCTGCCGAATCAGCTCCTCGTGAATCTCCGCACCAAAGGTGTTCCAGCTATTCCATCCCATAGGGGGCGTAGGTGCAAGCATCCTCTCTGCTCCTTCACAGCGAGATTTCGGTCAGGTTTGATTTCTCGGTGGGGGAGGGGGTTACCTGCCGGGGAGGGCGGGGGGATACCCCGCCCGTTGTCAGTTGCGTGAGAGAACGTGGTGCAACTCCTCTCGTGGGATGGTGACCTTCACTGCTTTTGTGCTGACTTTGGGCGACATCTGCATCGTGCCCGGTGGGCGCAGCAGGTTTTGGACCGACTCTTCAGAAGCGAGCAGCTTGCGTACCCGCCGAAGCAGAGTGTCCAGAGAACCTGTTTTCCAGTAGCCCGTCGCATCGGATATCTTCATCTTCAGCATCGGGAACCGTCGTTTCAGCGCCTTGAGCAGAAGGATGTGGCGCAGGTGGCACTGCACGAAATGCGCCTCTCCGTATGCATACGCGCCGTGTTCATAGACGGCATCTTCCGCCCACCAGCCGAATACCAGACGGCTGTCCGCTTCAAACACCTCCAGCGGATACTGGGCGAAGGTCAGGCGGAACTCCGTGCATCCCCTGCCCCCGCTGGCATGGAACCCCACCAGACGCTGGGGCGGGAGATACACGATGTCGATATGCTCCTCGTCGTCGGGGTTCTTCGGTATACCCAGCCTTCGCATGTGAACCGCCCACAGCTCGTAATCCACAGGCGGCTCCATGCCAAACAGTCGGCAGAAGACGGGGGGCATCAGCTCGTAGTTTTCCAGCCGGGGCAACAGCCGTTCAATCTCATCATACTCCATCCCGACAACGGGCTGAATCTGCTGAAACCCCAGCGCTTCCGCCAGATTGCGGGCGTGTTGCGCGATGTCGAACATCTGCTGGGTGGAAAGGTAGCCGGGCGCAAAAACGGTAAAGCCGAGTTCACTCACGGGTGTTCATCCTCCTGTTGTCAATGTGCTCTCGTTGCGAAAGGCTGCGTAAGTACGCAATAATCCCCCTTTCACAACGGTAAAGAGCACATTGCAGGCGGTTCGATAATAATACGTCTCCTTTTTGTGTTCAGGTTGAAATGTTGAGCGGGCGCAAGCGATTCTTTTAGACACCTCTTGTGCCGGAAAAGTTTCACCCTGTGCGGGGTATTTTTTGAGCAATCAGCGTGCCCACAGCTTTCGTGCCGCGCCTAACGGGTTGCACGCGCTGACCACATAACTCTCCAGCTGACGGTACTCGGGGTGCACGCACTCGTACACGCCGTTTTGCTGGAAGTCCGCAATCAGCTCCTCGAAGGTGCGCAGCGCCAGTTGTGGGTTCACGGGGTGTATCGCCTGCATCACCCAGCCGGAGGCGGTTGCCCAGTACGCGCCGTTCTGGTAGCGGTCGCGCGGTACAGGGGTGAGCAACCGTTCCCAGTACTCGCCCTGAAAGAGATGGCGCACCTGCCCCTTCCACATGTAATCTTCGTAACGGCGTGTGAGCGTCTGTTGCACAGGAGCCTTGCGTTTGCCCAGCGGAAAGCCGATGGCGAGGGCGTAGGCGTTGCCCCAGATGTCCACCTGCCTGCAGTGCACACTGGCGGCGAGAAACGCGCCCGTCTTTTCATCCCACAGCCTGCCGAGGTTCTGCTCCACCTGTCTGGCGCGGCGCAGATATTCCTCCGCCCGCCTCCTCTCGCCGTACTGCCGATGCAGGTTCGCCATCTGCTTGCACGCCCGCCAGTAGAGCAGAGACTCCATCAACAGCTCGCCCGTTTTGGCGATGCAGTCGGTGAAGCCGTAGGGGGAGTGTGGCTTTTCGGGGTTGTTGAACACCAGACCCTGTGCGCTGCGTGGAACCCACTCCATGCCCTTATCCAGCGCGGGCGACCACTCCGCGAGGAGGCTCTTGCGCCGGCCGGGGGAGATGCGCTTCAGGTAGGCGTCGCCGGCAAAGACGAGGAACATCGGGTTGTCCAGATTCGGCTCGCCCAGGGGGGTGCTTTCGGGTCCGGCGACGTACACGGGCACGCCGTCGGGGCGCACGCGGTCTGGCACCACGCCGTCTTCCCGTTGCCCCTTGATAAGGTATCGGATGCAGGCTTCGATATGCTCGGCGGGCATCAGGTCGCCCGCGTATTCCACCATGTAGGCGAAGTCGCGTGTCCACAGCGCGGCGTAGTGCGCCCTGCCGTCGGGCGTATAGAGCACCGTGCCGTCGTGCGCCTTCGTCTGACAGCCCTGCAGCAGCTTGCGGGCGGTGTCGGTGAGATATTCTATTTTCTTAGCGGGGTTATCTGCCACTTTTCTGCCCTCGCCTTCCGCGGAGGCGGACGCTATGTGTCAGCTGTAAGGGCGTTCGGAAAACCCGTCCCAACGGCAATGACCGATGGTTTGTCAAACTGCAGTCTTGTGATGTGACGGGTTCTCTTCTGCCGTTGTGTAGTCCTCCCACCATTGATGAATTTTGAAAAAATAGTTGCACCTATCCGGTGAGTACCGCCTGCCCCTCCCCCTGTGCGGGAAAGAGGATGCTGGACACGGGTTTGCGGCTAAAGCCGCACCTTCTCAAACCAAACCCTGCCTTCGCAGGGTTACACAGCCAGCGCAGGCTGGCTTCGTTTGAAAAGGGACGGCTTCAGCCGTAAAGACTCCTCAATCTGGCAAAGTCGGCTCGGCAGGAGCCTCGCCCTCCCCACAATTGGGTTGGAGGGTCGCGTTCCGTCGCGACCAAATGGGAACGGCTCGGCGGGAGCCTCGCCCTCCCCAAGCAGGAACCTTGCCAGACCGGTAGTGCAACATAACTCTATTTATTTTTTCAAAGTTCATCAATCGTGGGGGTCCAGCTTTGCCTGCGTCCGATGATCAGGGTTGACAAAGCACTAGTTTCCGAATACTCTCTCGACAGGTACAGGTAAAAGATTGTTCTCGGCATGCAAGTTCGGGTTGGTTAGTTGCCGAGAAAGCTGTAGCATTGTCAGAAACCGCTCTGCTTTGGCTATCAGGTCGCGGATTGCGCTCATACCAGCACCGCTTCCCCTTTCACCTGCCTCAGAAACGGTGAATCTCCGTCATCGAAGTAGGATTTGGGAACTACGACTACCGAAACCAGTTCTCCCTCCTCCAGCAAGATATCCAGCAACAGGTCATTCAGCTCCTCGCGAACCTGCTGAGGCATCAACGGCTCACGAACAACCACGAGCAAATCGATCTCGGATCTGCTCTGTGCTTCCCCACGCGCATACGACCCGTACAACAGAACACTCTCTACCCCCTGACCATAGCGTGCAGACAAATAGCCCTTCACCCGCTCCGCAACAGGGCGTATTTTCTCTTGTACCCTGCGCTTCGACATCTTATCCTTTCCCCCTTCGCATATAGCATATCACACCCCACTTACACTTGGGAACCTCATCACAAAGGTTTTGCCTTTGTACTCTCTTCGCTCACTTCACAGGCAGAATCACCTCGATGGCGCCGGGGTGAACAGTGAACTCGACAGGCGTGGTGCCCATCACATCACCATCTACCAGCACGGGCACAGGAGGCGTGCTCTCTACGTGAACCCTTCGCGCGGTATGCATCAGGAAACAGGGGTGCGTGATATGAGTGCCGCTGTACACGCGCGGAAAGACGCTGACAAACTCCAGTTTATTCACCGCCTTGACGATGCACACGTCCAGCAACCCATCGTCTATCTGCGCGTAGGGAGCGATGCGCATCCCACCGCCATACGATTGGGTGTTCGCCACCGTACAGAGCAGGGCGTTCAGGTGTTGCTCCTCGCCGTCGATGGTAATGCGCATGGAGACGGGCTTGAAGGTGAGGATAGTTTGAAACAGCGCGGCGACGTATGCGGCGGTTCCGTGCAAGAAGCGAAAGCCCTGGTTCACCCGTTTGGCGACGGCGGCGTCCAGCCCGCAACCGGCGACATTGATGAAATATCTCCCCGCGACCGAGCCGAGGTCTATGCGTCTCGGTTTACCGGTAAAGAGGTTCTCCACCGCTATTTGCAGGTTCTCACCGATGCCTGCGCAACGCGCAAAATCGTTGCCTGTGCCCAGCGGCAAAACCCCCAGCCGTGCAGGCGTGCCCACGATGCCGTTGGCAACCTCGCCACAGGTGCCGTCACCACCTGCAGCAACCACGATGGATGCACCTTCCTCCGCCGCCTGCCTCGCCAGTTCGGTAGCCTGTCCGGGGCGGGAAGTCTGCACAATGCGCCAGGTCAGCCCGGTTCGCCTGCTCACCTGTTCCAGAAGGTTCTGCAGCGTGCCTTTGTTGCGAATGGCACGGTATCGCCCGGCTTTTGGGTTCAGCACGACCACGATATCGGGAGAGGTCATACTGTTACTTACGCCCTCTAACTTTCTCCATCCTGCTGGCAGGGAAGGGACAGCACAACGGCGAATGGTTGCAACCGAGCAATTCGACAGCAAAATAGGGTACCCTATAGAT
>BEHS01000223.1 GCA_002898895.1 bacterium HR16 | reverse complement strand
TACCACCAACGAAGCGCCCGGCACCAATCGCATTGAAATAGCAGGCGACAGAGGCAAAATAGTGATTCAGGACGGGCAGGTAACTATTCGGCGCGTAGAACCGCCCCTTCGCGAGTTTACCTTCAGTGCAGCCGATATGTGGTCGGGACCGAAAACGGAGCCGGTAGAGATAGAAGTGGAAGAGATGCCCACCGGACACGCACAGGTCACCCGCAACTTCGCGCGGGCGATACTGTACGGCGAGCCGCTGTTGTCACCGGGTGAGGAAGGTATCTGGTGTGTGGAGCTCGCCAGCGGTATCATTCTCTCCAGCAAGCGAGGCAAAACGGTGTCTCTGCCCGTAGACCGTGCCGAGTACGATGCCCTCTTGCAGGAATTGAAAGCCAGCTCCCAGCCCAAGCGCAAGGTGCTAGGACAGCGCGTCTCCGATCCGAACATCGTCAGGTAACGGACCAGATGCAACGGGTGCGTTTTGGGGTTATCGGGGTGGGTGGCATGGGCGTGGCTCATGCCACCCTGATTCAACGTACAGAAGAAACCGAGCTGACGGCGGTCTGCTCGGCGTCGGAGGAGCGCACCCGGCAGGTCGCCGGACGGTTCGGCGTGCCCGGCTTCGTCGACTATCGTGAACTGCTGCGCAGCGGTCTGGTGGATGCGGTGCTTATCGCCACACCGCACCCATCGCACGCGGAGATTGCTCAGTGCGCTTTTGAGCATCGTGTGCATGTACTCTGTGAAAAACCGCTGGCGGTGAGCATCTCCGAAGGGCGTCGTATGGTCGATTCCGCACGGCAATACGGGCTTTTGCTCGGCGCGATGTTGCAGATGCGCACAGAAAGGCGTTTTCGAATCGCCAGGCGAGCGGTGGAAGAGGGGATTATCGGCAATCTGTTGCGGGCGCATACAATAGCCACATGGTGCCGCAATGAGGCATATTATCGCTCGGCGGCGTGGCGAGGTACGTGGGCGGGTGAAGGCGGTGGAGTGTTGATAAATCAGGCGCCGCACCACCTGGATATTTTCTGCTGGCTGGCGGGGATGCCGTGCCGGGTGACCGCGCAGGTACGCACGCGCTACCACCAGATAGAGGTGGAAGATGAAGCATTTGCTCTGCTGGAGTATCCCAACGGTGCGCATGGTTATCTTTATGTGAACGTGAACGAAATGCCCCCCACACGCCGTTTTGAGATAGTTGGCGAAGGGGGCAAGGTGGTTGTCGACGGCGAGCAGGTAACCGTTACCCGCATCGTTCCTTCTCTCCCACAGTACCTGCAAGCATCACAGGATATGTGGGAACTTCCTGCCACAGAACCGGTCGATATGGACGTGCCGGAAGAGGAAGAGGGACACGAGGCGGTCATCCGCAACTTCGCGCGGGTATTGCTGGGGCTGGAAGAACGGTTGGTTGCCCCCGGTGAGGAGGCACTGTGGAGCCTCGAACTGGCGAACGCCATCGTCCTCTCCGCGAAGAGGCAAAAATCGGTCACCTTGCCGCTGGATGGGGCGGAATACGATGCGCTTCTGGCGGAGCTGCGTTCCACCTCGAAGGCGAAACCAGTTGTGCAGGAGACGCGCCGCACCGACCCTAGCATCGCCAGAGCCATCCGCATGGAGCCGGACGCGCAAGAATGAACGACAGTCGCCCTGTTGTGGTTCACATGGAAGACATCTGCAAGCGCTTCGGCGCGGTGCAGGCGAACAACCATATTAGCCTCTCCGTCCGGCAAGGCACTGTCCACGCCATCGTGGGCGAGAACGGCGCAGGCAAAACCACTCTGATGAATATTCTCTACGGTGTGTTTCCTCCCGATAGCGGTACGGTAACTCTTTACGGACAGCCGGTGCGCTTTCGTTCGCCGGCGGAGGCGTTGCAGGCGGGGGTAGGGATGGTCAGCCAGCACTACGCGCTTATTCCCCGCCTGAGCGTGTTAGAGAACCTGATGCTTGGTGGTGAGGGGGCGTCTTTTGCGCCCCTTCCCCGCGCGCAGGTGCTGGCGCGTGCGCAGGAACTGGCGAGGGTCATCGGACTGCAAGCGGATTGGGACGCGCCTGCGGGTACGTTGTCGGTATCGCAGCAGCAGAAGGTGGAGATTCTGAAGTTGCTGTTACGCGACGCGCGCGTGCTGATTTTCGACGAGCCGACCGCCGTTTTACCGCCTGCCGATGCGGAATCCTTTTTCGCGCTGTTACACCGCTTTACCGAAGAAGGACGCACGGTGCTGCTGGTGACGCATAAGTTGCAAGAGGTGCTGGCGCACGCGGACGAGGTGACGGTGCTGCGGGCTGGCGAGGTGGTTGCCACGATGCCGGTGCGCGAGTCGCCCGGTGCGCCACCTCAGATAGATGCCCGCACGCTGGCGAGGCTTATTGTAGGCGAAGGAGGGGTTTTACCTGAAGAGGAGCTGCTGCTGGGCAAACGGCTGGACGACAAACCTCGCCTGCGCGTAGAGGGGTTGACCGTGCCTCCGATACGCAGTCGCGCCGGATTGAAAGAGGTCTCTTTCGAGGTTTACCCGGGCGAGGTCTTTGGCATCGCCGGTGTGGACGGCAGCGGGCAGGCGGAGTTGATCGACGCGCTGGTAGGGCTGGTTTCTCCGGCGCGGGGGCGCATCTGGTTAAACGGCGAGGACATCACCCACGCACTTCCTTCGGTACGCTTGCGCAAGGGTGTGCGCTATATCGCCGAAGACCGCCACCTGCGTGGGGCGATACTGGGATGGTCGGTGGCGGAGAACTCTGCGCTAGGATTGCACCGGCAGGGGGGCTTCGGCTCGGCGCTGTCGCTCTCGTTTGCGCGAATGAAAGAGTTCGCGCAAAGGATTATCGCACGGTTCGCGGTACGTGCACCTTCCGCCGATGCGCCTTTCTCCGCCCTGTCGGGGGGCAACCAGCAAAAGATAGTGGTAGGGCGTGCGCTGATGGACACCCCCGCTTTGCTCATCGCCGGACAGCCCACGCGGGGATTAGACGCCGCCAGCACGCGAGCGGTTCACCACGCTATTCGCGAAGCCTGTCGGCAAGGGGCAGCCGCGCTGGTGGTGTCGTTTGATTTAGACGAACTGCTCACGCTATGCGACCGTGTAGGTGTGCTGTTCGACGGGAAACTGGTGGACATCGTGGAAGGCGAACGCAGGCGACGCGAGGAGATCGGCGCACTGATGGTAGGCGCGGTGAAGGGAGGAGGCGCATGAAAACCTCGTGGCGACTGCTCTTGCTTCCCGTCGCCGTGTTCGTGGCAGCGGTAGCAGTGGCTGCAGTGGTGATTGCGCTGTCGGGCAGTCCACCATTGCCCGCGCTGGCGGCCTGGTGGGAGGGAGCGGTATCTGCGCCCGGCGCGTTGCCCGAGAGCCTGCTCAACGCCACCCCCCTCTTGTTTACCGGTCTGGCGGTGGCGGTGGGGCTTCTGGCTGGGCAGTTTAACATCGGCGTAGAGGGGCAGTTGCTGATGGGCGCGCTGGCGTCGGCATGGGTAGGGTTTGCGGTGTCGGGTTTGCCTGCGCCGTTGCACGCCCTGCTGGCGTTGCTGGTGGGCGCGCTGGTTGGGGGGGTATGGGGATGGATACCGGGCATCCTGAAGGCATGGCGAGGCGCACATGAGGTCATCACCACCATCATGATGAACTACATCGCGATCTACCTTACGCAGTATCTGGTTACCAAAGTATGGAAAGACCCCAACTCGATGTCTCCGCAGACGCCTGAAGCGTTGCCCTCCGCCTGGCTGCCTATACTGGTGGGAGACACGAGGCTCAGCGTGGGGTTGCTCCTTGCGCTGGCAACCGCGCTGGTGCTGTGGTATTTGCTAAAACGCACCGTATGGGGCTACGAATTGCGGGCGGTGGGCGCGAACGCCGAAGCAGCACGGGCGGCCGGCGTGCGGGTCTCGCGCGTGATATGGGGCAGTATGGCGCTCAGCGGGGCAATAGGCGGGTTGGCGGGAGCAGTAGAGGTGCTGGGTGTGCATCATCGTTACTATGACCAGTTCTCACCCGGCTATGGCTTCGACGGGATAGCGGTGGCTCTGCTGGGCAACAACCATCCGCTGGGCGCGGTGCTTGCCGCCCTGGTCTTCGGCGCGATGAAGAACGGCGCGGTGTATATGCAATCGGTGACCGTTCCCGCCGTGCCACGCGAGATTACCACCGTGGTGCAGGCGGTGGTAATCTTCTTCCTGGCGGCGATACGTTTTCAGCGGAGGTCTGGCTGATGGGCGAGGTGTTCGATATCGAGCTGTTCCGCAGTGCGCTTCGCCTGGCGACTCCCCTCGCGCTGGCAGCGATGGGCGGTATCCTGTCCGAGCGCAGCGGCGTGGTGAACATCGGGCTTGAAGGGCAGATGCTGATGGGGGCGTTCGTGGGCTGGGCGGCGGCGGTTGCACTGGGCAGTGGTTGGTTGGGGGTGCTGTGTGGTGTTGCCGCAGGCGTGCTACTGGGGTTCCTGCACGCCTTGCTGACCCAGCGGTTCCGCGCCGACCACGTGGTCAGCGGGATGGCGGTGAATCTGCTCTCCGCCGGATTGACCGTGTTTCTGTTGCGCCGTTTCTTCGAAAGACCGCCGAGCGCAAGCGGTGTGCCAAACTGGAGTCTGCAGTGGCTCCAGCCGATACCTCTGCTGGGTGGTCTGCTCTCGAATCAGAGCCCGTTTGTGCTTTTGATGCTCGTACTGCCTTTCGCACTGCATGGTCTGCTGTACCATACTATGTGGGGCCTGCGGGTGCGGGCGGCGGGCGAAAGCGCACGCAAAAGCAGGCTGGCGGGCATCAATGTGGTTTCTATCCGCTACCGGTGCGTGATGCTGAGCGGCGCGCTGGCTGCACTGGCGGGTACCTACCTCTCCCTGAGCCAGCTGAACGTGTTCACCGAGGGCATGAGCGCGGGCAAGGGCTTCATCGCGCTGGCGGCGGTCATCTTCGGCAGGTGGACACCGCTGGGGGCCACCGCCGCCGCGCTGGGCTTCGGCTTTCTGGACGCGCTTCAGCAGCGGTTGCAGGGCGAGACGCTGTTCGGTATGCGGGTGCCCTCGGAGCTGTTGTTGTCCCTGCCCTATCTGCTCACCATCGTCGCGCTAGCGGGTCTGGTCGGTCGTTCCACCCCGCCGGAGGATTTGGGCAGGCAGGAAGAGGGAGAGTAATCCGCCTTATGAGGGGTTGGGTTCGTACCCGTATGGCTCCCCGACAACCTCCGGCGCTTCGGCGAAGTTTTCGACGACAGGGGGTGACCCCGTTTGCCATTCCAGTCCGGTGGCGTTCCACGGGTTGCTTCCTGCCTCCTGTCCATAGCGCAGTGACCACAGCAAGCAGGCCGCCGTTATCGTGCATCCGGTAAGGAGCACCAGCATACCTGCGGTAGAGGCTACATACAGGGGCTGAAGTCCTTCAGGGTACCACTGATAGCGATGGGGCATTCCCATTAGCCCCAGAATCAGATGAGGAAAGAACGCGAGATTCACCCCGGCAAAGGTAATCACGGCAGCAGTCTTTGCCCAGAACTCAGAATACATTCTGCCTGTAATCTTTACCCACCAGAAGTGTAAGCCGGTAAGGAAACCGAAGAGTACACCTCCCGCCACCACGTAGTGAAGGTGAGCGAGTGCGAAGAAAGTATCTCTCAGGTAGACGCTGGTTGGCAAAGCAGCGAGAAACAGCCCTGTTACTCCCCCGATAGTCAGCAACGCAGCACAGCCGAGCGCGTAAAACATCGGTGCACGCAAGGTAATATCGCCCTTATACATCGTGAGTATCCAGATGAGCAGCTGTATCATCACCAGTGCCGCCACCAGCACATTGCCCAGCGAACACACCACACTTGCGAAGGTTGTCTCTCCTTCAGCAAGCAGGTATTGTCCCCACCCGAGGAAGGCGAAAGGCGGGATTGCCAGAATGGAAAAAACGGCGAGGGGATAGCCAAAGATGCGCCGGCGAGAGAAGCAGGTGATTACCTCGCTGATGATACCCAGCGCCGGTAAGAGGGAGAGGAACATCGTGGGTTGGAAGCTCAGCCAGAAGAGCGGCTGGGACAAAAGAGTGGCAGCAACCGCCTGCGAGGCAAAGCCGCGTTGTACGGTCAGCACCAGCGAAAACATACCGGCAAGTATCCCAACGATAAAGGCAATGCTGAAGGCATAAAGAGACCATGCAAACAGTGGAAGCCGAAACCACGTCAGCCCTTGAGTGCGCATTTTGTGGA
>BEHS01000222.1 GCA_002898895.1 bacterium HR16 | reverse complement strand
CCACCCTGTTTGGGGCAGTGCACGTCGGTGCGCCTTAGACGAAAGGTCAACGGCTCGGACGGAGCCTCGCCCGCCAACCGGAAAAAAAATAATCTAACCTCTCCCCCAACTCCTCTCCCGAAGCCTTGGGAGAGGGAAAGGAAGGGATGAGTGCTTTTAATTTTTCAAACTTCGTCAATACCGGGGAAACAGCACAATGGCAGAAGAGAGCCTGCAGCATCGCAAGATTGCAGTTTGACAAACCAGCGCAGTAAAAATTTAGAAAATTTTGGGGTTCTAACGGTGAAATACGCCCCGAATGGTACGAATCTTGCGTTATATATATTGTAAGGCGATCTCTGCGAGGAGAGGCTAACGTCCCTTGTTTTAGACTGGAGAGGGAGGTGCAGTAGCGGTCCAAAGGAGAGCGTTATCGTTCTGTGCACCCCAAGAGGAGTGCGAGTGGCAGTTCTTATGCTAAATTCTACGTGAACGGAAAAATCTCAAGGAGGCTGAAACATGAAAGCAAAACGGTCGACACAGCTCGCGACGGTTTGTTTGCTGACGGCACTGGCGATAGCAGTGCCGGTGATGCGCACGGACGCCGCGGTCATCTACGGTTTTGATTACGTCATTACGGGAACAATGCCATTTGGCTCCCCGCCTTGGGCGACCTTGACTATTGAGAACTATGCAACTAATCAGGTCAAGTTCACCCTTCAGGCTAACCTGCAGGACAGTAATGAGTTCATCACCAAGTTGTTACTGAACGTTGACCCATTCGTTTCGGTGTCGCTGGTACCCGGTTCGGTGTCCGGTGGAAGTACGGTAAACAGCGTCACCGTCAGTGAGAACGGTCTCAATAATGCTGGTGGTGAGTGGTTCGACTTAAAAATCGAGTTCCCGACATCAGGCAATCGACTGACAGATACCGAGTGGCTGTCATGGCGCCTTCAGGGTACTGGCTTAACTGAAAACCACTTTCTGGCGAAGTCGGCAAAGAAGCAGGGACAGAGCTTCTTGCCGGGCACACATTATGCTCTGCTACACGTGCAGGGGGTCGGGCAGAACTCGGGCAAGCTGGGAGCGGCAGTTATCCCCGAACCGGCGACACTGTTGCTGTTCGGCATGGGGCTGGCTGCGCCGCTGTTGAAGCGCCGGCGCAACGGTAACCGCAATCTTCCTGAGTGGGCGCCATAGAAGAGTCAACGTATCCAGCTACGCATCGCGTGTTAAGCCTGCGGCTAAAGCCGCATCCTCTCAAATGAAGCCAGCCAGCGCTGGCTGATAGCTCTGTGAAGGCAGGGGTTCGTTTGTGGGGGAACGGCTTTAGCCGTGGGTATCTGCCACGTTGAAACCGTAACACGCATTCACTCGCTATCGAATCAGCTCCTCTACCTTCAGGTTCATCTCCGGCGCAAACAGTGGAGAGATGCTCTCTTCGGGGCGGTAGAGGCGCAGGCTCCTGTAAAGAGCGTTGAAGAGGGTTTCGGGTGCAGGGGCGGAGGGCTCGCGATATACCTCCAGCCGTCGTTCCACAAGGTTTACTATCCAGTATTCGGGGATGCCTGCGCTGGCGTACAGGCTCATCTTCACCGTGCGGTCATACTCCAGCGAGGTATCGGCTATCTCTATCACCAGCAGGGCGGTGCTGGGGTGCGCTGTTCGGTAGTCGTCGGGACTGCCCGGCACAATCGCCACATCGGGAACCGGTTCATGTTCACCCAGAGCAAGTGGGTCATCTATCCGAACGTGCCAGCCTTCACCAGAGAGGCGCAAGAGTGTCATCAGCGCGCGTGATTTGGTGCTGCTGTGTTCCGGTCCTGTTGGAGCCATACACACAATCTCCCCGTCAATGAGTTCTACTCGCTCGCCGTCGAAGAAACCCTGTTGGACGAGCCGGTGGTATTCGTCCAGCGTGAACTTACGCCGGGCAGGAGAGGTCTGTTCTGCGGGTTGGGCTAACGTTGCCTGAGACATTGGGCATCACCGATTGTATTATACCACGCAGGAACTCTCCGCTCCCCTGCGAACTAAAATAGCATGAAGCGTGCACACCTGCTGTTGTTCACAGGGGCAATTTCTTTGATACTGATAACCGGGCTTGCCGGGGGACAGCGCGCGGTTCAGAAAGACGTTCGCCGGTTTGTGCGGGTGTACGTTGCGCCCTCTTCCGGTGAAGCGCTGGTAAAGGCGCCCAGAGCGGGTTCGCGCATTGTTCTCAGCTTCGCCGGGGCGACGCCGGAATGGCTTTCCTCTCTCCGTCTGCTGGGTTTTTCACTGTGGCAATACGACACCGACCACCTTGCCAGCAACGAGGTATCGCCCGGGCAGTGGGACTGGACGGCAGCTGAGGAGGTGTACGAGCACGCCAGGCGGGAGGGATTCCTGTTCGCGCTGTTCCCACACTACGCTTTCCTCCCCAAATGGTATATCGAGAAGGAGAAACCCGCGCTAACCCGTTGCGTAGAACACAACGAAGAGATACCTGCTATCTCTCCGTGGGAACCGCGTTTCGCCGGCTGGCTGGACAGGCAGTGGGCGGCAGTGGCAAAACAGTTCGGCGGGGCAACGCCACGAGTAGACGCGCTGGTACTGGGCGTTCACGGTGATTACGGTGAGGCGGGGCTGTTTTCGGGGGCGAGGATAGCGTCACGAGAACAGCGTGAAGATTGGGAACGCCGCTTCGGTAAGGCACACAACCACAGGGGATTCTGGTGTGGCGACGAGCAGGCGCGCGCCAGCTTCCGCCGGGCGATGCTGCGCAAATACGGTGACCTGAACGCGCTGAACAAAGCGTGGGGCACACAGTTCGCGAAGGAAGAAGAGGTTCGCTATCCCCGTTCCCCCGCCGAGGGCAGGCGATGGTGGCTGGACTTCACGCACTGGTATCAGAACGGTGTGACCTACTTCGCCAGTGTGGTCTGTCGTTTGTCGCGGCGGTACTTCCCGAACACCTTGCGCATTCTGCCTGTGGGCTTTGCCTGTGAGGATGTGCGTTACGGGGCAGACATCTCTGCGCTGGTAAAGATGGCTGCGCGTTATGGGGCAGCTGTGCGCTCGACCCATGCCGGTTATCTGCCGCTTGCGGAAAATGAGAGTTTCCTGCTGGCGCGAATCGCCTCTGCCTGTCGTTTCTATGGCGTGCCTTTGTGGCTGGAGACGCCCGGTAAGCTGGACGCGCGACGGCAAACGGAAGCGCTGTTTGAAACCATTGCGCAGGGAGCTTCGGGCTTCTTTGACTGGGCGGTGAACCCAACCGCGAACGAGCCGGTCTACGAGCAAAACCTGCGCCACCTCACCACAGGGCAACCGGTAGTGGACGTAGCGATGTTCTTCCCGTCCACGGCGATGCGTCTGGCGGATGTGGGGGAGGCTCCCATCATGCGCGCAGGTTGTGCACAGGCGCGTGACCTGTTCGCCTTCGATATCGTCGACGAGCGGATGATCCGGGACGGTGCGCTGGACCGGTATCGCCTGCTGGTGTTCTGGGAAGGCATGGTAGTAGAGCAAGACGTGCTGGATAAGATAGTGGAGTGGGTGCAGGCGGGCGGCGTGGTGGTCGCTTACGACTTCGGCAAGGTAACCAATGTAGAGGGTGATGGAACCACCTGGCGCACACTGTTCGGCTACGCGGGCAAACTGCAGATTCTGAAGCCTGCGTTCAAAGGGGACGTGCCTGCCGGAGGCTATACCCTGCGCATGGACGACCCCGCTACGGCGCAATTTCTGCAAGGCGAGTGGTCGCAACCGGAAAAGGAAGGCGGGCGCGCATGGCGATGGACGGGTACGGACGCTCAAATAGGACTATTGCTCAAACCTGGACAGGCGTACAGCCTCACCATTCGCGCGGTTCTGCCGGGTGAAACGACACCTGTACGCTACGAGGTGCGTCTTGGGCAAAACCTTCTCGGTTATCTGGATAGCCCGGGCGAAACGGTGTACAAGTTCGTTATCCCCGGCGAGTGGGTGAAAGCAGATAGCACGCTTCTGCTGAGCATCCGCGCGGTAGGGGGGAAGACGACAAAAGGTGTGCGCATCGTGGAGGTCAAGGTCAGCGCTCTGGGCAGCACGGAGCCTCCACTGGATACCGCACCGGAGGGGCGTTATGTTTACCAGATTGACCAGCAAACGCTGAAGACACGCTGGACACAGCGCTTGGGTAAGGGGTTGTGTGTGTTCGTGCCGGTGCGTCGCGCCCAGGATGGTATCGCCGCCTATATCGAAGTGCTACGCCAGCTGGTATACCGCCTTTCAGATTTCTCCCCCTCTTCTCGCAACGCGCCGCCGGTGGATGATACGGCGGACGGTGTCTACACCGCCCTGCTGACCGACCGCATCCTTTTCTACAACAGCACAGGGCAACCCGTGACACGCGAACTGCGTCTTAACAGGGAGATGTTCAGCGCATACCCGCAGGTGCAGAACCCGCCGTCAGCGTCCGTTCGTGTGCAGATTCCCGCCGGGGGTATCGCGGTGGTACCTTTCGGCGAGCAGCCAAAGGAGCTGCTGCTGCAGTGCGAGGGGTTCACCGACCTGCGCGGGCAGAAGCGGCTTGCTCAGCCCGATTGTAGCCCCGGCACAGGCGAAACCTGCGTCCGACTGTCTGCAGGCAAATCCATCCGCACCCGCTTCCCTATCGAAACGCCCGGCAGGTATACGCTCTTCGTGCGGTGCATCGAGAAAGGCAGTCTGGTTGCTCCGCGTGTAGTGATAGACGGTAAGCCGCTACAGATAGACGAACCTTCATCACCGGAGGGGCTGGATGTATTGCGTACCGCGGCGGTATCGCTGGCAAAGGGAATGCATATTCTGGAAATAGAGGCTCCCAAGAACACTGCCTGCACCGCCGACTTCGTGATACTGACAAACGACATGAGCATACGGGGATACCGTTTCGGAAGGAGGTAAATGCCATGAATACCTGCATTCAATGTGGGGAGGGGCTTCCCGAAGGGGCAAGCACCTGTCCTCGCTGCGGTTCTCCTGTGTTGACCATCTCACCACCGCTGGCTCTGGATGCGCTTCGCCATCCCCTTGAAAGCACCGTGTTTGCCTTGCTGGCAGTAGCGGGAGCCATATCATGGCTCGTACTGCTTATCGTAACGATGGGCGCCATTATCCCCTTTGGGCTGGTGATATGGTTCTTCAACTGGGTAGGCATCAAGATATTTCGGGCGCATTTACTTACTCACTGCGTGCGTGTCGATGAGAACCACTTTCCCCACGTCCACCGCGCCATAGAGGAAGCGCGCCAGAAGCTTGGTTACCGTGAGCCGCTGGAGGTCTACATCATGGAGGGCACCATGCTAAACGCCTTTGTGGCAGCGGTATTACGCACTCGATGCATGGTGCTGTTCTCGCAGCTGGTAGAGGGAATAGAAGAAGACGAAGCGGCGCTGCGCGGGTTAGCGGGACACGAGCTGGCGCATTTCGTGCTGGGGCATTTCCGCTGGCGGTGGTTGGTAATGGCAGGGATATGGGTTCCGTTGCTGTATCTGGCGTGGTCGCGCCTCTGCGAGTACAGCGCCGACCGCTGTGGACAAGCCTGTGCAGGCGATTTGCACGCTTACGAGCGCGTGCTCATAACGCTGGCGGCGGGATGGCGTCTGGCAAGGCACGTGAAGCCGGAGCTGCTGATTGCTCAGGCAAACGAGGCGCAAAACAGCGTTTTCGCCCGACTGATCGAGATTACATCTACCCACCCGCCCCTTGTGAAGCGCATAGCGGAGATACGGCAGTTTGTACTGGGTACACCCCAGATTACTGTCGAACGCAGCGCGGCAACCACGCTGGGCGCGGTGATGCTTTTGCCTTTCGCAGGGCTACAGGGCGCGGCAGCCGGGGCGTCTACCGTTGTGGTGCCTGTGGTGATTTTTGCCTTGCTGGCAGCAATATTGTTTCCCGTGTTTGCCCAGGCACGTGAAAGAGCCCGGATGGAAGCCTGCTTATCTAACCTGCGGCAGCTGGGGATCGCCGTAAAGATGTATACGGTGGATTATGACGAAACTTTGCCCGTTGGAAATCTGGAAACGGTGATAGGTCCCTACCTCAGAGGGAAGATGCAGATGCTCAACTGTCCGTCCGACGATACGCCCGGCGCGTCAAGCTATGGCTTTAACCCGAACTTCTTGGGGTGGAAAACCTGGAGGATAGCCTCTCCGACGAGAACCGTGTTACTGTACGATGCGGATGGCGAGGAACCCGTGCTACGCCA
>BEHS01000221.1 GCA_002898895.1 bacterium HR16 | reverse complement strand
CGATTTCCCCGAACCGGAGGAGCTGAGATCATCACTCACAAACCAGTCGCCTCGTGAGGTTCTATAAGATGTTCTTGCTAGACACAAATATCGTCATATACTTTTTCAAGGGACAAGGACGTGTAGCAGAACATCTGTTTAGCGTGTCGCCATCTGAGGTCGCTCTATCAACGGTTACCCTGTATGAGCTGGAAGTGGGTATCGCCCGGTCGGCATCTCCTGATCGTCGGCGTGCTCAATTGAACCGCTTGCTTGAAACGGTTTCCGTGTTACCGTTGAACACAGAATCAGCACGCGCCGCCGCGCGAGTGCGGACACTGCTGGAACAATCTGGTTTTCCCATAGGTGCGCTGGATAATCTGATTGCGGGCATAGCTCTTGCTCACGGTGCCACACTAGTCACCCATAACCTGAGCGAGTTCGTGCGTGTACCAGAACTATCTGTGGTAGACTGGTATTGAGATTCCCCATCTCCTCCTTCGCCCACGGCGGCTGGTAGGTGGGGTTCTTGCGCCAGGCGTCGATGTCTATCACGTAGATGCCATCCAGACACGATGCGAACAGCTTGTTACCCACAACGCACAAGCTGATACAAGCAGTGGGGCCGAGACGCAAAATGCGAGTAATCTTTCGGCTTGAAGTGTCCAGAGCCGCTACTGCTCCTTTGACGTGCACGTATCGAAGGGCGAAGAAAATCTCACGACCATCTGGAGCCAGCGCCATGTCCACCATGTGCAGGTCTTCAATACCGAATTTCTGGGGTGTACCAGGCTGCGATTTGGGGTCCCACCGCTCGAGCTCCCTACTCTGAAGGTTCAACACGAGAAGCCCCCTCGCGTACGCGAGGGCGTACAACAGACGACCGTCCGCCGAAAGCTCTATTGCAGTTATCTCTCTATCGCTATTGTACGGCTTGTAGAAGAGAGGCTGCAAGTCCGGAAGAGACCAGACCATTATCAGCCCGCTATGTCCTGTCAGTAATCTCCTGCCGTCTGGCGAAATCTGCATCGTGATGATGTACTGGCTGCGCTCCACGTCTATACTGGCATCGCCTTTGGGTAATACGTTGCGGACATCTACCGAGCGAACGACCTGGCGGGTTGTTGCGTCTATCTCGTGGATCGTTCTCCACCGAGCGGGATAAACATCCGGATCACGTTGTAGCGGTAGCAGCGCATAAATCCGACCATTCGCTACCTGCCAGAAATCATAATCGCGCGTTAGCCACACGAGGTCGTCCCCAAGGGATGCTCGGATATATTGGGCGTTATGGAAAGGAGGAAAAGGCTCCTGTAGCAGGTACTTGGTGACAGTCTGTTCTACCGCTGGATCGATTTCCAGCGCGAGGTACGGAGGCTTCGCGTCTACATCTACAGTGAACATGTCGCGTCGCTGTGAATTGACCTGAGCACGAGCGCCCATGGCATAGACGCGCTTGCCATCGGTTGAAACTACCCACCACCAGTAGGAATGTTCTGGCAGGTTGCCGACGCGACGGACTATTACCTCAGAAGCGATGGACGCTTCTAAAAGGCAGGTGAGCGCGAAGAGTAGCACCACCCATAGGAGTTTCATTTTCTAACACCTCTTTCACCATGCTATAGGGCCGTCGATGTACTCGTTGTGCCAAAAATCCTGACTGCCCCACCCGAGTCGGCAGGAGCCGCATCGTGGTACCCACACAGCCCTCGCAGGATGGCATTACTTATGGATGGAACATGCTCAGGTTAATGCCAACGTAGCCCATCTTCCTTTTGCGATCGAGTTCCTCCCCATCAAGTATCCGCACATCTATCGCCAGCGCTTCTGGCTGGGGGTTGGCAATGCTGTCATACAGGTCCTGATGCGTGCGGATAGGCGAATTCGCTGGAATATAGCGAACCACCAGATACGTTGGGCGCCGCCTGCTCACCAGGTTAGAGGGAAAACGTAAAGTGACCCGGTTGCCTGCCACGCTGGCTCTCAATGGGGCAATCCAGTGGTAGTTCTCTGCACACCTTGACCCACCATTCGTGTGCACTATCCTTGCACGAAACACCCCACCGTGCTGAGAGGGTGCTTCTTCGCCGTAGGGGTAATCGCCCAGAGAAAAAATTACACCGACTTCACTTTTGGGTGGGTAAAAGTATAGGCAGAAGCTCACCTTGTCCTGTGTTTTCTGCGGGATGTCCGCTTGGGTATGCAGAGTCACCTCGCACTGCCCAGACCTGGTAAAAGAGGTTTTCACCGAACGCACCTTCGCCCAGCTTGGCAATACCACCTCGTTCTGCTTCGGGTAAGCAGCTATGCCAAAAGATAGCACTGCTGTCGCTACAGTAACCGTGCAGAGAGAAAGGCGTAGGGTTTTCATCGTTCCGTACCTCCGTCTTCTTCACGTGCACTCTCACCAATGGTATGCATTTGGACTCCCCTCAAATACCTGTCTAGTCTGTCCGTTGACCCTCTCCCATACCCTCAGCCAGTTGGTACTCTCTTTGTAGATGAAGTGTGTTTTGTTGTCTCCGTCCAGTGGTGGAGCCTCGCTGACCCAATGCACATACCACTCGCTACCGTACCGCTCCATCCAACCCTTGTTCATCCCCCTGGCCCAGGGGCACTTGCCGATGGAATAGATTACCTCAGTAATGTCTAGCCGCTGGTTTCCGTCCAAGTCACGACCGATACAAAGGCGGTACTCGTCTCGGTAGTGGAGAGACCCTCGCGGCTCGGGTTTGTCGATACCAAACAGTCCTACACACCATCCCGTGCCAGGGATTTGCACATCTCCCGGGTAGTCCCAATCCAATCGCCCGTCTCCGTTCAGGTCACCCGGCTTGGGACGCCGAGCACTCGGTGGACAAGTGTCCATGATGGGTATTTCTACAACCTGGTCTGGCTGTAGCACGCCCAGTGGGTAAACAGCCCCGTAAAGCCCTGTACTGCCTACGTCTACCAAACCGGTCAGGCTGGGCATGGGAATCTGTACGGGCCAAGGTATTGCACAGGCAAGTGGCAGTGCCGATTTGCGACGGTGGACCTTCTCCTCGTCGGGATGGTCGTCCACCGCATGAACCACAAACAGATACTCGCCCGGCGTCACCATCAGGCTTACCGGCGCGCGCACGATGACCCCATGTTCCACCCTCGTCAGGCTGGCGGTCAAACCATTCTGGTAGGATGCCACACGGCGCATATGGTCACCGAGCACGGGCATTAGCCAGGCACGGCAGGACGAGGGCGATCGGTACCCCCGTGTGAGCGGCAAAAGCAAGTGTTTCATCGTGTTTTCTCCTTTTGCTCACAAGGGGTATTGGGTTAGCTACATGGTATCGCCTTTTGCACAAAATGTCAAAGGGTTTCGCACTTGACCAGTGAAAAAGGGCGTACATCATTTCGCATCGGAAGTTTTGGCACGATGAGAAAAGAGGCGAAAAGTGCTATAATACAGCTACAGCATACAAATGAGGATTTTCGTCAACTATTGCGACGCCTATGCCTTTCCCTGCCCGCTGTGTGCAGATAGACCCCTTTCTGGGGCGATATTACACCAACCGCAGCGCGGAGAGTATCGCTGAGGAGCTTGCGGTGCACCGCTTCAACGGCGTGCAGATGATTATCACCCGGGACAGCCGCGTACACCGCGAAGTGCTGAACGCCCTGCGCAAGCGTAAAATACACGTGGACTACACCACCTTCGGCAACGGCGCGTACGACACGCACGATTTGCCCGATGGATGGCAGGAATGGCGCATGGTCACCCGCCAGCCGATGAACGACGGCTACACCCGGCTGTGCCTGAATCACCCTGAATACCGCCGATGGAAGAAGAGGCAAATCGCCGCGGTACTCCGCCAGTATCCTTTTGACGGCGTGCACATCATGGAGCCGTTCTGGCCCGAATACCCGGGCCCCACTGCTCCCGCGTACGCCTGCCTGTGCGAGCGATGTCGCTCGCTGTTCGCGCAGAGGTATCAAGGTGAGCAACCGCCGGAGTTTCACGATGAATCGCATCCTCGTTTCTGGCGCAAGCAGCCGGAGCTCTATGCAAAGTGGGTAGAGTTCCGCGCCCAGAGCCACACTGACTTTCTGAACGACCTGCTGAACGGAGCGGGAGGAATCCGAAAAACGCACCCACGACTTCCTGTCACCGTCTGGATACTCGCTATCGATGCACCCGACCCGGTGCGTTTTGTGCGAGAGGTACACGGTCAGGACATTGCGGAGGTGGGTCGGCAGGTTCGTCCCGACGCGGTCTGCCTGCAAACCCACTGGCCCGACTGGATACAAGCAAACCTTGCCCCGGATTACGTGCGCGCCTACCAGCCTCTGGTGCAAGCGGCGCGTGCAGTTCGTCCTGACTTGCCGATGATGGTGCAGGCAGATATCGGCTCGCAGCCGCAGAATCGACGTTCGTGGCAGTGGATAGAGGCGTTTCGCGAAGCGTGTCGGAGCATCGGTGTACAGAGCACTACTCTCTACGAATACATGCTGGGGATGTACATCTATGACGACCCGCCCAAAGCGGTGAAGGCAACGCGCGAAAGCAGGAACACCGTCCTGCTGGTGTTTAACAAGCGTCTGGATGCCCAGAGCGCAGGGGAAAAGGGACGATACACCTTTGTCCCATCTCTGGAGATAAACCGCATCGAGGTAGACGGCAACCTGGTACGCCTGTACACTGCTCCAATGCACGCGAGACGGCGATACCGTCTGACGATACAGAACGTCTCGGACGACCCATCGGCGCGCTGGTTGCCGGATACACCTGCGCTCACCCTGTCCAAACAGACGGTTACCATATAGGGTTATTGTATGGATACGAAGCGCACCAACAGGAAAAGGCTGCTCGTTCTGCACGCTACCTACCAGCTGGGAGGGGCGGAGCGCGTCCTGCAGCGGTTACTGACCTCGCTTTCGCAGTACATGGACGTTCACGCTTGCGCTCTGTACGAGCCGGGTTCTGTCGGCGAGCAGCTGCAAAAGGCGAACGTGCCCGTCTATGCTCTGCACGGGCGATCACGCACTGACTGGAGGGTGTTGCCGCGCTTCGTGAGGCTGGTCAGGCAGATTCGCCCCGATGTGGTTTTTACCATCGACTCCCCTTACCCCCTGTTGTACGCTGTGCTGGCTCGCAGGCTCGGTTGGATTCCCAAACTGGCGGTTTCGGTGCGAACCTTCGGAAAGGTGCACCGCCAGCGCGAGATGGCGATCAGCCGCAAGCTGGCCTCGGGTGTTATCGACGTTTTAATAGCCCTCTCCGAAATCCAGAAGCGATTTCTGATAGAGACAGAAGGGTGGAAAGCAAGGCGCGTGGAGGTGATTCCAAACGGCATCGACCTGCAGAGGTTCTCTCCGGTGGGCGAACACCTGCGTGAGCAGTGGCAGCTGTCGCCGGACACACCGGTCTTCGGCATCGTCTCCATGTTGCGCCCTGAAAAGAACGTTTCCCTCTTCCTTCGAGCAGCACAGCGGGTGCTCTCCGCCATGCCAGAGGCGCGGGCGTTCATCGTAGGAGACGGTGTCCAGCGCGCCGAACTCGAACGGATGGCCGAGCAGATGAACATTCAGCAACAGGTGGTCTTCACCGGTGTCGTCGAACACATTCCCCCCGTCTGGCGCACGATGGACGTAGCGGTGCTCACTTCCCGCGTGGAGGGGTTGCCTAACGTGCTGATAGAAGCCGCCGCCTGCGGCGTGCCGGCGGTCAGTACCAACGCGGGTGCGGTACGCGACATCGTGATAGACGGCGAAACAGGCTTCGTGGTAATGGTAGACGACGAGAGCGCTCTCGCAGAGCGCATCCTGTATCTCCTGCAACATCCCACCGAACGCAAACGCATGGGCGAACGCGCTCGCCAGCACGCCGAAGCCCATTTTGACCTGCACCGGATGGTAGAGCGCTACGCGCAGGTGCTGCAGGGGTTGTGAGCCTCAGTCGTCCCCAATCGCGCCGAAGTTGCTCACCAGGATGCCGAAATCAAACAACGTCACCTCTTCATCCCCGTCTAAATCCGCATCCGGGTTCCAGTTGCTATCGCCGGGCATACTCCCAAACGCCGCCACCAGCGCACCAAAATCAAACAGCGTCACCTCGTTGTCCCCATCGATGTCCCCGTTAACCAGCGAAAAGTTCGCCACACCGCCACCCGCGATGGACACACCCGCCAGCGTCTGCCTCAACCAGTGTGACGCCTTCGCAGACAGGTCATACACCCCGTCCAGCGGAGCCAC
>BEHS01000220.1 GCA_002898895.1 bacterium HR16 | reverse complement strand
CGATATGGCAACGCCTGCTGATATACTTCTTGCTTCTGGTGCTGTTGGGGATTGTGGTCGGCGGCGGGTATCTGGTGGTGTTACTGGTACAGGTATCCAAGATGTTGCCCAGCAGCGAGCAGATTGTGAACCTCAAGCCGTACGTGGGTACGCGCATCCTCTCGCAAGATGGGGTAGTGCTGGCAACCCTGACCAACGAGCGACGCGAGCTGGCGAAGATGTCGGAATTTCCCAAGCAGCTGGTTGACGCGGTAGTGGCTATCGAAGACAGCCAGTTCTATCAACACAGGGGCATCAGCCCGCGGGCGGTATTTCGGGCGGTGTGGGTAAACCTGCGTGAGGGCAGGTATGCGCAGGGCGGTAGCACTATCACCATGCAGCTGGCGCGAAATGCCTTCCTGACGCAGAAAAAGACCTTCCATCGCAAATTGCAAGAGGCACTTCTCGCCTTGCAGATGGAACAGCACCTCACTAAAGAGCAGATTCTGGAAACGTATCTGAACGAGGTGTACTTCGGCAGCGGCGCGTATGGCGCCAAGACGGCCGCCAGGGTGTACTTCGATAAACCGCTGAACAAGCTAACCCTTGCCGAGTGTGCCTTGCTGGCGGGGATAATTCGTCGCCCGTCCGCTTATTCACCGCATGAGAACCCAGAGCTGGCATTGCGTCGGCGTGACAGGGTTCTGGAGCGGATGCGTGCGCTGGGTTTCATCGACGAACAGCAGTATGAACAGGCGAAACGCGAGCCGATTCGTGTTGTCCCTCTGCGCAGGCAGGGTATTCGCTTCAAAGCACCTTACTTTGTGTTCCACGTGTTAAAGCAGCTGATGGAGGATTACGGCGCGGATCAGATTTACAAGGCGGGGCTAACGGTAGAAACCACCCTGAACTGGCAAATGCAGCAGGCGGCGGAACAGGCGTTGCGTGAGGGACTGGCAAAGTACGGCAGGGGAAGCGCTACACAGGGAGCCATCATCGCGATAGACCCGCATACCGGTTTCATCCGGGCGATGGTGGGCGGTGTGGATTTTAGCAAGTCGCAGTACAATGCCACAACGCAGGGCAGAAGACAGCCTGGTTCGGCGTTTAAGCCTGTTGTCTACTGCGCAGCGATCGATAAAGGGGTGCTTACTCCTGACTCGCGCATCCTCGATGCACCGGTCAGCTATCCCTCGTATCCAAGAGCCTACCGCCCCCAAAACTCTGATGGACGCTATCACGGTTGGGTCACCGTGCGTCAGGCGATTGCCTACTCTATCAACATTCCGGCGGTAAAGACCATCGCGATGGTGGGCCCGCAGACGGTGATCGAGTACGCCCGCAAGCTGGGCATCGAGTCCCCGCTGGAGCCAAACCTGTCGCTGGCTCTGGGGTCGTCTGCTGTTCGCCCGATAGAGATGGCTGTAGCGTATGGCGTGTTCGCGACAGGAGGCAACCGCTGTGAACCCGTCGCGATTGTGCGTGTACGCGACAGCGAAGGCAACATCATTCAGGAGAACGCCCCGGCGATAACGTATGGGGTGATTTCCGAAACCACCGCCAAAACAATGGACGAGCTGCTCAAGGGACCTGTGCGGACCCCTGGCGGAACCGCCTACCGCGTACTGCACGATTTTCCTGAAGCACGCGGTAAGACAGGCACAACCGATGAGGGGCGTGATGCCTGGTTTGTTGGGTATACCCCCGAACTGGTTACCGCAGTGTGGGTGGCGCGTGAAGTGGTGGACCCGGTAAAGGGGCAAAAAGTGTATTTGCCGATGCCGCGCATTTTCGGAGGCACGGTATGTGCGCCCATCTGGAAGGAGTTTATGAGCAAAGCAGTGCCCCTGCAAAAGGAGTGGCTCCGCAAACTGGAGCCGGGCGATGTGCCGGAGAAGCCCCAGCAGCCGGAGAACCTGGACACCATCACGTTGACCCTGTGTGACGAGAGCGGCATGATTGCTACACCCGCATGTCCCCGTACGCATCGATTCACGTTCCGGCGTGGCGAGGAGCCTACCCAGCAGTGTACGATACACAGCTCCCAGCAGCCACAGCCAATCAGCCCCAGTACTCCGGAGAGCACCGCCAGCCCCCCTTCCGGGGAGGAACCGCCTTCCACCACTGCACCACAATCGCCGGAGCTTGTGCCTCCGCCTGCAACGAGCACGCCCGGCAACCTCCCCGGTAGCGAGCCGGCTGTCTTGCAGCCCCGAGTGAGCGAGCCTCCCCCCGTGGCTGCGCCCGGTCAGCCGCGTCTTTCCGAACCCAAGGTAACCCTACCTCCCGTCGTGGAAAAGGTCAGGATATGTGCGGATTCGGGTCTGCTGGCAACGCGCTACTGCCCGGAAGTGCTGGTCAGAACCTTCCCCGCGGGTAAAGCCCCGAAGAAGCGTTGTAACCTGCACCGTCCGCCTCCGGGAGAGGAATAGTCATGCGCGGGCGTTTTGGAGTAGAGATACCTGCGCCTCCACAGGTGCCTCATTTCAAACTGTTTGTTGCGTTCATTGCTCTGGGCTTCGCTGCGCTGGTGTTGCGCCTGTGGTATCTGCAGGTGGCAATGGGTGAGGAGTTGCTGGCGCAGTCGGAGAGCAACCGCAAGCGATTTATCCGGCTGTTCGCACCCAGAGGAATGATTGTCGACCGCGCCGGACGTACGCTGGCGATGAACCGCCCGGAGTTTGTGGTCAGTATCATCCCGGCAGAGGTCGGAAGCGACGATTCGGTGCTACACCGTTTGAGCCAGATACTGGAGATGCCCATCGAAGACATCCTGCAAGTGGTGGGCAATGCCAAACAGCGCGCCCAGCGGCTTTATCCCGTTCCTCTGGCGACGGGCGTTTCTCTGGATGTGGTCACGCGCATCGAGGAGAATCGGCTCTGGCTACCGGGAGTAAACGTCAGCCCGCAACCGGTACGCTGGTATCCGGAGGGGAAGCTGGCGTCGCATTTACTGGGAATGCTGGGCGAGGTGGACGCAAAGGAACTGCAAACTCTGCGCGAAGCGGGGGTGTCGCCCGGAGAGTACGTGGGCAAGATGGGGGTGGAGCGAGCGCAAGAGGTGTGGCTGCACGGCAAAGCAGGAGGCAAATGGGTAGAGGTAGACGCTCGCGGGCGCCAGCGGCGCGAAATCGAGGAAGTGCTAGCCGAACAGGGTGCGACGGTGATGCTGACCATCGATAAACGACTGCAGCGAGCGGCGGAAGAGGCGTTTGGCAACCGGGTGGGGGCGGCAGTTGCGCTGGACCCTCGCACCGGAGAGGTGCTGTTGCTGGCAAGCTTTCCACGCTTTGACCCCAACGCTTTCGCGCGAGGGGTAAAACCAAGCGTCTGGCGTGAGATAGCCACCAACCCGCTGCACCCCTTGCAAAACCGAGCCATCGGCAGCCGGTATCCGCCCGGCTCCACCTTCAAAATCGTCACGGCGGCGGCAGGGTTGCACTCCGGGGCGATTACTCCCTATACCAGCTTCTACTGCCCGGGCGCGCTGCAGCTGGGGCGGTGGCGTTTCCGCTGTCACCGCCGGCATGGAGCGACGGGATTCGTCAAAGCGATAGGCGCGTCGTGTGATGTGTATTTCTATCAGGTAGGCTTGCGAACCGGTATCGACACGCTGGCGGAGATGGCTCACGCCTTCGGCTTAGGGGAAGCGACAGGAATCGACCTGGTGGGTGAGAGTCGGGGCAACATCCCTACCCCGGAGTGGAAGAAGAAGCGGTATAAGGAGGGCTGGTACGACGGCGACACGGTGAACACCTCCATCGGGCAGGGTTTTGTGCAGGTAACGCCCCTGCAGATGGCTCTGGTGGCTGTCGCCGTGGCGAACCGGGGAACAGTGATGAAGCCGTTCGTGGTAAAGCGGATTATTCCCCCCGGCGGCACGCCGATAGATACTCAACCCGCTGTCTTCAAGCAGGTATCGTTGCACCCTGACTTCTGGCGGTGGATTGCGGAAGGGATGCGGGCGGCGGTAGCCGGAGCAGGTGGTACGGCGCACGCTGCAAATCTGCCCGGTATTCCTGTTGCCGGTAAAACGGGCACCGCCGAGGACCCTCCTCGTCGCAGACCTCATGCGTGGTTTATCTGCTACGCGCCGGCGGATAACCCTCGTATCGCGTTGGCAGTGGTGGTAGAGCAAGGTGGACACGGTGGGGCGGTCGCCGCGCCCATCGCCCGACATATTCTGGAGACCTTCTTCGGAATGGAACACGCTCGCGCCCGCGGCGACGCCAGCGCTACCGACTAGAGATTTTTTCGAAAAATTCTTCCCAAACCGCTTGACAAAGTTTTACAGACTATTTATAATAGATGCGTAAACGCTTACACAACGATAAGTGCAATTATGACCATTGAGGAGTTTGCACGCAAAATCGGGGTGTCCAGCGCGACCGTCTCGCGGGCGATTCACGGAAGGGGACGGATTAGCCCGCAAACGCGCCAGATGGTGCTGCAGCGCATGGAAGAGCTGGGCTTCACGCCCAATCTGCACGCGCAGAGCCTGGCGCACCGACGCAGTCATATTATCGGGCTGGAGTATCTGGGGCACACGGAGGTGCTATCGGATATGTTCCTGATTGCGCTGGCGAGAGGTATCCAGCACGTGCTGTCCGAGCATGGCTACACGCTACTGCTGAACCCCGTCGGAGTAGTGGATGAGCGGGAGAGTCTGTTGCGTCGCTGGGCGCGTTCGCGAGCGGTGGATGGCGCGATTGTAGTAGGCGACCCCGATGTGTCGGTAGAGTGGCTGCGCAAGCTCATTACTCAGAAGACCTTCTGTGTGGTCATTGTGCACCATCCGCTACCTCCTCTGCCGGGCGTGGGATGTGTTACTCTGGACCTGTCACGGGGCATCGCTCAGGTTGCGGACCTGTTGTGTTCGCTGGGACACTGCCGAATAGGCTACATCGGCAGTATCGAGCCGGATTCGGTTCTGCCCATGCTACGCCAGCAGGTAGAGGCAAAGGGAGGATGCATTTCTCCTGAGATGGTGGTTTATGCAGGTCGCACTCCTGACGACGGCGCGCGGGCAGCACGTGAGCTGGTGACGAAGTCTCCTCGCCCCACGGCGATATTCGTGCGAACCGATGTGCTGGCTATCGGCGCCATGCAGGCGATACGCGAAGCGGGATTGTGCATCCCAAAGGACATTTCGGTAGTGGCACACGACGATGTGCCTTTTGCGCAGTTTACCGACCCGCCGTTGACCACGGTACGGGTAGACTACGAGGAGCTGGGCAAATCGGCGGTAGAGATGTTGCTGGCGATGCTGGAGCGAAGGGAATCTGTCGAGTTGCATCGGACAGTGCATACCTCGCTGGTACAGCGCGCCACCGTCGCACCGCCTTTGCATCATAAAACCATATCACTTCCGGGAGGTATTTGACACTATGCGCAAGTCAACTGGTTTCACACTCATCGAGTTGCTCGTCGTAATCGCGATTATCGCGATACTGGCGGCGATTCTGTTCCCCGTGTTCGCGCAGGCACGGGAGCGCGCCCGCGCGGCGAGCTGTCTGTCTAACATGAAACAGTTCGGGCTGGCTATTCAGATGTACAAGCAGGACTATGACGAATGCGTTTCCGGTCCCTTCATCTACAACGGTGCGTGGGGTGACTGCAACGTGCTCGTGTGGTTCCCTGACCTGCACATGCCCTACGTGAAGAACCGCCAGCTGAAGATCTGCCCATCGGGTAGGGAGTACACTACCTTCGCCGCGCCCTCTACAATGGACGTGCCTGGCACCTGCGGCTGGGGCGATCCGGGCAACGGGCAGTATTACTTCAGCTACAAGTGGAACAGCATCTGGGCATGGCCCTGCACCGACCCCAACCCGAACTGGAGCTGGTCTAAGTACGGCTTCAAGCACTACCTGTCCGACGGCGCGGTGGAGGACCCTGCAGGCACTATCCTGCTGGTAGATGGCTCCTGGCCGGAGACATGGGCGGACTGCGACGCCGACCCGATATGGAACCGTCAGGACGTGTGGTGGGGACCGCCGACCCTCACCTATCGTCACTTTGACGGCTTCAACTCCGTGCATGGCGACGGTCACGCCAAGTATCACCGTAAGGCGTCCACGCGCTGGGGTGACTGGACCGTTCAGGCAGGGGATTAGCGATGGCATCTCCGCTTAAGCGTGAAGTGTCGCCGGTGGTGGCGGTAGTGGTCATCGTGCTAGTTATCGCCGTGGTGGTGGGAGCCTACTGGTACCTGTCGGGTGGCAGCTCCCTC
>BEHS01000219.1 GCA_002898895.1 bacterium HR16 | reverse complement strand
GAGAGCGAGTTACTGAACGTTTTCGCGGTCGTGAACGCATATACGAGCCTCTTGCCGATTAAACTCCAGAGCCTCCCGCAGGGTGATACGCAGGGTATCTAACAGCTCTTCACGGGTAAGCTCCTGGCAGTTTACACCGGGTGCTTTCTTAATCCAGCCAATCCACCACTCGTCGCGCTGTTTAATAACGGCGGTAGAGATCTGTTCCATTCTCTGGTCCTCCTCAAGAGTAGAACTCACCCCTGATATATCATTACACAACCTCCCTGTTCATTGCAACACGCCCGTATGCGGTTCCGGTGCTTTTGCGAGGGGGCGGACGCTTTCTTCACATTTCTCTTCGTATATAATGAAAGGTAGAAACAGTGCAGCACAGGAGGTTTCGTCTATGTTCAGGTTTTTCGGTGTTGTGGCAACGGTGGCTATGGTGTTGCTCGCGTGTGCGGCGTTCGCGCAGAACAAAGAGCAAGCGCCCAAGCCGGTGCTCAAGCCCCCATCTCTGATACGCAAGGACTTGAACCTGCCCCCTGGCGCGCAGGTGCCGACGACCACGAAAAAGCCCAATCCCAGCCCAAAGGAGAAAGCGCTGGCGAAGCAGCTGGGTCAGCTGGAAAAACAGCGCGATGCCCTCATCGACAAGTTGGCAGAGCTGGACAGGAAACGATTGAGCACACAAGACCCTGCTGAACAGAAGCGGCTGGAACAGGAAAAATTAGCGGTAGTGAAGCAGCTTGACGTGGTGGTCACGAAGCGCGACGCAGTATACAAAGCGTGGCAGAAGGCGGCGATGGAGCGATGGCGCAGGGAAAACCCTGAAGCGTTCCAGACCAGACCGGGGATGCCCCCGGGCATGGTGCCGGGTATGCCTCCGCAGATTATCGCCAAGCAAATCGAGATAGCCCAGGAGCAGCTGGCTAAACTGAAAAAGCAGGGCAAGCCCGACACCGACCCGCAGGTGAAGATGTACAAAGAGCGCCTCGAGCGATACAAGCAGATGCTGAAAGCGTCGGCAGCCAAACCGCCAGTGTCGCCCGTGCCCAAGCCTGCGGTTCGTGAGAAGTGACTTCGGTGGAGACGATAGAGACATATCCCACGCGCATTCACCTGCTGGAAGAGCATACGGTCAACCGTATCGCGGCAGGCGAGGTGGTGGAACGCCCCGCGTCGGTGGTGAAGGAGCTGGTGGAGAACAGCATCGACGCGGGGGCGCGTACAATCCTGGTGGAGGTAGAGCAGGGCGGTAAACGGCTCATCCGCATTACCGATGATGGCGAGGGCATGAGCCCCGCCGATGCTCTGCTCAGTATCCAGCGACACGCTACATCCAAGATTCGCGATGCGGAGGACCTGCAGTCCATCGTGACGCTGGGCTTTCGGGGGGAGGCGTTGCCCAGCATCGCCGCCGTCAGCCGCTTCGAACTGCTGACCAAACGCGCCGACCTCGACACGGGCATGCGCCTGCTGGTGGAGAACGGACAGGTGGTAGAAGCGGAGGAATGCGCCGCTCGCAACGGCACCACCGTGACCGTGCGCGACCTGTTCTACAACACGCCTGCTCGCCTCAAGTTCCTGAAAAGCGTTGCCACCGAGCTCTCGCACATTACCGAGCTGGTAACGCGCTTTGCTCTGGCGTTTCCTGAGGTCTCCTTTCGCCTGCTGCATAACGGGCAGGAGATTTTCGCCTCGCAGGGCAGCAGTGACCCTCGCCATGCCCTGCTGGCGGTGTTCGGACGTGACGTGGCCCGCGAACTGCGCACCATCGACTTCACCGAAGGACACCTGCGCATCACAGGATATGTCTCTCCCCCTCACCTGACGCGCCCCACGCGCGCCATGCAGAGCTTCTTCGTGAACCGTCGGCTGGTGCGACACCGCGTGCTTTCCAAAGCTCTGGACGATGCCTACCGAACGCTAACCCCTGAGGGACGCCACCCCATCGCGGCGGTTTTTCTGGAGGTGCCGCCTTACAGTGTGGACGTCAACGTACACCCCACCAAAGCGGAGGTGAAGTTCTCACACGAGGGGGAGGTATACCACGCAGTGCTCAGCGCGGTGCGTCAGGCATTGCTCCAGCAAGGCATGATACCCTCCGCACTGCCCGGACTGCAGAGCGGGTTAGACATCCCCCAGCCCGTCGAGCGACCGGCAACTGGAGGGCAACCCGTATGGCAGCCGTCGCCGTTGCCGCCGCAGGAGGTGCTTCATGCCGAGCTGATGCGCCGGGCAGGTATCGACCTCACGCAGGCTCCCGCTACCGAGGTGCAGCCTGTCGCCCGCCCCTACGCGGAGATGCTGGAAGGCTTTCAGGTGCTGGGACAAATCCATCGCACCTACATCATCGCCTCTTCCCTGCGTGGCTTGCTGATTATCGATCAGCACGTGGCGCATGAGCGCGTGCTGTACGAGAAGCTTACCGTGCTGCGCCAGAAGCAACCTGTTCCTGTGCAACACCTGCTGACGCCGCTGGTGTTCCACCTGGACCGGCGCACTGCCACTTTGCTGGGAGAACACCTGCAGGAGCTGCAAAACATGGGCTTTCTGCTGGAACCGTTCGGCAGCGATAGCGTGGTGCTGCGCGGTGCGCCCGCCTGGCTCGGTCAGCGCAATGTGGAGGCACTGGTGCGCGACCTGCTGGATGAAATCTCCGAGCTGGGCGTACAGCGACGCCTGCCCCTTACCGACGAAACGCTGGTAGCCACCACCGCATGTAAGATGGCGGTGAAAGCAGGCGACGTTCTTTCCCACGCTGAGATGACCCATCTGCTACAGGAGCTCGCCGACACCGAAAACCCCTACCTGTGCCCACACGGGCGTCCCGTGGTGCTGGTACTCAGCATCGAGGAGCTGGAGAGACGGTTTAAGAGGGGATAGTTGACAAGGAAACAAGAGGCTTGTAGAATACCGCAGGAGGGGGTTCCACATGTTCAAATCGGTGACTATTAAGGGTTTTCGCTCCATTAAGGAACAGCGAGTGGAACTTGCGCCGCTGACGGTGCTGTACGGTCCGACAGCCAGCGGTAAATCGAGTTTGCTCTATGCCTTGCTGGTGCTGCGCAACATCATCTCCAACCCGAACGAACCGGTGGACAGTTTCTTTTCTCTGGGCTTCGTCAACTTGGGCGGGTTTGAAGAGTGTATTTTCAACCATCGCAAAGAAGATGAGATGACCATCGGATATTCTACTGAGGATGGTCAATACTGCGTCACATTGAATCGAAATTCAGGAGAACTGTTGCTGATAGCTGCAGGTGGTATCCACCTGCAGCTTAAGGTTACGTTTCCCTATGCGCTCAACCAGGAAGCCTTACAGCTGATAAATCAGTTTGAGATTCGCTGGAACGGCATTACGGGCATTGTAGCAACCTCTGCAGAGTTTCAACAGACAGCTACCGAAATCACGACGAGAATGAACCATATTGTAGAGTCCGGTAGAATCGTGGATATCGTTCCTCATCGACGCGGCTTCTTCAAACCATATTACACTCCGGTACCTCTGTCCTCTACCCCTACATCCGAGGATGAACTGGCTACACTCCTTATTACTGATCCTTACCTTGTTCCCAAAATATCTGTAGACCTTGAGAGTATCACGAATAGGGACTTTCGCCTATACACCCCTCCGGGAAGTAGTCTGGCATACCTGCTAACCACGGACAAACAAGCGCGCGTGTCGTGTAACCTTGCCAGTGATGGATTTGGAGTGAATCAGCTGGTGTACATGCTGGCAAAAATCCACCGTTCTGACGTGAGAACCGTGTTGATCGAGGAACCAGAAATCCACCTGCATCCTTCGGTTATGCGCCGCTTCGCAAGAAGATTGTGTAACATCATTGCTGAAGAGGAAAAGCAGGCTATCCTCACCACCCATAGCGAAGTGTTTGTCGGTGCGGTGCTTGCCTCCATAGCCAGAGGAGAGGTGCCTGTAGAGAACGTCCGGTTTTACCTGGTGGAAAAACAGGGCAAGGAAACCCTCTTCCGCTCCCAACAAGTGACTGCGGATGGGCAGGTTGAGGAGGGCATGAAAACTTTTATGGAAGGCGAGCTGGAGGATATTAAGGTACTACTGGGAATGTAACATGAGCCAGAGTAAGCAGCGATTCATTGTGGATGAGTGGTTATGGCATGACCTGAACGGTGAGAATGGTGACGAAAAACGTGCAGAAGCTTTCGCATTTGTAGAGAAAGTACTCCACAAGTGCGATATGATTGTTTCGCTGAAACAATCTCCCTTTGAGCAGAAGTTTTTTCAATTGTGTCAACGTACAGATGTCGTCACACGCAGAATCGTGCGCTTTTTTCGTATGCAGATACTCCAGAATCAGCAAAAGTATCGTACCTATGCAGAAGCAGATTGCCCACCACTGCCGGACGAGTCGGCGGTAAAAACAGATGATGTCTACCTGGTACGGTTGGGCTTGGGCGGCTATGGAACGGTAGTGACCACAGATAATCCCCTTCTACAGCGTTTGCAAGAGATGAACGTTCCCTGTATCCACAGAGACACTCTGCTTAAACAGTACTGATACGTGTGATACATGATAGATTGTACTTTGCCACACGTGATTATGGTTTTACACCTTCATCGCGCTCAACCCACGATTAATGAACTTTGAAAAAACAGTCGCATCTATCCGATGAGCACCGCCTGCCCCTCCCCCTGTGCGGGAAAGAGGATGCTGGGCACGGATTTGCGGCTAAAGCCGCACCTCCTCAAACCAAACCCTGCCTTCGCAGGGTTACACAACCAGCGCAGGCTGGCTTCGTCTGAAAAGGAACGGCTTCAGCCGTAAAGACTTCTCAAATCTAGCGAAGTCGGCTCGGCAGGAGCCTCGCCCTCCACGTGTTTGAATTGGAGGGTCGTGCTCCGTCGCGACCACAACGTTCCGGATGCGACAGAGCGCATCTCTCCAAACAAACAGCGACCACTGCCCTATTGGATGGTCGTGCTCCATCGCGACCAAAGGGAATGACGGCTCGGACGGAGCCTCGCCCTCCGCGAGGTGGTGCGCGGAGCAGGGAGTACGCTCAACACAGCGAAGGTACGCAGTGTATATCCCGATGGTTCGATCCCAACCATCGCGCAAAATCCTTTACTCATGAGAGCATGGCTTCAACAGGTCAAAACCGACTTTGCCGTATACTGCTTGCTCCTCCTCGCCAACCTGCCCGGATTGAGGCAGGTGGTAGCGAGCGCCCCCCTGCGCGCCGATACCGATACCGCCGCCATGCTGGACGCCATGCGCGAAACGAGCGGACTGCACGGCTGGTGGCACTGGTTCACCGGCGACTGGTTCCTGCACAACGGCTTTTATCGCCCGACAACCTGCCTCTCTTTACTGGTAGATTACACCCTGCACGGTGAGACCGGCTGGGGATACCGGCTCACCAACTGGCTATTAGCGGCGCTGACCGCAATCGGTGTTTACTTGTTGAGTCGGCGGTTCGTCCGACGGTGGCTATCACACATCTTTGCTGAGGAGTGGCAGGTTCGGCTTTTTGCTCTGGCAGGTGCGGTTGCCCTGAGCCTTCAGCAAACGAATGCGCTGACCACTCTGCGGGGTATCTCCGCCTGGTGGCTGATAGCGTTGTGGGTTTTGGTTGCGGGTATATCGCGTCTTTCACAGCAGGCAAAGGCATGGGGCACTTCCCTGCGCGAGCATGGCTGGCAACTCTGGCTGGGGGCAGGTGCGTTCTTCTGGGGTTGGGACCGGCTGGTACACAGCGGTTACGAGCGACTCATTGTGTGGGTTCCCTCGCGCACCGCGTTGCTGGCAACCTGCCTGACGGTGTGGAGCGTCTGGTGGTTGATTCGCTGGGGAGATTCGGGACGAACACGGTTTCTCCTCGTTGCCGGCCTGTTCTACGCGGGCGCGCTCGGTGCGTACGAACAGCCTCTCGCACTGGTTCCCGTCATAGTGGTTCTTGCCTATGCGATGCGCAGGGAATGGCGATGGCGGGCATGGGTAGCTTCGGGTTCCGTGATTGCCATAGCGGTGGGATACCTCCTGCTGCGTTTTGCGCTTTTGCCTGCCACGCTCAGCGGCTATCAGCAACAGCAGCTGCGCTCTGCCACCGCTCTTGGGATGCTTCATTTTCTACAGGCGCTACTGCCCCTCTTGAATCACTTCCGTTACTGGCTAACCGTTGGGTTCAACCCTTACCTGTTCTTCTTCAAGGACGCCTGGGACACGTTGATCGCCGACCTCGCCTTTCTGGGCGTGCTGGTAGCTGTGTGGCGCTCG
>BEHS01000218.1 GCA_002898895.1 bacterium HR16 | reverse complement strand
AGGGTGAAGATACCCTTTATCTTCGACGACAGCTTCGTGCACTGCGATGCTGAAAGGCGTGAGAACATTCGGCAGGTGATTGAACAAGCGGCACAAGACAGGCAAATTATTATCCTGTCGCATGACGAGGCGTTCAAATCATGGGGGGCGGAGATACAGGTAATACCGGTGCATTCATAGATGGAGTGGAAAGGTATGCACCCCACGTTCATTGGGGGCACTGAAGGAGGAAGATCCCATGCAAGTGGCTGCAATTACCGGCAAACGACAGGCGCAACTGGTGGAACGTGAGACGCCCAGGGCATGGGGCGATGTGGTGGTGGTAAAAATCCACGTGACACCGATGTGCACGGAGTACAAGCTCTACCGCGACGGACATGCAACCGACGTGCTGGGACATGAGGCGGCGGGCGAGGTAGTGGAGGTCGCCCAGCCGGGCAGAGTCAAAGTCGGAGACCGCGTGGTAGTGATGCCGCAGTACCCATGTGGAACCTGCGGGTATTGCCTCGCGGGTGATTACGTGTATTGCTTGAACAATCTGGACATTCTTCGCCTTACCGGCAACAGCGCAGGTACGGCAACCTACGCGCAGTACATCCTCAAACAGGACTGGCTGCTCATCCCCATACCCGATGACATGTCTTATGAACACGCGAGCATGGCGTGCTGTGGCCTGGGACCGACCTTCGGTGCGATGCAACGGTTGAATGTGAACGCCTACGATACGATTCTCATCACCGGTATGGGACCGGTCGGATTGGGCGGAGTGGTCAACGCGGTGTGTCGCGGTGCAAAGGTCATCGCGGTGGAACCGCATCCCTACCGTCGGCAGCTGGCGTTGGATCTGGGCGCTATCGCGGCGATAGACCCTAACGACCCCACGGCGATGCAGCAGATTCTGAGCCTGACGGGGGGCAAAGGCGTGGATAAGGCAGTGGAATGCGCGGGCACTCCAGAGGCGCAGCGTTTCATGATAAATGCCGTGCGTCGGCGCGGGCAGGTGGCGTTTGTGGCAGAAGCCGGTGAATTCACCGTGCACGTAAGCAACGATTTGCTGCGCAAAGGGCTGGTGGTGCATGGCATCTGGCACTGGAATCTGGCAGACGTGCCTCGCATGATGCAGACCATCCGCGCAATGGGGCATCTGCTGGATAAGATGATAACGCACCGATTTCCGCTGAGCCGCGTACAGGACGCCTGGGAACTGCAGTTAACAGGTAACTGCGGGAAGGTACTGCTCTATCCGTGGGGTGATTCCGCCTGATGTGGCGTACCTGGAAGGCGCGTCTGATTGTGCTCGTGCCGCTCGGCTACCTATGCCTGATGGCGGTATTAGCCCTGTTCGCCCCCGCCATCGCCCCCTATCGCTACGATGCGCAGGACGCTACTGCTGTGTTGCAACCGCCCTCTGCTCAACACCTTCTGGGCACGGACGAGTTGGGGCGGGATGTGTTCAGCCGGCTGGTGTATGGGGCGCGGGTGTCGCTCACGGTGGTACTGCAGGTGGAGCTGCTGGAGGTGCTTATCGGCGTCACGCTGGGCTTGCTGGCAGGCTATTTTCGGGACAGGTGGGACGCGCTTATCATGCGCTTTACCGATATGATGTTCGCCTTCCCCGACATCTTGCTGGCGATACTGATTGTGGCGATACTGGGACCGGGCTTGCACAACGTGTTCATCGCGCTGGCACTCACTGGCTGGCCTGGCATGGCGCGGGTGGTGCGTTCGCAGGTGCTGGCATTGCGTGAACGGGAGTTTGTAGAAGCCGCACGCGCCATCGGATTGAGCCACTTTCGCATCCTGTGGCGTCACGTCCTGCCGAATCTGCTTCCGACGGTGCTCGTTGCCGCGACTGTAGACTCCGCGGGAATCGTGCTGGCAGAAAGTGCGTTAAGCTTTTTAGGCCTGGGCGCACAACCTCCCCTGCCCTCATGGGGACGGATGATAGACGATGCCCGCCAGCTGATGCGCAGTCACCCGATGTTACTGGTTTACCCGGCAACGATGCTGTCGTTGACGGTGATGGCATTGAACTTCCTCGGCGACGGCTTGCGTGATATGTGGGACCCCAGAAGGCGTAAGGTATAATGGAAGAGGGTGATAGGTATGGCAGTTGTGGTGACGAAAGCGAAATACGTCATGAGTTGGTATAATTCACTTCCAACTCCCCAGCAAAATTGCTGGTTTTATTACTGTTTTGTAAACACGATTTCATTTACCGTATAGACTCTCCCTGCCTGCCGCATCTATCATGGTGTCGCCAACGCATTTTATATCACCGAAAGGAGGCTTTTCTGGAGTATGAAACGCTTGTTCATTGCGGTGGTGTTTGTCGTTAGTGTTTGTCTCGCTCGGTCAGCACATGCCTACACCTTTGAAGGCAGCGATTGGCTCTTTAATCTGCATGGCACGCTCACCACGCCTCTTGGCAGTGATCCGGTGAACGTGGACAACGAACCACTCACCATCACCCAGAGCAGTGTCACCGACGTTGTCATCCCCTTGACGATTTCGGGCATCCCGGTTAATGTGCCGGGCACGGTATCGGGCACACACCTCAGCGCTCACGTAGTAGACCCCACCCACTACGATGCGGGCAGCAATATCTGGGTGCGCGACCTCACCGTCCATCTGGAAGGCGATGCAACCGGCATCACTCCGCTGGTAGTCGGTGCGTATGGCGATCGTGTGTACGAGGTGACCGGCAATCCCTCCCCCACTTCGTACATCACCGCCAAGCTTTACCTGAACGATGCGGTGTACATAGGCGACGCCGTTATCAGCATTAACGACTGGCAGCTTCTTCGCCCCGTGCCGGAGCCGAGCGGCTTACTGGTGCTGGGAGCGGGGCTGGCATCGCTTGTGTACAGACGCCGTCGACGCGCGCCGTAACGCGCACCATATTCGGACAATACACGGGCTGTCCCCGATGGCGACACGTCACGCGGTACAGGGACAGCCCTCCGTACCCATCCCTTGCCTTGACTCCATTCCCGCTTTCCCGTTATGATGGTACCGGGTTAGTACGGACGGGAAAGGGGTTATTATGTCTGCAACTTTGACCACTATCAGCCAGCACCTGTTCATCTACCGCGGCGCGGTGAACGTCGGTGTTATCTATCGTGGTGAAGAGGCTTTGCTTATCGATGTGGGTGATGGCTCGGTAGTGGATACCCTGAATGAATGCGGCATTCGCTGGGTGGATGGCGTACTGTTCACCCATCATCACCATGATCAGGCGTCCGGGACGTCTCGCGTGCTGGCAGGCGGCGGCTGGACAGGCGCACCGGAGGCAGAACGAGCGCTGTTTGAGGAGGTAAATGCCTACTGGAACGACCCCAAAAACCGCTGGCATGTTTATCACTTTCGTCCCCATAACGTCCTCACCGAGCCTGTGCCGATACACCGTACCTTTATGGACGGCGATACCCTGCGCTGGGCGCCCGCCCGTATCACCGCCCTGCATACCCCCGGACATACCGACGGCAGTATGACCTATCTGGTAGACGTGGACGGACAACGCATCGCTTTCTGCGGCGACCTGATATACGACGAAGGGAAGATTCTGGACCTGTACA
Organism: bacterium HR16; assembly: GCA_002898895.1. Lineage (GTDB taxonomy): Bacteria > Armatimonadota > HRBIN16 > HRBIN16 > HRBIN16 > HRBIN16. Next base: position 2,679 of record BEHS01000218.1, on the reverse strand, counting down.
GCCTGCAAAAGGGCTTCGGCGGATTGACCGACTACCACGGCTTCATGAGCGCGTGGCGCGAGGTGGTTGCTAGCCTGCGGCGTATCGAGGCTTCAGGGGCAACGGTACTTGTTCCCTCGCACGGTAACGTTATCCGCGACCCCAAAGGCGCGATAGACTTGCTGGAAGCTCGCCTGCACGCAGTCTACGAGAACTACCTCTCTACATCTGCATTATGGCACTACTTTCCCACCCTGCTGCAAGAGCAGTCACCCACTGTCAAACCGGTAGCGGTTGCGCCTTCTCTGCCTGTTCCGCCCTTTCTACGCCATGTAGGAACCAGCTGGATGGTGCAAAGTGCGAGCGGTCGCTTGCTGGTGATGGACTGCGGTAGCGAAGAGGTGATCCACCAGATTGAAGGGTGGCTGGCTTCAGGTGAGATAGAGGCGGTGGATGCCCTCTGGATAACTCACTATCACGACGACCATGTAGACGCTATCCCGCAGTTTCGTCAGCGGTTCGGGTGTCCGGTTATCGCCGAAGAATCGGTAGCGCAGGTAGTGTCCAACCCTGATGCCTGGCGGTTGCCATGCCTTTCCCCGTGGGCTATTCCTGTGGACCGTGTGGTGAAGCATGGCGAATCGTGGCGGTGGCAGGAGTTCACTCTAACCGCTTACCATTTTCCGGGGCAGAGTCTGTACCATAGCGGTTTGCTCGTGGAAGGGCGTGGGCTGCGCCTCTTCTTCTGCGGTGATTCGCTGACTCCAACCGGCCTGGATGACTACTGCGCTTTTAACCGCAACCTGCTGGGCGAAGGCGTTGGCTACGATTTCTGCCTGCAGCTACTCCACGAACTGCAGCCAGATATGCTCTTCAATTGCCACGTGGATGCGCCCTTTGCACCCTCTTCTGCCGACCTGAAGAAGTGGCGTGAGATGCTGCAACAGCGCGTGACTTTGCTAAAGCAACTTCTGCCTTACGATGATCCGAACGATGGTCTGGACCCGTATCGCACGCGCGGGTAGGAAGAAGCACGAAAACCCCCTGTCTACACATTGAACATCCGCCTGTGAACGGCTTTTTGATTTTTACGATTATTTTGATATAATAAACAACGAAACTCGCTTTTTCGTAAGAAACTAAGACGAACAGGAGGTTATAGAAAAGCGATGAGAATCCCAAGAAGAGACCGGTGGCTCATGTTGGCTACGGCAGGAACGATATGTACGATGCTATGGATAGCGGGATGCCAGTCTGCACAGCCGCCGAAAGAGACACAGACAAGTAGCGGCGCACAGACGCAATCCCCGGCGAATCTGGTGGAGCGCGGTAAGTATCTGGTAACTGTTGGTGGGTGCGATGATTGTCATACCCCCTTTAAAATGGGAGCCAATGGTCCCGAGCGCGATATGAGCCGCCGACTATCCGGGCATCCTGCCTCGGAAAAGGTGACGCCACCAAACCTGTCCCAGGTATGGAATGTGGCTGTTTCGGCAACGAGTACAGCCTTCGCGGGTCCGTGGGGAGTTGCTTTTGCCGCGAACCTTACGCCGGACGACGAGACAGGCATCGGTGTCTGGGATGAGCAGATGTTCATCAACACCATCCGCTCCGGTAAGCACTGGGGACAGGGACGACCTATCGCGCCCATCATGCCATGGCATAACTATGCCCAGATGAGCGACGAAGACCTGAAGGCGATTTTTGCCTTCCTGAAGTCACTTCCCCCTATCAAGAACGAAGTGCCAGAGTTGATACCGCCCGCCGGCGCGAAAGAGCAGTAGAGCCGGTTCGCAAGAGAAAAGCGTGAACGGAACCGCGCCCCTCTCTCGCCGGGAGAGGGGCAGTCGCTGCCCCTATCTGCTTTGCTCCTGCGGCAAAGGGATTTCTCTCCTCAGCACAATCTGCGTAGAGTACCGTACGCCCGGATACAGGAAATAACGCAGGGTATAGGTTTCTGCGCGGTAGCCCTTAATCTGGTAATCCGCGTCGAGAGCGCCCTGAGTGAACTGCTGCCTTGCAAACTCCCTGACCCTGTTCAGGTCATTATCAGTAAACCGCATACGGGCAGAGACAATCTCGTACTGCTCTCCCGCGTCGGTCGACAATTCAAGACGCGGTAGGGGCAGGTCGTTTGGCTCCTCAGGCGACTCGAAGCCGTGATAGTGACTGCTCAGCATCCCCCGCCATGCGGACTGCCAGAAGGTGCGCTGCTGGGGAGCGGAGAGCATGTCCGGGGTCAGTAAGCCGCTGCGCAGCAGGTTCGCACGCTGAACAGGGTTAAGCGCCGCCCAGAACTGCAGATGGGGGTACTGGTGTATCAGCGGCTGGATGTCGAACCGTACCGCATAGTTTCTCAGCTCATGCAGGGAAGTAAACGTTGAAGCGAGCTTTGCGTAGTCGTCCAGAGTGAGGGGGCGTCCCTCCTGCGCTTTGCGCTCCAGTTCGCGTACGGTGGATTCGGGCAGCTCGGTGCGCCGATAGAGAGGATAGCGAGCGTGTTTCATCAACAGGGTATCGCCCTCTACACGCCACCAGCCAGCCTGTTCCTTCATACGGAACACCCCCCGTAGCCACTCACGCAGGGTGTGCTGTTCGCGCTTCACCACGTCGGGTGCTCCTGTATACCAGAAAACACGGTCGGCGTCGGCAACGATGTTTACCTCCGCCCGTTTGCTCAATTGCTCTGCCAGGTCCGCC
>BEHS01000217.1 GCA_002898895.1 bacterium HR16 | reverse complement strand
TGTAAAGGGTTTCATGAGGAGCATACGGGTAATGGAATTGGAAAAGATTTTCAAATGAGGCAACGAATGATTTTCAGAAAGGTTTTACGTGAGGCAAAACGCCCCCTTGCGTTTTACCAAGCAAAACGGCTATACTAAATCAACATGTCGCTACTCATCGAGGGCGATAATGTGTAAACCATTTGCACAGGAGGATCTGAATGCATCGACGTCACGCTTTCACCCTTATCGAGCTGCTCGTCGTCATCGCGATTATCGCGATACTGGCAGCGATTCTCTTCCCTGTGTTTTCACAAGCGCGGGAGAGCGCGAGGCAAACCAGCTGTACCAGCAACCAGAAACAGTTAGCATTGGGCGTGCTGATGTACGCGCAAGACTATGATGAGACCTTCCCGATGAGCGCTTATCTGGCAAACCCCACGACGGTTATCGCAGTATACGATATGGTCGCTCCGTATCTGAAGAACACGGAAATCTTTGTCTGCCCCAGCTATCGCCCGGGCGTGGACTGGCAATCGCGCCTGGCAACACTGGGATTGAACTACGGAGGCACTTTCCGCTTCACAGGCTATATCCCTAACCTCGGTCTTTTCGGCGAGAGCTTCTGCCCCTACATCCCCAAGCGCACTCCGCCGACCTCCTTGGGGGGAATGCCCTTACCCGCCGAAACCATCATGTTCTTTGACGGCTACCTGAAGCGGCTGAGCAACGTGGGACAGATGGAGTTCTACAGCTTCCTGGGTTACGCACGCCACAAAGAGGGGCTGGTGCTCAACTTCGCGGACGGTCATGCCAAATGGTTCCGTTACAACGGCATTCCTACCGGCGGCGCAACCCCCTCCGGCGCATTGCGCCCAACCTACTACAGCTGGCGAAGCACCGAACCGCTGCGCAACAGCGAAGCCGCTCTGGAAGCCGCACCCAGCACCCGACAGGACCCGTATAACGACCTGCACGGCGTGCCGGGTACCGGTATTACCGACTCTGAGGACACCGGCTGCTAATAAGCCCGGCAGCGGCGAGGCGGACAAGGCTTGACAGCCGCCGAAAATGCGTGTAAAATAAGAGGTGCGATACGGCGGCGTAGCTCAGTCGGTCAGAGCACACGGCTCATACCCGTGGAGTCGGCGGTTCGAGTCCGCCCGCCGCTACCATGTTACCTAACAGCGACACCCGCTATCGCGGTGTCGCTGTTTTATTGCGGAGGTGGAGAATGCGGTACCAGCGCCCGCGCGGCACCAACGACATCCTGCCCGACGAAACCCCACTCTGGAACCGTGTGGAGGAGACCTTCCGCTCGCTGTGCAAACGCTATGGATACCATGAAATCCGCACCCCTATCTTTGAGGACACCGACCTGTTCACCCGAAGCATGGGCGAGCACACCGACGTGGTGAGTAAGGAGATGTACACTTTCACCGACAGGGGCGGACGCAGCGTTACACTGAAGCCGGAAGGCACTGCTCCCGTCGTGCGGGCGTATGTGGAGAACAACCTTGCCGCGCAGGGCGGCGTCAGCAAGCTCTACTACATTACCCCTATCTTCCGCTACGAGCGTCCGCAGGCAGGGCGTTATCGTCAGGCGCACCAGCTGGGCGTGGAAGCCATCGGTTCGCAACATCCTGCCCTCGATGCAGAGGTTATCGCGCTGGCAATGCACTTCTACCGGGAGATCGGCATCTCGCGCCTGTCGCTGGTGCTGAACTCGGTGGGGTGTCCGGTATGTCGCCCGGTGTACCGCGAGCGGTTGCGTGAGTTCGCCCGCCCGTTTGTCCACGAACTGTGCGAGGCGTGCCAGGTGCGCTATGAAATGAACCCCCTGCGGATGCTGGACTGCAAGCGTGAGAAGTGCCGTGCCCTGTTACACGACGCGCCCGACATCATCGACAGCCTGTGTGAGGAATGCCGGGCACACTTCGACGCACTGCGCTCTTATCTGGATGCGCTGGACATCCGCTACGTGGTGGACAAGCACCTGGTGCGCGGCTTCGACTATTACACGAAGACCGCCTTTGAAATCGTGAGTGATGCACTGGGCGCACAAAACGCGCTGGGCGGTGGCGGACGTTACGATGGGCTGGTGGAAGAGATAGGCGGTCCCCCTACACCCGGTATCGGCTTCGCGCTGGGCATCGAGCGAGCCATTATCGTGCTGAAAGAGCTGGGGCTGGCGGAGGCGAGGCGCGAAACGGTGGACGTGTTCGTTGCCGCGCTGGGCGAGGAAGCGGTTCAGCCCGCCTTGCAGCTGCTACAGCAACTGCGCCAATCTGGCATCTCCGCCGAAACCGACTACCAGCGACGCAGCCTGAAAGGGCAGATGAAGCTCGCCGACCGTCTGGGATGCCGCATCACGCTGATGCTGGGCGAGGACGAACTGGCTCAGGGCGTGGTTACCCTGCGCGATATGGTCACGAAGGAACAGCGCACGGTGGAACGGGAAACAGCAGTAGCGACGGTGCGGGAGATGCTGAGCGGTTGACGTTTTTCACCCTCTGGAGGGCGAGGCTCCTGCCGAGCCGTTAGCCCCCCTGTCGTCCCCCCGCAAGCAGGGGGACATGACGCTCCTCCCCGCGTGCGGGGAGGTTGGGTGGGGCGTCTCTCCTCCCCGCGTGCGGGGAGGTTGGGTGGGGCGGTTTCGGCTCCCCCACAGGTTCGCCCTCCAATCGGGTGCAAACACCTATGCCGCGCAGCGCGGCGTGACCAGTACCACCTGATTGCGACCGTGACGCTTCGCCGCCATCGCCGCATCCTCCGCGGCGGAGAGCAACTGGTCAACCGGCACAGCGCTCTCCGGGTAGCTGACCACGCCGATACTCACGCTCAGGCTACCTACCGGCTCCCAGCACTCCTGCGCAATCAGGTCACGTACCGCCTGCATCTGTGCCTGCGCCTCGCGCAAGCTGGCTCCCGGCAACACCGCCACGAACTCATCACCGGCGTACCGCGCCAGAATCGCCTGATGTCCAACACTCTTCTGCAGCGCCCGTGCCACCGAGAGTAGCGCACGGTCACCCGCGCGATAACCGTAGGTGTCGTTGATATACTTCAAGTGGTCCAGGTACACCACAGCCACGCTCAGCGCTTCCTGGTTCTGCACGGCAAGATGGGTACGCTCATCCAGCACCGTCTCCGTATGGTAACGGTTGAACAGTCCCGTTAACCCATCCGTAATCGCCAGACGCTCCATGTAGTGGCGATAGTGCAGCAGAGAGAGCGCAGCTCCACAGGCTTGCGCGATGCTCAGGGCAAACGCCACATCCGCCTCGTCGTATGGCTTGCCCTGCTTGTTTACCACATGCAGCACACCGCGAGTGTGGCCCTCATCCCGAATAGGAAGCGTTAGCAGGCGTGTCAGGCGCAGATTGCGTCGCAGTGCGCTCGTGAGCAACTCTTCTTCATCCGTCTGGTCGCTGATATAGGGTTTGTTGTGCACAAAAGCATAGTCGCTGGCGGCACACATGCCTGCAGGCAGATGGATATGCGATAGCGTCGCGTCGTCAATGCCGTAGCCCGAAGGCATCCCCACGAAGGCGCGCTCGCTGTCGGAGTACCATAGCAGAAACGCCGTCTGTGCCCCCAATCCTTCGCCAATGGCGGCACAGGCACGCTCCGCTACCTGATGCACTTGTGATGCGCTGTATATGGACTGCAAGGCGGCTGGTAGTAACCCGAGGAGACGATGCACACGCTCGTTTCCGTTCAGATGTTTTCGCGAAACTTCCATAGGCTACACCTTCTCCGGCAGAAAATAGTCTTTCAAACTTCTTGGTAGTATCATCGGCTATGTGTTAAACACATCTCACCCGAAAAAGTGCCATATTCTTCCCTTCACAAGAGACATCGTGTTGCCGATAAAGATGAGGGGAACGCTCCTTTCGCGGCAACCTGATGACCTGGACGTAGACAGAACGGCTACACACATCCGTCATCCTGACGTGGACAGGATGGTTACACACATCTGTCATTCTGAGCGAAGCGAAGAATCAAGAATCTCAGAGATGCTTCACTTCGTCCAGCATGACAGAAGGTAGGTGAGATGCTTCGCTGACGTTCGGCATGGCACGATGGTGCGATTTCCTGACAGCGAGTGGGAGCAAGCAGATATGTATACGCCATGGGCTATCCGTACCGAGGGGTTGACCAAAGTTTACGTTTCGCACAAACAGAGCCACACCGCCGTACGTGACCTCAACCTGCCGATAGCAGATGGGGAAACGGTGGGTTTTCTGGGTGCAAACGGTGCAGGAAAAACCACCACTATCAAAATGTTGCTGCACTTCATTGCGCCAACGCGAGGACGAGCGTGGCTGTACGACGCGCCCTGCGAAGAGCCTCGTGCCCGCCAAAAGGTCGGCTATATGCCCGAACAGCCCTATTTTCCACGCTATCTCACCCCGCGCGAGCTGCTATCCGCTCATGCCGCACTGGCTGGCGTCCCCGCGCGCGAAGCCAGGCATCGGGTGGAAATCGCTCTGGAGCTGGCTCGCGCCGATACCTTCGCGCACCGACCACTCGGCAAGCTGTCCAAAGGCATGACACAACGGGTGGCTCTCGCACAGGCTCTGGTTGGTGACCCGCAACTGCTTATTCTGGATGAACCCGCCTCGGGGCTGGACCCTGTATCGCGCGTGGAGATGCGCAATGTGCTGCAGGTATTGAAAGAGCAAGGCAATACCATCTTCCTCAGCTCACACCACCTCGGCGAGGTAGAGCTGATTTGCGACCGTGTGGCGATTATCCACCAGGGACAACTGCTCGCCTTCGGTACACCTGAAGAGCTCACCCAGCAGACCGACCGATACGTGCTTGTCGCAGAGAACGTTACCCCGGATACCGAGCGAGATTTACGCAGCCTCTGTTCCAACACTCGTCGAGACGGTGCGCAGATCGTGGCGGTGGTCGATGCAGCGCAGGTATATGAGGTGGTCAGCCTTCTGAGGCAGGCAAACGCCCGACTGGTGCGCCTCGTGCAGCAACGGGAGACTCTCGAGGAGGCGTTTCTGCGCATCGTCCAGAGCGCGCCCGTCTCCACCCTTGTCGAGAAGGCAGCGTAGGAGGAGAACCATGCGAAGAGCACTTTTCGCCCTTATGAAGCTGAGCTTTCTGGAAGCGGTTCGGCGGCAGATATTGCATGTGATGGTGCTGCTGTCGCTGGTGGTGATTGCTATTGCGGGAACAGTTTCCTTTTTTGACCTCGGCGTGCAGGTCAAAATCGTGAAGGATACGGGCATGGTGATGATTCTGCTGGCAGGTTCGCTCAGCGTTGTTTTTCTCATCAGCGGTGCACTGTTCCAGGATGTGGAACAACGCATTATCTATCCGGTGCTGGCACGCCCTATCCCGCGCGGACTGTACCTGCTCGCCCGTTACCTCGGCGCACTGGCGGCGGTATATGTCGGCATGACCCTGATGGCAGTCACGCTGATTGCTCTACTATGGGTACACCTGCACTACGTATCCGGTTTAGCGGTCGTAGCCATCGCCTTTACCTATCTCGAGGTGGCGCTGGTCGGCGCGATGGCGATGCTGCTGTCCACTTTCTTCACCCCCGCGATGACCGCCACACTCACACTCTTCCTGTATCTATTGGGAAGCCTGAAGATGGGCTACCTGCATCATCTGGCAGAGCGCAACACCGGCTTCGCCAAATGGGTAATCACCGCGGTCAGTGCGGTGCTGCCCAATATGGAGGCGTTCCGCTTTAAGGATGCGCTTGTACACGACCTGTCGGTTCCGGCGAGCTATCTGGTGCTGGTAGCGATATACGGAATCTGCTACTCGGCGACGTGCATCGCGCTATCGATATGGAACTTTGGACGTCGTGAGGTGTAGGATGAGGCTGGTCATCGTTCTCATCGTACTGATGACGCTGTTGCCCGTTGCCCTTGCTGACGAGCACGACGACCACGGTCATCACCACGAACCGCACCATTGGGAAAGCACAGAGATGCGCCACGAAATACTTACGCAGCTGGGTGGGATAGTCACGCTGGGAGTAGTGGCAGGTAGCTACCTGCTGGTACGTCGGAGGATGAGCGCATGAATCGCTTCCCTGCATGGATAGCTGTTCTGGCTGTTGGGTGCGTGCTGTCAGAAGGGCTACTTTCGGCACACGCGCCGAAGACAGAAAGCACACCATCCGAGAACGCCGCATTGCGCACCGTGATGGCGATGGCAGGGCAGTTCCGCATCGTGTTCGCCAACCTGCTGTGGATTAAGGTAGACCGCTACCATCACGAGTACATCGAACATCACGGTGACTGG
>BEHS01000216.1 GCA_002898895.1 bacterium HR16 | reverse complement strand
AACCCCACACATACCAGCGCACTGGCGACGTTGAAGTGCGAGTAACTGCTGGTTCGGTCCGAACAGGCTCGCAGGGGGGCAGTGTCTACCAGATAAAGGCATTCTTCCGGCATACCATGCAGGTGCTCCGGCGTGCGTAGCATCCCTTCGTACATCGGTTCGTTCACCAGCTCGCAGATAGGCGTGCGCATCCGCCATTGCTCCGCCAGAGCCACCAGATTCCAGCGGTGCCGCACCATCCCATCGGGGGCAACGACGCCCGCCTGCTGGAAGATGTCGGTGTTCAGCCACTGCGCTTCTTCCTCCTCCTGCACCAGGCTGATGGGCGGCAGCTGGCGAAAGTCGCCACCGACAACTACCCGCTTGCGACATAGCGCCGATAGCGCCGCGACGTAAGGCAGCGGAGCCATACTCCCCTCGTCTATCAGCAACACATCGAAACGTCGTTCGCGCAGGTAGGGGTCGGTTGCCGCTTTTGCCAGCGTGCAGGCAATCAGCTGCGCCTTTTCTATCAATCGGCGCCGTTCGCGCTGGGGACTGTGTTCCCCTTTGCCCTCTCTGTCCACAGTGCCGCTTCCCACCTTATGTGTTTCCATATGCGTGCCCAGCAGTAGCGGTTGCAGCTGTGGAAGTTCTGACACACCGAGGCGCAGTATCGCTCCCTGCGCAATGCGACGTGTCCACTCGCCGTCTGTGCCCACCGCGTCCAGCAGCTTGGTCAGGGCGCGGTCTACCGCCACGTTGGTGTTGGAGACCAGTAAAACGCTCTCGCCCCGACGCACGCACGCCTCCGCAATCCATGCCAGCGTGGTGGTTTTGCCCGTGCCCGGCGGTCCCCACACGAACAGCACAGGAGCTTCCGCAGAGAGTTGAATGGCAGCGCGCTGTTCGGGGTTCGGGCGTTCGTGTACAGAGGCAGATTCTTCCCTCATGCAACGCAGCAGCGATACGGTATCACCGCTTCCGGCAACGCCTGCAATCTCGCGCAGCCCGAAAACCGCCTCGGCGGTTGCCATCTCGAAATGACGGGGAGAACGAATCTGCTCTTCCAGCAGCTGATGAAGCCGTTCCAGAATGAAGGTGAGGTCAATCAGCAACTGGCACGCGCCCAGCGACTCGCCGAGGTCGGCGGTGACCACATGCACTTCATAGCCCAGCGCAAAGATAACCTCACCCGGCACCTCGATTTCGCCGGTATCGATAACCACTGGCGCGTCTTCCAGCGATGGGTGCACCTGTTTGGCGGTTTCAAAGCGGTATACCGCTTGTTCATCTTCTATTTGCCGAATGCGCTCTGCCCATATTGCCCGCAGGCTCTTGAGGTTCGCCTTGTCCGCCTGCTGTGCGATAATCTCTGCCTCCACCGCGTTTTTCAGCTGTTCCCAGAGGTCTAACGTGTTCATGCGTCTATTATGCCCACTTTGGGCGGCGGCGTCAACCTACGATACACACCCGGGGCTACTTTCCGGCAGCGCCGCAGGACCTGCGAATCACCAGCGTGGGTTCCAGCAGAATCTGCTGGGGCGGGGTCGCACTGCCTCTATTCGCTTTTTCGAGCAGAAGATGTGCTGCCCGCATTCCCATTTCTCGCATTGGCTGTGCTACTGTTGTCAGCGGCGGGGAGATGAATGCGCTCGTATCCTGGTTGTCGAAGCCGACTACTGAGACATCCTCTGGTACCCGCAGTCCGTGCGCCTGCAGGGCACGGATAGCACCGTAAGCCGCGTCGTCGTTTACCGCGAACACGCCGTCCAGCTGCCCACCCTGCTGTAAATAACACGAGACAGCGCTGTAGGCGTACTCCTCCTCGGGAGCTACATCTGGTGCACCCGGACCCAACTCCACCGCTTCGGAGATGCCAAACTCCGCCAGCGCCTTCCGGTAGCCGTTGAATCGCCCGACGACCGAGGTAGCGCGTCTCTCGCGTGAAGCAGTGGAAACGAAAACGATACGTCTGCGCCCCAGCTTCAACAGGTGCCGGGTGGCAAGATACCCACCCAGCTCGTTATCGGTCGCCACATGGTCGACAGACAAACCGGGGATATAGCGGTCAATGAACACTATCGGCACATGCGTCTCGATGAGCTGTCGGTAGAAATCAAAGTTCTCCTCGGGGTCCGCAGGGGCGATGATCAGTCCATCGGCGCGCTTGTCCAGCAGCATCTGGACGATTTCACGCTCCCTGTTGGGGTAGCCGTAAGAGCAGGCTATCAGCACGCCGTACTCGTTTGCCTGCGCTACCTCATCTACACCCTCCAGCACGTGCGAGTAGAACCAGCCTGTAAGACCGATAGCCACCAGACCGATGGTAGAGGTCTTCTGCAGGCGCAGGCTGCGCGCCACCAGGTTGGGGCGGTACCCCAACCGGGAAGCCACTTCAAGGATGCGCTGGCGCGTTTGAGGGTGTATCCTGCCCTTGTTATGCAGGGCACGGAATACTGTTGTTTTCGAGACCCCCACCTCGTGGGCAATCACATCCATATCTACTCGTTGTCTTTTCATCGGTGCTCCTGTTCAAGCAAACCGGTTATCCCTTTCATCTGGTAGTATACCACGAAGGGTAAACAGTGTGCCTAATCTACCCTTGCACACTCCCCTGCCCTTCCGTTATAATGGCGAGTGGTTAACCTGTGTCTCGGAGGTATATACATGTCCAAACCCCGCCTTCTCAGCGGAATGCAACCGACGGGCGTCTTGCACCTGGGTAATCTGGAAGGAGCGCTGCGCAACTGGGTGCAACTGCAGGACCAGTATGACTCATACTTCTGTATTGTGGACTGGCACGCGCTCACCACGCTCGCCGAACGTCCGGAAGAGATACCCCATAACGTGCGCGAGGTGGCTATTGACTATATCGCTGCCGGACTGGACCCTGAGAAGTGCGCCATCTTCGTGCAGTCGCACGTGAAGGAACATGCGGAACTGCACCTGCTCTTTTCAATGATTACTCCGCTGGGTTGGCTGGAGCGCGTTCCCACCTACAAAGAGAAACGCGAGAACCTGCAGATAGAGTCGGTTTCCTACGGTCTGCTGGGTTACCCGGTACTGCAGGCAGCAGACATCCTTGTCTATAAAGCGGCTGTCGTTCCTGTCGGCGAGGACCAGCTGCCTCACCTGGAGCTCACGCGCGAAATCGCCAGACGGTTCAACTACCTGTACGGCGAGGTATTTCCTGAACCGGAGGCGTTGCTTACTCCTGCGGCGCGTGTGCCGGGGCTGGACGGGCGCAAGATGAGCAAGTCCTATAACAACGCCATCTACCTCTCTGACGACGCGCAAACCGTGACCCAGAAGGTGAAACAAGCCTACACCGACCCCCTGAAGATTCGCAAAAACGACCCCGGTCATCCCGAAGGGTGCGTGGTGTTTGCCCTGCACCAGATATACAGCAAGGATGAGGTGGCAACCGTAGAAGCCGAATGCCGTGCGGGACAGCGGGGTTGTGTGGACTGCAAGATGCAGCTGGCAGGCAATCTGAATTCGGCGTTAGACCCTCTGCGCCACCGTCGGCAGGAGCTGCTGGCGAAGGCGGGTGAACTGGAGCGCATTCTGAAGGAGGGCGCGGAGAAGGCGCGTGCTGTCGCCAGTGAAACCATGAAAGAAGTCCGCAAAGTGATGCATCTGGAGTAGGCGATGGAAGTCACCTTTCGCGCTATCCGCCCCGAGGAGATGGAGACCTGTTTGGACGTGTGGGATGCCGCCTTTGAGGAGACCCCACGCGATTATTTCCGCAAGTATTTTACCGGCGACCCCTGGTTTCGTCCGGAGTACACACGCTGTGCCTTCGAGGGCGAACGGATGGTGTCCGCTGTACAGATTGTGCGCCGGGAGGTGCGCGTTGGGCAGGTGACGCTCACACTGGGAGGTATCGCCAACGTCGGCACGGTTCCCGCATACCGCTCGAAGGGATATTCTACCCAGCTGCTGCGCGACGCCATCGCGGTAATGGAAAACGAAGGTTTTGACTTCTCGATGCTTTTCACAGGCATTCACGGCTTCTACGCGCGTCTGGGCTGGGAAACCTTGCCGGTGCAGGTGATGTCCGCTGAGATTCGCCCTGACCTCCCCACCCCCAAAGAGACCTATCGCATCCGCCCTCTTGCCGATGCGGACATGGACGCCTTATGCACTTGCTACGAACAGTGTAACGCAGGGCGCAGTTTGACTGTGGTGCGTTCCCCCGCCTATCTGCGCGGCTGGACAGGTTGGGATGAGCGCACCCCCGGCGATGTTTTTGTGGCAGAGGCAGCAGGTAAACTGGTGGGCTATATCGTTGCCCCTATGGGGGATAAGCTATCCATCATTGAGGTTGGCTGGCTACCCGCGTACAGCGAATGCGTCTTCGCATTAATGCTCCGCGTGGCTCGTCTGGCGGCGGACCGCCACATCACGCAGGTTCGCCTGCATATCCCGCGTGACCCCGCGCTGATGAGCGTCGTGCGCAACCTGTTTCATCGTTTCACCTGGCAGGAGTATACTCCTATGGTGCGTGTAATACGCCTGCAGCCGCTGGTGAATAAGCTTCTGCCCGAGCTGTCGCGACGGGTGCAAATGGTGGGCGCAAAGGGCACGGTGAGGCTGCGCCTGCCGTCGGGCACGGTGGGGCTGAAAGCGAACGGCGAAGGGGTGACGCGCTATGCGAACGCCCTGCCTGAGGTGGCATTAACGCAGGCGCAGTTTCTGGGGCTGGTTTTCGGGTTGACGGGTGCTGAGGAGTTACCTGAGCCTGTTCCCTCGCAAACCCGCGCCCTGTTGAACGTGCTCTTCCCACGCCAACCGGCGATATACTGGGCGTGGGACGGGTTCTAAAATAGTTGAGGAGTGGTACCATGGCTGAACAACACCACATGCGTCGTGAAATACATGAACAGCCACAGGTGATCCGCACCGTTGCGGAAAAGAGCGTGCGCTCCGCACAAACACTGGCGCAGGCTATCCGCGACAGGGGCATTCAGTTCGTAATGATCAGCGCTCGTGGCACTTCCGATAACGCAGCACTCTATACCAAATACCGATTGGAGATAGAGGCAGGCATTCCGGTGGCTTCGGCAGCGCCCTCTATCTTCACGCTGTACAGCGGGCAACTGAACCTCTCGCGTGCAATGGTCATCGGAATCAGCCAGTCGGGTAAGGCGCAGGACGTGGTGGAGGTGGTCTCCGCCGCCCGCGCCGCAGGCGCATTGACCGCCGCTATCACCAACGACCCCAGCTCGGAACTGGCGCAGGTGGCAGAGCATGTGCTGCTCTGCCATGCGGGTGAAGAGCGCAGCGTCGCCGCTACCAAGACCTACACCGCTACGCTGGCGAACATCGCCCTGCTGGTAGACACCTTGGTGGGGCGAGCACGACCCGGCGAGGATATCGAAGAAGCGGCGCAGGGCATGGAGCAGGTGCTGGCGATGGAAGAGGAGATAGAACTCCTCGCCGAGCGTTACCGCTACATGTCCGCCTGTATGGTGCTGTCGCGCGGATATAATTTCTGCACCGCACACGAAGCGGCGCTGAAGATGATGGAAACGGGTTACGTAATTGCGCGCGCCTACTCCGCCGCCGACTTCCTGCATGGTCCTATTGCGGTGGTGGACACTGGCTTCCCCTGCTTTGTGTACGCGCCCAACGGCAACGCTTACGCAACCATGCTCCAGCTGACCGCCAAACTGCGCGAACGCGGTGCAGAGATCGTGGTGGTGTCCTGCAATCCGGAGATTCTGCGTTTAGCCACCCGGATGGTGGTGCTGCCGTGTGATATAACAGAGCGCATCAGCCCGCTGGTGTACATCGTCGTCGGGCAGCTGTTCGCGTTCCATCTATCGGAGACGCGCGGTTATGACCCCGACCGCCCTCGAGGGCTGAGCAAGATTACGATTACCCGATAGGAGGCAGCATCATGGTCAAACGGCAACGGCTGATAAACGACTTTATCGCGCTGTGTCGCGTCAACAGTCCGCCAAAGCAGGAGGCAGAGGTTATCGAAGCGGTGCTCCCCCGCCTGCAACGGCTGGGACTGGAGGTTCAGCGCGATGAAGCGGGCAAACGCATCGGAGGCAACGCGGATAACGTCATCGCTCGCCTGCCTGCGAACGTCACAGGCGCACCACCCATCTTCTTCAGTGCGCATTTCGACACGGTAGAGCCCAACCCGAACGTGCAGATTATTGTGGAGGATGACCTGATTCGCACCGACGGGAACTCCATCCTCGGCGCGGATGACAAGGCTGGGCTGGCGTCTCTGCTGGAGGCGATAGAGTGTATTGTGGAGAACGGACTGCCGCACGGCGAGATATGGCTCTTGCTGAGCGTCGCCGAAGAGATCGGCTTGCTGGGAGCAAAGCATTTGCCTCTGGAACGCATCCCCGCCACCATGGGCTTTGTGCTGGATAC
>BEHS01000215.1 GCA_002898895.1 bacterium HR16 | reverse complement strand
GTGAACCTATTGTTGTATTGCGTAAGGATGGTAGTGTGCACCTGAGCATGAAGGGCGGTACGTGGACGGATTCCACGTACCTGAATCCCATTGTAGACGCGCTGGAACTGTGAATAAGGAAGCCCCCTCCTGTCCGGAGGGGGCTGAGAGCTACCACCGCTCGCTGATGGATTTTGCCTGCATGAACAGCAGCAGGTAGTCACTGCCGCCTGCCTTCGAGTCGGTTCCCGACATATTGAAACCGCCGAATGGTTGCACTCCCACCAGCGCACCGGTAATCTTGCGGTTGAAGTAGAGGTTGCCCACATGGAACTCGTGGCGGGCGCGCTCCAGATGGCGACGGTTGTTGGAGTAGACGCCGCCCGTCAAGCCGTACTCCGTGCCGTTGGCGATTTCCAGCGCATGGTCGAAGTCTCGTGCCTTGATGACCGCCAGCACCGGTCCGAATATCTCCTCCTGCGCGATGCGGGCGTTGGGGTCTACATCCGCGAAAATGGTGGGAGGCAGGAAATAGCCCTCGCCCGGCAGTCTCTCGCCGCCGAGAACCAGTTTGCCTTCCGTCTTTCCCACCTCGATATAGCCGGTGATTTTGCGCAGTGCCGACTCGTCGATCACCGCGCCCATGAAGTTGCGCCCGTCCACCGGGTCGCCGACGGTGTTCTGCTTCGCGCGTTCCACCACCATCTCCAGGAAGCGGTCGTACACCGCCTGATGAATCACCAGACGCGAGCAGGCGGAGCACTTCTGCCCCTGGAAACCGAAGGCAGACCAGTTAACGCCCTCCACCGCCGATTCGAGGTCGGCATCCTCGTCGATGATGATGCAGTCTTTACCGCCCATCTCCAGGATGGTGCGCTTCAGCCAGATTTGTCCGGGCTGGTGCTTCGCCGCCAGCTCGTGGATGCGCAAGCCGACCTCTTTGGAGCCGGTGAAGGCGATGAAGCGGGTGAGCGGATGGGTAACCAGCGCGTCGCCCACGCTACTGCCCGGTCCTGGCAGGAAGTTAATCACCCCGGCAGGCAGGCTGGCTTCCTGCATCACCTCCATGAACTTAGCGGCGATGGTGGGTGCGGCGGAGGCAGGCTTCAGCACCACCGTATTGCCTGTGACGACGGCGGCGGTGGTCATCCCCGTCAGTATCGCGAGCGGGAAGTTCCACGGCGGAATCACCGCTCCTGCGCCCAGCGGGATGTAACGCAGTTCGTTCTCCTCGCCCGGGTAATCCACCACCGGTTGAGGAGGACCAAGGCGCATCATCTCGCGGGCGTAGAACTCCATGAAGTCTATCGCTTCCGCCACATCGGCGTACGCTTCCACCCACGATTTGCTGACTTCGTATACCATCCATGCGGACATCTCGTAGATGCGCCGGCGCATGATGGCAGCCGCTTTCAGCAGGTAGCGGGCGCGCTCGTCGTAGGGCACGCGGCTCCAGGTACGGAAGGTGTCGTACGCCACGCGAATCGCTCTGTCCGCCAGCTCAGGAGTGGCTTTGGCGAATCGTCCAATCACCTGCGACGGGCGGGCAGGATTGATGGAGGTGAAGGTATCGGGGGTAGTGACCCTATCGCAACCGATGATGAGGGGATACTCTCTGCCGAGTTCGCTTTCCACCTTGCGCAATGCTTCCAGCATCCGCTGACGATGAACCTCTTCGTTGAAGTTCACCACAGGTTCGTTTTTGAACGGGGGTAGCATGGTTATCCCTCCCAGAGAACAGTTACCACTTCACATTATATCGCATCCGTGCAGACGTGTGCAGGCGAAAGGGATATGGATAGCGAACATCCTCAACGAAAAGAGGTGACCACCGATGACCAGGAGCAACTGGGTTCTAACGCTTCTACTGGCAGGAGGAATGGTGATGGCACAAAGAGCACCGGAGTTGACCAAATTGGCAGAGGGGTTCCAGTTTTGCGAGGGACCGGCTTACGAACGCAGCACCGGTTACCTGTACGTCGTGAACTGCCAGAGCGACAACATCCACCGCGTATACCCCGACGGCAGGGTGGAGGTCTTCGCGAAGGCGCCCGGCAGTGGGAATGGCTCCACCTTCGCCAGGGACGGCACGTTGTGGGTGTGTGACTATAAGCGGAAAGCGATTGTACGTTTTGACCGCACCGGCAAGGCGGAAATCATGGCGGAAGAGTGTGACGGCAAACCCTTCTTGGGTCCCAACGACCTCTGCTTCGATTCGAAGGGCAACCTGTATTTCACCGACCCGGCAGGCTCGTGGGATAAGCCAATCGGGGCGGTGTATCGGCGTAACGCGGATGGCAAGGTACAGCGGCTGGCGGAGGGACTGCAGTTTCCCAACGGCATCGCGCTGAGCCGGGATGAGAAGTGGCTGTATGTGGCGGAGTCGCCGCGCAACCGCATCCTGCGCTGGCAGATACGTGCTGATGGCACGCTGGGCGAGATGGAGGTGTTTATCCAGCTGCCGCCCCCGGGTGGACCGGACGGAATGCGTTTCGACACGCGCGGCAACCTGTGGATTGCGCAGTTCGGTGCGGGCAAGGTGCTGGTAGTCAGTCCCGATGGCAAAGTATGGCGCAGTTATCCCGCAGGAGGCAACAACCCCACCAACGTGGAGTTCGGCGGCCGGGACAACCGCACACTGTTCATTACCGAAACGGAGACGAACGCAGTGTACACACTCAGGGCGCCGTATCCGGGGCTGAAGAGGTGGTAGTGTTCGTTTCTGACCGGAGGCATATGGCGCAGTCTATTGTGTCACGCTGAGCATTAGCGAAGCATCTCGTCCTTTTTGCTATGCTGAACGAAGTGAAGCATCTCCGAGATTCTTCGCTTGCGCTCAGAATGACAGGTAGGCGAAATCGCTTTGTCAATATCTAAAGAATTATCTGTGTTCAAGTATTGAGTGGTCTGTCGAGATTCATCCCTTTGGAGGGCGAGGCTCCTGCCGAGCCGTCTCGATGTGGTCGTGATGGAGCGCGACCATCCAAGGGGGGCACGGGACGAGGTTTCTATTGAGCCGTTGCGGTTATCCCCCCACGGCTAAAGCCGTTCCCCTACAACCGAAGCCAGCCTGCGCTGGCTCTCAGCCCTGCGAAGGCAGGGCTTTGTCTGGGTGGGAACGGCTTTAGACGCAAACGTTATGTACCAGCGTGCGATTGTTTGCGACTTCAGCCACGCAACCCTGTATCACAACCCCTCCTTGTTCAGCTCGTCTTGCAGGGCGGGGAGGCGGGAGTGCTGTTCGCGCAGACCGGCGATATACCTCTGCCATTCCTCCTCGCGTTTCAGGTGAGAGTACAGCGCACGCACGCGGGTAAGCAGTTCGGCGGCGGCAGCGTAATTCGTTCGGTTTCGGTAGCCAATCAGCGTCTCTGCCAACTGCGTGTATAGTCGGATTGCCTCCTCTGGGAACTCTTGCTCCGCTACCTCGGCGACGCGCAGGCGGAGATTCTCATAGGAGGCATAATAGTACGGGCGTTCGGGGTCTTTTTGCGCTTCCTCCAACTCGAGCATCTCCAGCGCGCGGCGGGCGTCGCCTTCCTCGACAGCGATTGCAGTGAGAGTGGCAAAATCGCCCTGCGCCTCCAGGTCATGAAGCACGCTCTCTCGCTCTTTCTGCCATGTCTCTATCTGCTCGCACAGCCGGCGCAGGTGCCGATACCCGGACAGAGAGGGGAATGCCAGCAGGTAACGCTTCTGTATCTCGGCGGCGCGGTCTATCAGTCCAACCTGCTCGTAGAGTTCGGAAAGGGTATGGGCATCCCTTTCGCTCGCTTGCGAAGCGAAGTGCTCCATCAGGTGAACTGCCTCCTGATGCGCTCCCACCTCCAGCAGGTGTGCTACTACCTCATGCACTCTGTTCAGCTGAACCTCGCGGATAACTATGTCTATTGCCTCCTGCACCCGCCCCATCCTGATCAGGTGATGTATCCGCTGGAGTGGAGAACCGTAATCCATGATGAGCCCGGTTAGCTCCTCTTCTCTTCCCTCCTTGGCATAGCGTTCTATAACCATGTCCAGCAGGTGATCGCGGTACCAGTCGTTTCCCTTTTCTGCCAGGCGCGCCAGGATTTGCTTCTCTATGTTCTGCCACTCTTCAGCAGTGGTGCTTTCTATGAGCACGGTTTCGGCGTCGTATGTGTCCGCGTATCCCCCGCTGTCCATATCTGTCACGATGAAGCTCCAAAGCGTTTGTACCCACTGCTGGCGTAACGGATCATCATCGGGTAGATACTCGAAGCATGTTATTAGATGTGTGACCGCATCCACCAGATTGGAACCTGCTTCGCCTGACTCACCGTATTCCCACAATTTCCTGTACGCTTTGCACAGTTCCTCGATGACCGCCTGATAGATAACGCCCGCATTCGCCCAGTCGCCCTTCTCTGCGTAACGTTGTGCCTGCGAGTGGATTGCATGGCACACGGTTTGCAGCGCCGAACCGCGAACCTGATATCCTCGCTCCGCATAGCCGACATATTGGTTTACCGCCGCGCGAATCTGCTGGCGAAACGGCTCGGTGTCCACGTGTTCCGACGGTGCCGGGGACGTTTGTGAGCCGGCAGGAATCAGAGCACGCAGGGAGGGATAGCGTTCGACCATAATCTTTACCAGAGAGGCAAGCTGTTCGTGGCTGAGCCGGGCAAGACGCTCCTCCAGCGGTTCTTGTTCCGCGAACCGTTCTGGCTGGTGGATATAGGTAAGCGCGAGCGCGACCACGTGTTTGCAGAACCCTCCTCGCGGGCAGCTGCAGTCAAAATCCGCAATGCCCTTTTCGCCCAGCGTGATGCGCACGCGGTACGGCTCTATATCGGAGCCGATGCATTCCGCGATCAGCCTGTTCCCTTCCCGAACGGGATTGATAATCGCCTGGGAGCGAAAATATCTCTTGCCGCGCTGGAAACTGCCCGAATCGGTCATTCGCGCAACGTCCTGCTCGGTAATCGCCGGGTCTATTCGTTCTGGCATGGCAAGCACCTGTGAAGTTGGCGTTGTGTATATAGTAAGTGTAGCACACCACGCGCTGCAGTGGCAATCGCTCTGTTGTCTTCAGTGCCCGAATCGCAGTATGATTCAGAGTACAGTTACCAGAAGGGGAGAGAGCAGAGTGCGTCTCGCCGAGTATTTACAGATGTTTCTGCAGGATGAGGAGGTGCGCAAGCGGGTAGTGCATGTGCATCTGCTGGAAGCCACCGCCGGGCGCACCGGCGCGATCAGCCGTCCTCTACCGGAGCCTCTGGAGCGTGCGCTGCGGGCGCAGGGCGTCGGGGTGCTCTACAGTCATCAGGCGATGGCTTTAGAGGCGGCGCGCCGCGGCGAGCATGTGGTGGTGGTCAGCGGAACCGCTTCCGGCAAGACGCTGTGCTATAACCTGCCTGTGCTGGAGAGCGTGTTGACCAACCCGTATACCACCGCGTTCTATCTTTTCCCCACCAAGGCGCTGGCACGCGACCAGCTGGAGAAACTGAACGACCTGGGGCTGTTTCCGCAGGTGCGCTTCGGCGTGTACGACGGCGACACCCCTCAGCACGAGCGAGCATCTATCCGGCGCGGGGCGCATATCGTTTTAACCAATCCCGACATGCTGCATGTGGGTATCTTGCCCAACCACTCCTCCTGGGCGAGTTTCCTGCGCAAACTGCGGTATGTGGTAGTGGATGAAATGCACGCCTATCGTGGCGTGTTTGGCTCGCATGTGGCGCTGGTGTTGCGCCGGTTGCGTCGGCTGGCGGAGTTTTACGGGGCACGTCCGCAGTTTATCCTCACCTCCGCCACAGTCGGCAACCCGCAGGAGACGGCGCAGACGCTCACGGGATTGCCCTGCACGCTGGTTCAGGAGGACGGTGCGCCTCGTCCGCAACGCTATTTTGTACTGTGGAATCCACCCGTTGTCGGCGAGAGCTTTGAGCGACTGAGCACCAATGTGGAGAGCGCTGCCATCATGACCGCGCTGGCGGAAACGGGCTGGAGCACGCTGGTTTTCGCCAAAGCGCGCGTGACCACCGAGCTGATACTGCGCTATGCTTACGAGCTGGCGGAACGGCGCGCCCCCGAGCTGAAGGAACGATTGATGTCTTATCGTGCGGGCTACACGCCGGAGCAACGGCGCGAGATCGAACGCAGGCTTTTCAACGGTGAATTGCTGGGTGTAGTCAGCACCAACGCGCTGGAACTGGGGGTGGACATCGGTGGACTGGATGTGGTGGTGATGGCAGGCTACCCCGGCAGTATCACCAGCACATGGCAGCAGGCGGGCAGGGCGGGGCGGCGCGACAGGGAAGCGATGATTATCCTCGTGGCGCAGAACGACCCGCTGGACCAGTACCTGATGCGCCACCCGGAGTATCTCTTCGGACAGCCGGTGGAAAAGGTGCGCCTCAACCCAACCAACCACCCCATCCTCAGGGCGCATCTCT
>BEHS01000214.1 GCA_002898895.1 bacterium HR16 | reverse complement strand
GGTTTTTCCGCCAGCGTTTCGGCGCGAGCGTTAATCAATCGGTTGCCTACCTCGGGGTCTTTCGCCCAGAAGGGAACCAGCCCCCACCGGCAGGCTTCCAATCTGCGCCCACCGTCCTGCGTGATTACTGCTACCGGCTGCGATGGGGCAATGTTGTAACGCGGCGCGAATTCGAAGAGCACGAATTGCACCCCAAAACGTTCTGCCACCGCCTGCGCGGGTTGTGTCAGGGTAAAGCGTCCGCACATGGGTACCACCCTTTCGTGTTTTTCTGTATAGATGATACTCTACAGGGAACAGGCAGTAAAAGGGGGAAGGGTAATGGATAAAACTGGAGGGCGACTCATGCCGCCCTCCGGTGTTTCGTGTTAGTTGTTCGCTCCCGCCGCGCCGGTGCCCTTGGGCTTCATGGGACCGGTGTAATAGTTCGGCGGTAGCTTCTCTTCCTTTTTACCGCACCCAGCCAGCAGCACCGGCAGTAACATCGCTGCCGCCAGCAGGAGCAAAGTCGCGCTACGAAAGCGCCGGGCTACGCCACGCATCGTCTCTTACTCCATCGAGAAGGTGTAGTAGGTTTTGTACCAGACGGTCTGTCCGTTCTCAACGGTAGAGGACAGGTAGCGCTCTGAGTTGCGGGCGATGCGCTTGGCATGTCCATCCAGGAACACGAAGTTGCTGCCGTCCTGGTGAACGTACGCTGACTCGCAACCCAGCACGATAACGAAGTAACCGCCGCCTACCATCGTGATACCGTCACCGATAAGCACGGTCTCGGCGGGACGCTTTACTTCAGGCATATAGCGGGTTAAACCGCCCATTTCCGGCGGATATGCCAGGCTACCGGCGTACTGATAGTACGGGTCCTGCTGGGTGCCGCTACCTGCGCGTGTTGCCATCTGGAAGGTAATCGCGTAGTGCGACCATACCTCCAGCGGGGGCCAGAAGTCATCCAGTTCACCCGGATAGCAGTCCTGGGCGTCTGCACCCTTCTTGATGGACTCCGGGTTACCGGACGGGCAGGCAAACACGCCGGATGGCGGGTTAGTGCCACCGTTCTTCACGTACGGCTGTAGCAAACCGGTCCACAGGCGCTGAGCGCGCGGTTCGCCGGAGTAGTTTGCGCGCCGCAGCCAGGGCACGATAGCGTCGTCATAGTCCTGCGCATACATCAGGATCGCCGTGCCCATTTGCTTGCAGTTGCTCAAGCATCCGGCAGCACGTGCTTTCTCGCGCGCCTGCGCAAAGACAGGGAACAAGATTGCTGCCAGTATCGCGATAATCGCGATAACTACCAGCAGCTCAATCAGCGTGAACGCGAAACGTCTCGCGTTGTGCATCGATTCGACCTCCTTGACAGTTAGGATTCTTCATCTGCACCGTTGGTATGATGCCGAGAAGTTTGGGCATCTTTCGCATGAGGATAGTATTCCTGCGGCAAAGCAGGAGCCGATATAGTCCACTGTACCCTAACGTTTCAGCCCTTACTATGATTCTAATAGCATCTTCAGATTTTGTCAAGTGCTGAACAGAAAAACCTGCAAATTTTGCAGTATAAGCGAAAATCTGGTAGCATAAGACAATTTCGCAGTCCAAATAGCATTTATTCGCCTTCACAGTTATTTCTGTGGCATAATGGGCAGCTAAACGTCTACCCTTGACCCGGATGAGTGTGCAGAGCGCAATCCCTGCGGATGCCTTCTACAGAACGGACCGAGAGGGAGGATTGTACGCGTCTTTGGCGACGTGCAATCCTCCCTCCTATCTTCATCTGCGAGGAATAACAGGGGGAGCTGCAGGCTCTGAAGCGGAGCCGATGGTGTATCGGGCATTCAGCACGCGGTCGATCTCGCTCAACATCTCGTCGAGATGGACTCGCGTGGTGGTGTCCAGAGGTTTGTTACGCACCGCCAGTATCTGCCCTTTCAGACGGCGCAGGTGATAACGCGCCAGCATTTTCGCATCGTCCGGCACCTCCGAATCGGGATTGACCAGCATATCCGCCAGCGTTCGCAGGTACGTTCTCTGCAGGAGCCGGCGCAGTGCGGGCACATTGCTGCCGTTGATGATTTCGGCGTTGACCGCGTTGCTCACCTGTTCGAAGAGCGCGGTCATGCTCAGTGTCTCATCCGGCTTGCGCGCCTTGAACTCATTGTTCGCAATCTGGCTGAGCGTTTGCTCGCTGAAAAGCCGATTCAGGGTACGTACCTGAATGCCGGAGATAGTATCTCGCACCGGCGCATCCAGACGCGGACGGCTGGTGAGCATCTGCGCATAGTCCGGGAACGGGTTCGGGGCGAGCTTGAGGTATATCTCCTTCGGGAAGTTGAACGCTCTGGGCGAGAACACGTACTGCGTCAGTAACGCCAGCGCGCGTTTCTGGTCGGCAGCGCTGATGGGCACGACTGGCGGCTTCTCGTTCGGGTCGCCGCGATGGTTCTGGCGCAAGCGCACGCCCCCAATGTAGCGCGACACCACATTTGCCGCACGGGCATACATGGAGAGCAGCCCGTTGAATCTGCGGGTCAGCTCGTAGTAGTTCTCGCCGACCTTCACCGCTTTTGTAGGCAGCTGAGGTATCATCCGGCTCACATCCCGGAAGATAATCGCCCAGTACTCCAGCGGGTCCTTGCTGAGGTCAAATCGGGTAATCAACGGGTCTACGTTGTCGGCAAACTCATCGCCCATGTACGCCAGACCGGGTTCCGTACAACGGCGAGCGATAGAGCGCAGCATGGGTAATTCCGCTTCGGGAGTAGCCGCCTTACCGGGCTTGTAGCCATACTCTATTGCCCAGTAGTCGTACACGCCTATCCCCTGCGTCCAGTACGCCGAGCGCGGCGAGTGCAGCGCGATGATGTTCACCGGCGTGTAGTCCATCACCGAGGCGACCATGCCGAGATGGTTTATTCGGCTAGCCTCTGCCAGATCTTTTGTGGAATGCAATGTGCTGGCAACGAAGTTGTGACGCAGTCCCAGAATATGCCCCATTTCATGCGCCACTACCTCGCGGATGTACTGCTTGACATATTCGGACTCGGAGATACGGGTGGACTTCGGCGTCTGCATCAGCTTCATCGCCGTCGCACCGAACCACGCCTGATACGCTGCCTCCTCTGCCATATTGCACAGGAACGGGTTGGTGGGTAGCGGTTCGGGGTCAAATACGCTCAACGGGTTAATCATCCGCTGGAACTCGGTGCGGGCGAAGCGAGTCATGTTAGCGTCCACGGTGATGCTGGCGTTGAGTATCTGTCCGGTCAGCGGGTTCGTGCGGAACAGGGCAACTGCATATCCTGAAGAGGGTGATGTCACCCAGCGGATAACGTTGTAGCGCATGTCCGCATGGTCCCAGTCGGCATCCTCGGGCATCTGCTTGACCACGATGGCATCCTTGATGCCGACGCGCTCAAACGCCTTATTCCACCACAGGATACCTTCGCGCACCGCATCGCGATATTCGGTCGGTATCGCGTTATCCAGCCAGAAAACGATGGGTTCCTTCGGCGGTGAAAGCGGCGCGCTGGGGTCGGCTTTTTCCAGATGCCAGCGCAGGATGTAGCGTGTGGTTTGATCGTCTTTGTCCTGCGTGAAGTCCTGAAACTCGGTCACAAAATAGCCCACACGCGGGTCCGCCAGTCGTGGGCGGTAGCCGTTTTGGGGCAGGAAGAAAAGGTTGTAGTTCACCTCCAGAGGCAGACTGCGGGCATCGGCGAGTGGCGCTCCGGAGCTCATGCCCGGAATGGAGAAAGGCGATGCGCCACCACCTCCTCCCGCACGCACCAGATGATAGGCGGTCTGCACCACCAGGTTGTTCGGAAAGTTTTTGATGGCGTTAATCACCGTCTTCTCACGGTCGATGCTGTATGCTCCACCGGCCGCCTGCGCCAGACGGGTGATCTGGGCAATATCCGAGCGGAACAGGTCGCTGATGTTGATGAGCAGGCTTTTGCGCTCTTCGCTACGCGCCTCGATACGGAACGACTCCAGATAGGCATCCGCAAAGGAGCGCTTTACCGCCCGGGCAATAGGCTGTCGTTCGTCGGCACGGAAGCGGATATTGGGTACCACGAACAAAATCTGTTCCTCGCGCCGGACAAACTTAAAGAGGATATCGTCAATCGGGTTGCCGGCGGCCAGCGAGTAGCCTCCTGTACCCGTGCTCTGCGTCACCTGCAGCAGCATCAACCTGTCCAGCTGGTCTTCGCGGATTTCCATGTAGATGGTATCTTTGCCCGCTTCCTTCTTGCGGTAAAGCGTGAAGAGCCCTTCGATCTTCTCGAAGTCCTTGACCACCTCTTCAATGGTCTTCTCCTTCTTTTTCGTGGCTTCGGCAGGCTGTGCCGCCGCCGCCACACCCCCGACAGGGCTACCGCCCGTACGCTCTGCGCGCAGTTTACCGCTGAACGTCGGAGCCTGTTCAGAAGGTGCAAACGGAAAGTTCTCTACGTCAAGGCTGAGCACCACGGTATCGCCCGAGGCGACTTCTACCCACACTTCGCCCTGCAGGCTCAGGTTCTTTTCCCTGCCTGTTTCGCGATAGGTGTAGCGCAGTTTTGCGGTGTCCACGCCTCTGGTCTTCTCCAGTGCGAGCAGCTCGTATTCAGCGGTGGCGGCGGGCGTGCCCTTGTCGGTGTCCTCTTTGTATTCGCGCGTCCACTTATCGCCGACGCCTACAGGACCGGAGGAAAACACTATCTGCATGGCTTGCATCAGACGCATCTGCGCTTTGCGTTCGGCTTCGGTCGGCTCGCGCCCGCCCTCCCATTTCACGGAAACCAGTGTGCCATCGGGCTTGGTCACCGTAATCGTGCGCCGTTTGCTTGTTTCCTCTGAGGCGGGCATTTTTTGCCCGTTGACGGTCATCTCCACCTCTTCGTCTATAGACTGGCGCGTGATTTCTCCTGAAGCCGAAACATCGAGGATCTCATCTACGGAGGTCTGCTTGATAAGCACGTTTATCTTCTGCCCGCCAAACTCGCTGCTGAGGTCGGCTTCTAAGCGGTAGGTCATCTTCTGCCCTTTTTGGGCTTTATACTGCAGAGTGACCTTCTCCTGCGCCGTTGCTGCTATGGCAACCAGTAGCCAGAGCACAACGAGAATTGCCGATGCGAATGTCCGCTTCATCCTTCTTCTCCTTGTGTGCTGTATGGAGTTACGCTATAGATTATGGCATATTTACGGGGTAAGCGCGGTCAGATGCAGGTATGGTATAATAGGCTCAGGTGAACAAAGAATGCCGTTTACTGTCAGCGACTTTCAAGACCTCTTAGAAATCTTGCAGCAACACCCTGAGTGGCGTGCGAGGCTGCTGGAAACCCTGCTGGGAGAGGAGTTTCTTGCCCTACCCCAGCAGATGCACTCGCTCATTCAGGCACAGCAACGCACGGAGGAACAGCTGGCTGCCCTGACCGCCGAGGTTCGCCAACTGGCAGAAGCGCAGCGTCGCACCGGGCAGCAGGTAGAGGAACTGGCGGAAGCGCAGAAGAGGCTTACAGAGGAGTTCGCAACGTATCGGGTACAGACCGATCAGGCTATTCGCGAACTGGCGGAGGCACAACGACGTACCGAACAGGAACTTGCCTCATACCGCGCGCAGACCGACGCCCGTTTCGCAGAACTTTCCGAGGCAGTGCGCGAACTGGCGGAGGCACAACGACGTACCGAACAGGAACTTGCCTCATACCGCGCACAGACCGACGCCCGTTTCGCAGAACTTTCCGAGGCAGTGCGCGAACTGGCGGAAGCGCAGCGTCGCACTGAGCAGCAGGTAGAGGAACTGGCGGAGGCACAACGACGTACTCATGAAGAGTTTGTTGCCTATCGAAGCAGCACCGATCTTCGCTTAGATGAGCTTAGCAGGGAGTTCAAAGCCTACCGCGAGAGCACAGACCGTCGCTTAAATGAAATCAGCCGGGAACTCAAGAATCTGTCGGCGCGCGTGGGGATGACCCTGGAGGAAGAAGCAGAGGATATGGTGTGGTGGGTTCTCAAAGAGAAGGGATATCGGTTCTCGGAAGCGCGCCAGGCGGTGGTCTTCGATGGCGAGATGGATGTGGTGCTCATTGGCGAGACACCGGATGGAGAGAGTATCACTGTCCTGGTCGAAAGCAAGACCCGTCTGGGGAGGCGGGAGGTGCACGCCTGGGCGCAACGTGTGCGGTCCGAAGGTTTCCGCAAGCGACTGGGGAAAGCGGGGTTGCACCCTCCATACATCCCCTATTTCTTTGCCATGCGCGCCGATCCTGTCGCAGTGGAAGAGGTCAAGCGGGCAGGCATCGGGCTGGTGACCCCCCGAGGCGAGATAGTGGAAGGCACGCTCGTTATCCGCTAGCTATTCTGCGTCCACCTTCTCCACCTGAATATAGCAGGTGTGGAACGTAGAACCGCCCCCCATATCCGC
>BEHS01000213.1 GCA_002898895.1 bacterium HR16 | reverse complement strand
GGCACTCGCCTGCACGTGCGCCAGCACACGCTTTTCAAGTTGCCGCATCACCGGTCGGCGCAAAGTATCGTTCCACAACGCTTGCTCGGCAAGGGACAGCAGAGACTCCAGACTACCTTCCACCAGTTGTTGAACCACAGTTCTCCCTGTGTTCATGGCGAACCTCCTTCACCTTCGTCTTGTCAAGGAGCCTGCAGTTTGCCAATTGCACACCCAGTATTATGAGATAACACACAATGGTTTGCTTGTCAAGAGGGTACAGTGAATACGCAAGGAGCGAGTATCAAAGGCCTCGGTCGCAGGGCTGACAGCTCGCACAGGCTGGCCTGGTGGGCGATTGTTCACCCAGCCGAAACAGCCTTTGGCAGGAAATCCCCCACCAGAATCGTATACATCGAATGGAACACCAGCAAGGAGGCTTGCCCATGAGCGAACTCACGCGCGAACAGGCGCAAAAGCGACTGGAAGAGCTGCGCCGGTTGATTGAATACCATAACTACCTCTACTACGTGCTGGACCAACCCGAGATTTCCGACGCCGAATACGACGCGCTGATGCGCGAGCTGCTGCAGCTGGAAGAGCAGTTTCCCGACCTTCGCACACCCGACTCCCCATCGATGCGCGTGGGCGCGCCGCCGCTGGAAGCGTTCGCCACACATACCCACCGTCAGCCGATGCTCAGCCTGGGGAACGCCTTCGGCGCGGAGGAACTGAGGGAGTTTGACCAGCGCATCAAACGGTTTCTGGGGATGCCTCTGGACCAGCGCATCGAATACGTGGCGGAGCTGAAGATAGATGGGCTGGCTATCTCGCTCACCTACATAGACGGCGTATTCGTCACAGGCGCCACGCGCGGCGACGGCTTACAGGGCGAAGATGTAACCCAGAACCTGCGCACGATTCACGCCATTCCTTTGCGCTTGCGACAGCCCGTTTCTGCTCCGTCTTCCCTGTTCGACGAGCCTGCTGTGCCCATCCCTTCGTTCGTCGAGGTGCGCGGTGAAGTGTACCTCACGCACGACGAGTTCCGGCGCATCAACGAGGAGCGCGAGCAGACAGGCGAACCCACTTTCGCCAATCCGCGCAACGCGGCGGCGGGTTCCGTGCGCCAGCTGGATCCGCGCATCACTGCCAGGCGTCGCCTCAGCCTGTTCGCCTACGGTATCGGCGCGGTAGAGGGGGTAAGTTTCGACACACACTGGCAGATTCTGCAAACGCTGAAGGCATGGGGCTTCCCGGTGAATCCCCATGCGAGGATTTGCTCCGGCATCGAGGAGGTCATCGCCTTCTGCGAGCAGTGGACGGCGCGACGAAGCGAGTTGAACTACGATGTGGACGGTGTAGTAGTCAAGGTGAACTCCCTGCTGATGCAGCAGGACCTGGGTTACGTGCAGCGCAGTCCACGCTGGGCGGTGGCGTATAAGTTCCCCGCTCAGCAGGCGCGCACACGCATTCTGGAAGTGCGCTGGCAGGTAGGGCGCACAGGCGCACTGACCCCTGTCGCCATCATGGAGCCGGTGGAGGTAGGCGGCGTCACCGTCTCGCGCGCCACCCTGCACAACGAGGACGAAATCGCCCGTAAGGGAGTGATGATTGGCGACGTAGTGATGATTCAGCGTGCAGGTGACGTGATACCCGAAGTGGTGTCCGTCGTGGAGGAGGAACGCGACGGCGACGAGCAGCCGATTGTCCGTCCGCAAACCTGCCCCGAATGCGGAGCACCGGTAGAAAAGCCCGAAGGCGAAGCAGTCGCGCGATGCGTCAATCTCGCCTGCCCGGCGCAGATTGTGGAGCGCATCCGGCACTTTACCTCGCGCAACGCGATGAACATCGAGGGCTTCGGCGACAAGTGGGTACAACGGCTGTTTGAAGAAGGCATCATCCGCGATCCCGCCGACCTGTATTACCTGAAGAAAGAGGACCTGCTACCGCTGGAGCGTATGGGCGAGAAGCTGGCGGAGAACCTGCTGAACTCGGTGGAGCGCAGTAAGCAGGTTCCCCTGTCGCGCTTCATCTACGCGCTGGGTATCCGGCAGGTAGGCGAGCGCGCCGCGCAACTGCTCGCCGAGTATCTGGGCAGTCTGGACGCGCTGGTGAACGCTACCGAAGAGCAGCTGCTGCAGATTCCGGAAATCGGTCCCGCCACCGCGCGCGAGATTGTGGAGTTCTTCCGCCGTGAGGAGAACCGCCGGGTGATACAGAAAATGCTGGACGCAGGCGTTACCCCTGTTGCCGAACGGCAGAAACGCTCCGATGCTTTTGCGGGATTAACCTTTGTGTTCACCGGCGCATTACAGCACTTCACCCGCGAAGAGGCGGAGGCTCTCGTACGCGAGCTGGGCGGCAAGGCATCGGGCAGCGTCAGCCGACAGACCAGCTATGTGGTGGTGGGCGAAAGCCCCGGTTCGAAGTATCAAAAGGCGTTACAGCTGGGCGTGCCGGTGCTGACGGAGGAAGAGTTTTTAAAGATGGTGAAAGGGGCACAGTCGTCATGAGCATGCGAAACCCGTGGCTGCTGGGCTGCGCCGCGTTTATTTTCATCATGCTAATGGCTGGAGGGCTTCTCTTCCTCTACTGGACTGCGCCACCCGATGTGCCCGTCCCACCCCTTTCTACACCGCCCGATAACGCCTACCCCGCTTACCTGCAGCTGGTGCAGAAGACTCGCCAGCTGGAAGCCACCACCCCGAATATCGCACCGCTCTCCCAGTGGGCAATGCAGCGTGGAGCAAGTACCTCCGATTTGCGCCGGTTCGTCGCCGTTTATGAACCGGTTCGACGGGAGTATCGCAAGATTCTGCAAAAACCTTCCGTCGTAACCGATTGGGACAACATGCATGCCACCATGCAGGCTGGCTCCGTGTTGCGAACGTGGGCAAGAGTGGAAGCCGCCGACATCGAAGTGGCATTGCGCGAAGGCGACCATGCCAGAGCCATCGATGACCTGCGCACCATACTCCTGCTCACGGAGAATATGCGCCGCGGCGGGACGTTCATTCGCTATCTCGTGGGAGAAGCAATGATAGTCATCGCCACCGCAGCCTTCATGGAGGGACTGGAGAAACTTTCTCCTGCCGAGTGCGACCGGGTGGTGCAGGTGATACGCGAGTGGGAACAGGCGCGCGTACCTTTCTGGCAGGCTCTGGAGGGCGAGAGGCGGCTCACCATCGCCATGTACCACGCCATGTACGAGGGCGGTGAACGTACGGCACGGCTGTTTGGGGCACCACCGAGCGCCAGTCCCCCACGCTACGCAGGCAGGATGTTGAATTTGCGGGCGGCGGCACGAGAGGCTGTGCGCCTTTACGATACAGCCATCGCCGAGGCGAAAAAGCCCCTCCTTCAGCGACGGCTACCTGGCGTCACACCGAAACACCCGTTGAACCGGGCAATGCTTTCATCCGTATTCACCCCCGCATCGGATAAATCCGTGATAAGCGCCACGCGGTTGCATCTGCTGGCTTGTGCGGCGGCTGTGCGCGCCTACCAGTTGCGTCATGGGGATTACCCGCGCACGCTGGTGGAAGCCGGGGTTGCCGACCTGAATAAAGACCTCATCACCGGCGGGGAGTTCGTGTACCGTACCGGAGCAAAAGGCTTTTTGCTTTACTCTGTGGGCGTGGACGGCAAGGATGATGGAGGCAAACGGGTGGTGGAGGTAAAGATAATGGAGGGCACAGGAGACCTTGCCCCTGCGCCCTATCGCGCCCCCAAGGGCGTGGTTACCCCGGGGACGGCATTGTGGCTGAGATAGTGGTTTCTTATCGTTTACCGGTGTGATTTTCTGCGCCTCTGCCGCGCTACCAGACCGCCCGCTCCCAGAAGCGTCAGCACAGCGTTCAAGGTACCGGGTTCGGGCACAGGAGATAGTCGCCATACCGCGCCCTCGCTTCCCGAGGGACCCAGCACACTCGATACCAGCAGGTACAGCTCCCCACGCACGTCCTCACCGATGCCCTTCAGGTACACCTGCCCCAGCCCCTCGTCGTTTGGTCCTATTTGGAACTCCACTACCTCGAACTGTCCGGGTGCCACCTCACGCAGATAGAAGAGTCTGCCTGCAGCGGTGCTCAAAGGCAGCTTGCTCAGGTCGCCGAACACGTATGTGCCCACTAAATCGGGAATGTCGCTGCCCCGGTAGACAAACCCGCCGATGACCGCAGAGCCTTCCGGGTGGTAATACTCGGCGATAGGGTCGATATACCCCGTCTGAGGCAGGTTGGGGTCAAAGGTCAGCGTGCCTTCCTTTGCTTTCCAGCCGTAGTTGCCGCCCTTGACCACGATGTCCACTTCTTCTACCAGATTCTGCCCCACGTCACCCAGAAAGAGCTGGTGCGTGCCGCCGCGGTCAAAGGAGAAGCTGTAAGGGTTGCGGAACCCCCATGCGTAGATTTCCGGGCGGTCAGTCGTGGAGCCGTGAAAAGGATTATCGGATGGGATGGCATATTGCCTGCCTGGCTCCTGGGTGTCCACGTCGATGCGCAGTACCTTGCCCAGCAGTGTGGTAGTATCCTGCCCGTTACCGATTTGCGGGTTGTGTCCGATGCCTTCATCGTTGGCACCTCCGCCGTCGCCGCTGGAAATGTACAGGTAGCCATCGGGACCAAATGCCAGATGACCGCCATTGTGGTTGCTCTGCGGTTGGTCGATGGTCAGGAGGATTCGCTCCGAGTCAGGATCAGCCATGTTCGGGTCTGAGGAGGAGACCCGAAACTCCGAGATGACGCTGTGGTGATTCCAATCTGCTGGTGCGCCCGGTGCGCTATAGTACACATAGAACTTGCCGTTCTGCGCGAAGTTGGGATGAAAAGCTAATCCCAGCAGACCGCGCTCATCGTAGCGTGGACGCAGGGTTACCAGCTTTGATGAGGGGTCCAGGAAAGGAGCAGGACGCAAACCGGTGTGGTCGATAATCCGAATCTGCCCCACCTGGTCGATGACGAAGAGGCGGTCATCTCCGGCATGGGTCAACCCTACCGGGGAGACGAGCCCACTGGCGATCGGGGTGATAAAGACCCTCTTGTCGCCCTTGGGTATCGCCCATGAGAAGGTGTGTCCGAGTGCCAGTACACTCAGCGCGAACACGAGTGACGCTTTCTTGTAAAGCATTTGCGGAACCTCCCTTGAATACGCGTTAGTCGTCGCCGATGCTGCCGAAGTTGCGCACCAGCACGCCGAAATCAAAAAGCGTGACCTCCTCATCTCCGTCCAGGTCAGCGTCGGGGTCCCAGTTATCGTCACCCGTTACACTGCCAAAAGCAGCGACCAAGCGACCGAAATCAAACAAGGTCACTTCGTTGTCGTTATCGATGTCTCCATTCGTCAGCGTGAAATCCAGCAGGCTATCGGACTGGAGAAGCACATTATGCAGGGTTCGTCGGAGCCAGTGCGAGGCTTTCACCGACACATCGTACCGCCCCAGGCGCGTTGTGCTGAAAGCGTATCTGCTGGCGGAATCCAGAGGCATCGTCCGTGTTTCCAGTGCGACGGTCTCACCGGGGGGACGCAGTTCTACAACGAGCAACACGTGCGCCGGATCACCGACGAAATCCAGCAAAGAAACCTCGCCATGCACCCGGCGCGGCGTGAAGGTGAGAAACGCTGAACCGCCCAGCCCTCCCCTGCCCGCCGGCACAAAAACATCGATGAACGCGCCGGTCGCGCCGTTGTAGCGTATGATATTGCCGGAGCGCGTGCCCACATACAGATTTCCATCGGGACCGAACGTCAGCCCGATGGGCATCGTTAGACCGCCACCCGAAGCAAATACGCCCATGAACGCGCCGGTCGCGCCGTTGTAGCGCAGGACGTTGTTGGTGCCCTGGCTCACCACATACAGGTTGCCGTCCGGTCCAAAAGCGATTCCGCGCGGACCGCTCAGCCCTCCCCCGGAGGCAAAGACCCCGATAAAGGCTCCTGTAACGCCGTTATAGCGGAGCACACTGCTGGTGTTAATAGAGCTGACGTACAGATTGCCGTCCGGTCCGAAAACGAGGTCCACCGGATTGTCCAGCCCACCGCTCCGCGAAGGCACAAACGCTCCCAGAAAAGCACCGGTTGCCCCATTGTAGCGGAGCACGCTGTCGGTATCGCGGCTCACCACATACAGGTTGCCGTCTGGTCCAAAGGTGAGGTTGCGAGGTCCCGACAACCCGCCGCCCGACGGAACAAACGCGCTTATAAAGCTGCCATCACTGCCCCTGTAGCGTAGCACGCTGTTGGAAAAAAGGTCGGTAACGTAGAGGTCGCCATCAGGTCCGTAAACCAGCCCCCGCGGTGAACTCAGTCCACCACTTCCCCCAAGAACCAGCGTGCCCAGAAAGGCACCTGTGTTCTCGTCGAAACGCAGGATGCTGGCGCTGTCCAGACTGATAGAGACAAGGTCGGCATCGCCTCGGGTAATCAGTACACCGACCAGTAATACCAGCACAAACCATCGGCGCAAAACCGTCTCCTCCTTTCGTAAAAAGTATC
>BEHS01000212.1 GCA_002898895.1 bacterium HR16 | reverse complement strand
AGTCGTATGGGTTTACACCGACGCGCAAAGGCACATTCACTACAGCGGCACGGCGAAGGTACAGGCAACGCAAGCGCGGTGGCGACTGCCACAGGCTACCCTTTCGCTGAGCAACCTGAGAGGCTCCGGCGAGTTCCAGACAGGTGTTGCCACGTGGCAGGCGCAGGCAAATACCGGCTCCGGGCTGGTGCTTGCATCGGGTAGCGTGCAATGGCAACCGCAGGTCGCCATGAACCTGTTTGTAGACGCCCGGAAGATACCATCATCTGAACTGCGCCCTTGGCTGCGCCGATACGCGCCGCAGGTAGCGCTGAACGCGCCGGTGGACGCGAACCTGACCGTGCGCGGCACGCCCTCACAGCCGTACATACAGGGAGTGGTGAGCACTGCACAGGCAACCGTACAGAAAATTAATGTGCAGGAATTGAAGGCAAAAGTTATATTAAATACCCAATCCGCCCTGCTACCGGATGTGACCGTGCGCGTCGCCGGGGGGAACGTTCGGGGGCAGGCGGTGCTGTGGAGGGAACGGAAGGAATGGCGGTTCGCCGCGCAATGGCGTGCAGATGGCGTGAATCTTACCCGCCTGCGTCCATATCTGCCGGAGGACGTGCGGGGCACAGTGCGTGGGGAAGGTCTGGTGCATGGAACCCTGCAGAAGCCGACCGTTGTGGCAAACCTGTGGGGTGAGCGGCTGGCGGGCAACCTGTGGCGGAGCGAGCAGGCACAGGCGCGGATACGCTGGACGCCCGGAACGCTGAACGTCGACGGCGCGATGCTGGAGGACTGGACAGGTTCGGCGTACGTATCGGGAGAGGTAGACTTTGCACGCCGGCGGCTTGCTCTGCATTTACGTGCCGATGAGGTGTTGCTGGCGCCATGGGTAGAGCGTCTTGCTCCAAAACTGAAACATGAGGGCGATGTTCCTTTCGCATGGGTATACGCGCGCGGAGAACTGGATGGCACGTTCCGCAAGCCGGTATTTCGCGGCGTGGTAGAGGCGACCGACCTGCAGTGGCGACGCTGGTCGCTGGATTACCTGGTCGCTCGCGTACTGGCTTCCCCCGAAAGGGTTACCGTAGAAAGCGGTATCATCCGCCGTCCGCCGATGGAGATAACCTGGCAGGGCGACCTGCAGCAACCACTGGACGCCGAGAAAGCACAAATCTCCGTAGACGGCGTCGCAAACAACGTGGATGCGCAGGAGGTTCTTGCTGCTCTGCGTGAAGTACCGGACGGTGAAAGCCCACCTCCGATAGAAGCAATAGGAAGGGTATTCTTCCATATTGCGGGCAACCTGCGCTCGCCCACTGCCGACCTGACCCTGAGCGTGCCTACCGCGCAGATACAGCACTGGAGTCTGACCAACCTCAGCGGCTCGCTTCGCTACGAGGAAGGTACGCTAAAGATTGCCCCGCTCTCCGCCAGGCTGGGAGATGGCGTGTTGAAAGTGGCAGGCGAGCGGGATAACGAAGGCAGGCTTTCGTTCCGCATAGAGGGCGAACGGCTGCCCCTTGCTCAGATACGCACCCTGCTGCCTGAAGACGCCCCTCAGGGCATTAGCGGAGAGGCATCGGTGCGCGGCGTGCTCTCCGGCACCGAAAACGAGCTGCAATTTCGCGGGGAACTGCTCACAGAAGACGCCGTATGGGATGTGCTGAAGCTGAGCAAAGGTTACGCCGAGATAGAATGGCGCAAAGACGAGCTGAACGCCCGTAACGTACATCTTACCAGCCCGGAGGCGGAGGTTACACTCCGCTCGCTCCGGTTTGCGAGCGCACCTCGCGCCGTTGACGTGGAAGGAACGCTATCTATATCCTCGCTGGAACAGTTGAGCCAGCGCGCGCTGGATAGCGCGTGGCTGCACGACAGAGTACCCCGACTGGGTGAGGTGTTGCGCGAGCTGGGGCGCATTACCGGCACGGCGACGGTGCCCTTCCGACTGTGGGGAGACAGCGAAAGCCCGAACGTGGAGGCGTCTGCGCGCGTGGAGAGTATCGAGATAGACGGGCGCGCCTTGGGCACGCTACAAGCACAGGTGCACAGAGTCTCAGACGGCACATGGCGGTTACATAACGCGGTGCTGGCGAATGGAGAGCATCGCCTGATGGCTTCCGGCACCTACACTGCCGACGGGCAGATGAACCTCAGCGCGGAGGCATATAACTTTGACCTGTCGTGGTTCCAGCGGTGGCTTCCGCAAGCAACCGAACTGCGCGGCAGGCTGGAGGTGGCAACCGTCGAAGCGTCCGGCAAAAGCGACGCCCCGAACCTGACGCTAACGGTCGCACTGAAAGAACCTCAACTCGGAGGGGTGCGCGCCGAGCGAGTGATGACAGGCAAAGTGCAACTTTTGGAAGGAAGGATAGACATTTCGGAGGTCATTCTGGCACAGCGAGACGGACAGGTGCGCATCTGGGGAACCCTGCCCTTCCGCTGGGAGCCGTTTGGCGTGCCCGACAACGAGCCGATAGACCTGCATGTGGAGGCGGTTCCCCAGCCGTTGAGTGCGTTACTGGCGTATCTGCCCACCGCAAAGGTGACCGAGGTAGCGGGGCAATGGTCGTTGGGGGCGACGCTGGCAGGCACGCGAGCCTCCCCTCACCTTTCTGGCGAGATGCGCATCGATGCCGACAGGCTTCGTGTCGCTCCGATGGCAACCGGACTGCGCGACATCCACGCGGTGGCGCAGCTGTCCAGTGATACCGTCCGCCTCGTGGAGTTTTCAGCGGTGGGGGACACACCGCGCGGTGGGCGCATCGTTGGCTCCGGTAGCGTGCAGTTCGGTGGGGAGCAGCAGGAGCGCATCGATGCCAACCTGAAACTGGAGCGGTTCTGGTTGGATGAACGCAACCTGTCGGGACAGTACGGCGAACAGATACGCACCTTTCTGGACGGCGAGCTGAAGATAACCGGTAGCGCAGAAAGTCCGCAAGTAGTGGGCATGATTACCGCCAGCGGAGGAGCGTTTACCCTGCCGGCCAGCTTCCCCGAGCAGAAAGCGGAGCCTCGTTCGCTACCCATCAACCCGCGCTTCGATAACGTGGTGCTGCGCGTTGGCGAGGGAATGTGGCTAAACAGCCCCCGCCTTTCCACGCAGGCATCTGGCGACATTGTGCTCAGCGGCACGCTACAGGAGCCGGTGGTGCATGGACAGCTGGGGCTGGAGCGGGGCTACGTCTACTTCCCCACCGCGCGCTTCCGTCTGGAGCCGGGAGGCACCATCGCGCTGGACTACCCGGTGCCGGGCGACAACCCGTTTCGCGTCAACGTGAACGTGCAGGCAAGTACCAGCCTCAGTCTGGTCTCGCCAACGGGCGGTGTTCGTCGGTACGGTATCACCGTGCTGGCTAACGGCGCAATCACCTCCCCGGAAGGGTTACGTACCGAGTTCCGCTCCGACCCGCCGGAGCTCTCCACCCAGCAGATTGCGCGCGCGCTCGGCGTGGGCACGCTGGAAGAGCTGTTGACCGGGCGCAACGTGGAGCAGGTGCTTCAACGCGAGGTGGTGAACCTGTTTACCTCCGCCTACGTGCCCCAGCTCTTTTCACCGCTGGAGCGCGGCATCGAAGAGGCGTTGCAGCTGCGCGAGTTCCGCATTGAGTACGGCAGATACGAGCCGGTCACCGTGACTTTGGTGAAACGGTTATGGGACGGTTTCAGTCTGAGTTACTGGCGAACGGTTTCCGCGCAGCAGGACCGGTATATTGTAAAGATACTTTACGAGTTGCCGGAATGGACACGGCTATCGCGTCGCTTCCTGCTGAGTTTCTCTGTGGATGAGAAACAGCGGCAGATGTGGGGTATAGAAGGAAGTTTCCGCTTCTAAAATGAA
Source organism: bacterium HR16 (assembly GCA_002898895.1). Taxonomy (GTDB): domain Bacteria; phylum Armatimonadota; class HRBIN16; order HRBIN16; family HRBIN16; genus HRBIN16. The sequence continues at coordinate 2,642 of BEHS01000212.1, read as the reverse complement.
AGACTACAGCAGCCAGGGCGACGCAGAATACAGGGACTATTTACAGGGAAGCCATGGCATTGGATGACGACAAAGAAGAGCGCCGTCGCCGGTTCGCGGAAGTGGTCGATGCGTACTACGCTCGGATTTATAACCTGTTCTGCCATATTGTATCGGACACGCATCTTGCTGCAGACCTGACGCAGGACACATTTGTCAAGGCGTATGAGGCGTTCGGGCGGTTTCGCGGTGAGGCAAGCGTTTACACCTGGTTGTATCGGATTGCCATCAACGAATACCGCTCGTACCTGCGACGGCTTCGGCGTGAACAGGAATTCGTCAGTCGCTCGCTGGATGAGCCGGTGGAAACAGATGGCGAGAGCCTGTTCACACAACTACCAGACCCCTCACCTTCAGCGCTGCAGATGCTGGAGAAGGAGGAGCTGATTCAACGGATACACCAGGCGGTGCACTCACTGCCCCCGCGCTATCGCGCCTTTGCGGTACTGCGCGACCTGGAAGGGATGAGCTACGAACAGATCGCAGAAGTGACCGGCTTGCCGCTGGACACCGTGAAAACGCGCATCGCGCGTGCACGAGCGCTGTTGCGCAGAAAACTGGAGCCTTACTACAGAGGATAACGGCTTCGCAGAAGGAGGAACGTCGGTTCGACCATGAGAGCATTGCGGATAACGTTCACTATCGCCCTGTGGGCAATCGCCGCCGCTGCCCATGCGCAACGCATCGCCGAGGTGGTGATCCGGGGCAACGTCAACGTGCCACAGGAAGCCATTCTGGCCAAAATCTCGGCGAAGCCCGGCATGGACTTCGACCAGTCACTGCTCAGTAAAGACCGCGCTGCGCTTCGGGACCTGGGCTTTTTCAGTGATGTCATTCCGCGCACGGAAACCACCCCGCAGGGCATTCGCATCATCTACGAGGTACAGGAATACCCGCGCATCAGTCAGGTGCGCATCACCGGCAACACCGTCTTCCCCACCGACGAGATACTGAAGCTGATGCGAACACAACCGGGCAAATTGCTTAACCACAACGACCTCGCCGCCGATATCGAGGCGATTACCCGGCTCTACATGCAAAAAGGGTACCTGGTGAACGTAGACCCGGATACCGTCGGTCCCGACCGCGATGACCCCACCATCCTGAACCTGCCTCTCAAAGAGGTCACTGTGGAATCGGTGAAGGTCGCCGGGTTGCGAAAGACCCGCGAGCGGGTGGTGCTTCGCGAAATGCGCTATACTCGCCCGGGCGCGCTGTATAACCTCGAACAGATCCAGAAAGACCTGCAGAGAGTATACAACACCGAACTGTTTGAAGACATCAGCTACAAGGCGGAAATCGGCTCCGACCTGAGCAAGGTAATCGTCACCGTGAACGTGGTGGAGCGGCGCACCGGACTGTTTTCCATCGGTGCAGCCTACAACAACCGCCAGCAACTGGTGGGCTTTCTCGAAATGTATGAGACCAACTTCCGCGGCATGGGACAAACGCTTGGAGTGCGCCTCGAGCGTGGAGGCCCCGCCAACGCCAATAACTACGAGATAAACTTCGCCGAGCCCTGGCTGGACCGACGCAATACCTCGCTGTCGCTCAGCGTCTTCGACAAGACCCTCTACCGATTCAGCAGAGGGCTGTTCACCTCTGACCCGGGCACTATCGGCAACGAGGACCGGTACGATGAACGGCGTCGTGGCGGTATCGTCACCCTTAGTCGCCCGCTCTCGGAGACGACGCGGGCATACGTCGGCTTGCGCACCGAGTCGGTGCGGACGAACAACCCCGCTGTATTGCCCAGTGAGGTGTTCATCAAGCAGGACGGCACGGTGAGCTCGCTATCGTTGCGCTTGACACATAACACGCGCGACGTGGACTTCGACCCCGCCTCGGGCGGGTTCGACTCCTTCACCGTGGAAACCGCTCTGGCAGACTTGAAGGACATCGGCACCGCTATCTCGGGCGGTTTTGTGGGTAAGGCGAACTTCAACAAGGTCTCGATAGACCTGCGACGCTACTTCTCCCCGCAAGGGCGCAGGCGTGCGCTCGCCGACAAACGGCACGTTTTTGCTGTACGACTGTACGCCGGCAAAGCGTTTGGCAAACTACCCTTCTTCGAGCAGTTCTTCCTGGGAGGCGCGGAGAGCCTGCGAGGCTACCCCGAAGACCGGTTCTGGGGAGAGAACGTGGCGTTGCTCAGCGTGGAATACCGTGCCCCCCTGGCTCAGAACCTGGTGGGCGTGCTGTTTGTAGACGCCGGCGACGCCTGGGGCGGACGCTACGGCACAATCAACGACTTTACCCAGCACTCCAGCTTCAAACCGCAGATAGGCGCGGGCATCGGCATCCGGGTGCGCACGCCTATCGGGCCATTGCGACTGGACTACGGCTTCGGCAGTGAGGGAGCACGCACCCATTTCAGCATCGGCAATATATTCTGAGGTATCATGAGTGAGAAACACAAGGAGGAATACCCGATGAAACAAACCTTCAGCCTGCTGATAGCGATAGCAGGAATCATCAGCCTGACTGCAGGCGCATGGGCGCAGGGACGCGGCGCCGCTGGCGGATTCGGCATGGTGGACCTGAAGCGCGTTGTGGACGAGTACGAGCAGCGCAAAACACTGGAAAGCCAACTGCAACAGATG
>BEHS01000211.1 GCA_002898895.1 bacterium HR16 | reverse complement strand
CGCATCGCTCTCCAACCTGCTCATCTTCGCCCTGCTGGCGCGGATGCAAAATCCCCCTCACCCAGAGGGCAAGGTGTTCTGGGCGTATCTCGCGCTGTACGGTGTGTACCGCTTCATCGTGGAGTTCTGGCGCATCGGGGCAACCTCCACCGTGCTGGCGCTGGGGCTTTCGGATGCGCAGTGGGTAAGTATGCTGATGGTGCTTCTCGGCGGTGCGGGATGGGTGAGAGCGCGATTTTTTCAGGGGGATCCGCGAATCCCTTGACATTTTGCCTGTCATTCCGAGGGGGGCGGAGAACCGGTCATCTCATAGGGGCGGACACGAGGGTCTGCCCCTAACAGGGATGCGTGTGCCGCCGGATTAGCTGACCGTCTACGCTGTCGCTGACAACGGTTCGTAATGTAGCACCATCAGCTGATCGGGGCGCAGGGCAAGTGACTCGTAGGTTCTTCCCATAGAGTCACAAAACTCCACTTCGTACGCCTTCCCCTCTGCCAGTACCTCTACTACCGTGCCGACCTGTCCACGCCGCAAGCCGTACTCTGGCAGGTCTACTGTAAGCGCTACGACATCTAAAAGCTAGATGGTCTCCTGCATGTACGCACCTCCCTCCCTGTAGAGGATAGCACAAAAGCAGACGTTGCGCGCCTTGTGTCTTCCTCGCGGATACATCGGATTCAGGCAATCGCCCGCTGATACTTATCGGCGGGGGCGAGACGTGATATAATGCAGGTGAGATGGAGCAATCGGCAAACGCGCTTGTGTATCATGCTACCCCTGCCGAAGAGGGTGTTCGGCTGGACGTGTTTCTGGCGCAACGCCTGCCCGATGTGTCGCGTGCGCAGATACAGCGATGGATTGAGGCGGGCGTGGTGGAGCTCAACGGCAGGGTGGCAAAACCCAACGTGCGCCTGAAGGCGGGCGATGAGGTCTATCTGGAACCGCCTGCACCGCCTCCCGCGGAGCCTCAGCCTGAGCCTATTCCCCTGCAGGTGCTGTACGAGGATGAGCATCTGGCGGTGGTAAATAAACCGCGTGGGATGGTCACACACCCTGCTCCCGGCGCGGAGAGCGGTACGCTGGTGAACGCAGCGTTAGCGCGGTTCGGCAAGCTGTCCACCGTCGGCTCGCCCGAGCGGCCCGGCATCGTGCATCGGCTGGACAAGGACACCACCGGTCTCATCCTGGTTGCCCGTACCGACCTCGCGCATCACGCCCTCGCGGAGCAGATTCAGCAGAGGCTGGTGGAGCGTCGTTACCTCGCGCTGGTGTGGGGTGTGCCGCGTTTTCAGCGTGCGCTGGTGGACGCCCCCATCGGGCGCAGCGAGAGCGACCGCACCCGCATGAGCGTGAAAGCCCCTCTGCACGACCCCGGCGCCCGCCCCGCCGTCACCGAGTTTGAACTGCGCGAGAACCTGACGGTGTGCTCTTTGCTGGAGGCGAGACTGCATACGGGCAGAACCCATCAGGTGCGCGTGCATGCCGCGTACGCGGGGCATCCAGTAGTGGGCGACCCCGTGTACGGCGCGGGGCGTTCGGCGACGCAGTACGGCTGGAAGAAGGCGGACGCACGTGCGCTGGATGAGCTGATTGAACGCATGGGTGGACAGGCACTGCACGCCTATCGCTTGACCTTCACCCATCCTGTTACCCGGCAGGAGATGACCTTCACCTGCGAACCGCCCGAAGATATGCAAGCCATTATCGATTGGTTGAGAGCAAAAAAGGAGGAAGCCCGTGAGTAATCTGCACGTTGTCCAGCATCCACTGGCACAGCATCTGTTGACCCAGCTGCGCAATAAGCATACCCCTCCCGAAGTCTTCCGCTCCCTCACCCGCAAACTGACCACCATCTTGGTCATCGAAGCCACCCGCGACCTGCCCACCGAAACGGTATCGGTGGAGACACCGCTGGAGGAGACTCAAGGCACGGTGCTCTCGGCAAGGCTGGTGGTGGTGCCTATCCTGCGGGCGGGGCTGGGGATGCTGGAAGCAGTGGTAGACCTGTTTCCCGATGTGTCGGTAGGATACATCGGCATGGAGCGCGACCACGCCACCGCAATCGCCAACTCGTACTACCTGAAACTGCCGCCGGTAGAGGGGCGTACGGTGCTGTTGATTGACCCCATGCTGGCAACGGGCGGTTCGGTGGACCAGGCGCTGGCGGCGATACGCAGTCGCGGAGCGGAGAGAATGATTCTGGTGTGCATCGTCGCCGCGCCGGAGGGTGTGGAGCGCATCGAGCGTCACCATCCCGATGTGCCTATCTACACCGCCGCGCTGGACAGGGAGCTCAACCCTGCCAAATACATCCTGCCCGGCATCGGCGACTTTGGGGACAGGCTGTACGGCACGTAATCGGTAGTAGAACGTCAGGTGGGGGTATTTCGTACGGCTCGGCAGGAGCCTCGCCCTCCAGATGCTTGTGTTGGAGGGTCACGCTCCGTCGTGACCGCCATATTCAGGATGCGATAGAGCGCATCCCTCCAAGGGGTTCAGCACCTCGATCGTGGATGGTCGTGCTCCGTCGCGACCGAGAATGGACGTTGACAGACCACCGTCCATTTGGTCTCCCAGACGCTTTACAGAGGTAACGTACACTTACCCTTCAAAATCATGCGCAAAACACTTGATAATATTCATATCAAGTGGTATAATAGAAGCGACAGTAAGACGGTAAAGAAATGCAGGAGGGTAAGCCATGCGATTAGATAAACTGACCATTCGCGCTCAGGAAGCGGTGCAAGACGCACAGAGCATCGCCGAGCGCATGAATCATCAGAACATCGACGCCGAACACCTGTTGCTGGCACTCATCGACCAGACGGAGAGCATCGTGCCGACGGTGCTGCAGAAGCTGGGCGTGCAAGTGCCCATGCTACGACGTTATGTGGAAGCGGAGCTGAAGAAACTGCCACAGGTGCACGGTGCATCCGTCGCTTCGTACATCACCCCGCGCTTCAAGCAGGTGATGGACAAAGCCTTTGAGGAAGCGGAGCGACTGAAGGACGAATACGTCAGCACCGAGCACCTGCTGATGGCGCTGGTGGAGGACACGCAGGGTCCGGCTGGACGTCTGCTCAAACAGGCGGGCGTTACACCGGATAACCTGTACCATGCGCTGATGGAGATACGCGGTGGGCATCGCGTCACCGACCAGAGCCCGGAGGAGAAGTACCAGGCGTTGGAACGATACGGACGCGACCTGACCGACCTCGCCCGCAAAGGCAAACTGGACCCGGTTATCGGACGGGACGAGGAGATTCGGCGCGTGATACAGGTGCTCTCGCGGCGTACCAAGAACAACCCGGTGCTCATCGGCGAGCCGGGTGTGGGTAAGACCGCCATCGTGGAGGGGCTGGCACAGCGCATCGTGGCGGGCGACGTGCCCGAAGGTCTGAAGAACAAGCGCGTGTGGCAGATGGACCTCGGCGCGATGGTGGCGGGAACCAAGTACCGGGGTGAGTTCGAAGACCGCCTGAAAGCGGTAATGCGCGAGATTCAAGCCGCCGAGGGGCAGATTATCGTCTTCATCGACGAGATTCATACCCTCGTGGGCGCGGGTGCAGCGGAAGGCGCGATTGACGCCGCGAATATGCTCAAGCCCATGCTGGCGCGCGGCGAACTGCGCTGTGTGGGCGCGACCACGCTGGACGAGTACCGCAAGCATATCGAGAAAGACCCTGCGCTGGAGCGACGCTTCCAGCCCATTCTGGTCAGCGAGCCTGATGTAGACGACACCATCGCCATCCTGCGCGGGCTGAAGGAGCGGTACGAGGTGCATCACGGCGTGCGCATCACCGATAGCGCGATTGTGGCGGCGGCAACGCTGTCGCACCGCTATATCGCCGACCGTTTCCTGCCCGATAAGGCGATTGACCTGATCGACGAGGCGGCGTCGCGCCTGCGCATGGAGATAGACTCCATGCCCACCGAGATCGACGAAATCGAACGGCGCATCCGCCAGCTGGAGATTGAGCGCGAGGCGCTGCGTAAAGAGGATGACCCCGCCAGCAAAGAGCGACTGGCGAAGCTGGAAGCGGAAATCGCCAACCTGCGCGAGGAAAGCAACCGCCTGAAGGCGCACTGGCAACAGGAGAAGGAGATTATCACCAGCATCCGCCGCATTAAAGAGCAGATTGAGCAGGCTCGCTTGCAGGAGCAGGCGGCGGAGCGCGAGGGCGACCTCGCCAAGGCGGCGGAACTGCGATACGGCGTTATCCTCTCCCTGCAGAAGCAGCTGGACGCCGAGACGAAGCGGCTGGAGGAATTGCAGAAGCACATGAAACTGCTGAAGGAAGAGGTGGACGCCGACGATATCGCCGAGGTGGTCAGCAAATGGACGGGCATCCCCGTCTCGCGCCTGATGGAAGGCGAGATGCAGAAGCTGTTGCACATGGAGGAGCGCCTGCGCCAGCGGGTGGTCGGACAGGACCATGCGATTGAGGCGGTGTCCAACGCGGTACGGCGAGCGCGTGCGGGCCTGCAAGACCCCAACCGCCCCATCGGTTCGTTCATGTTCCTTGGACCGACGGGAGTGGGTAAAACCGAGCTCGCTCGTGCGCTGGCGGAGTTCCTGTTCGACGATGAGCGGGCGATGATTCGCCTCGACATGTCGGAGTATATGGAGAAACACTCGGTGGCACGGCTCATCGGTGCGCCTCCGGGCTATGTGGGCTATGAGGAGGGTGGTCAGCTCACCGAGGCAGTGCGCCGACGCCCGTACAGCGTTATCCTGCTGGACGAGATAGAGAAAGCGCATCCCGATGTGTTCAACGTGCTGCTGCAGGTGCTGGATGACGGCCGCCTCACCGACGGCAAGGGACGCACGGTGGACTTCAAGAACACTGTGCTGATTATGACCTCCAACCTGGGGTCACAGTATCTGGCGGAGAACGCCTTTCTGGATATGCAGGAAGCGCGGATGCAGGTTCTGGATGCGGTGCGGGCCCACTTCCGACCGGAGTTCCTGAACCGCATCGACGAGATTATCGTCTTCAATCCGCTGTCGGTGCGCGAGATTAAACAGATTGTGGACATCCAGATTCGCCTGCTGCAGAGGCGTCTGGAGGAGAAGCACATCGGGTTAACCATTACCGATGAGGCGAAAGAGGTTCTCGCCGCCGAGGGATTTGACCCCGTATACGGCGCACGGCCGCTGAAGCGTGTGCTGCAGAAGCGTGTGATGGACGCTATCGCCATGAAGCTGCTGGCAGGCGAGTTCGCCGAGGGTGACCACGTGGTGGTGGATGCCCAGAACGGCGAGCTGGTCTTCAGCAAGCGCGTGGAAGCGGAAGTGGTAGGCTAGCGGTTTGTTAAATCTCGAGAGGGCAGGCTTTTGCCCGGCGGTTTGCTTCTGGTCGTGACGGAGCGCGACTCTCCGATACGGATATATGGAGGGCGAGCTCCGTCTGACTTGACCCTTTCTTCACAAAGAGGTATAATCTTGCTTAGTTACGCTATATTTCACAATCCTACTCTTAGAGAGGCGTTACTCAGAGAATGGCACGTCACAAGCAGACGGAATCCAGCAATAATCGGGTACCCATCCCAACCCTCGAGCGTATGGCAACCTACCTGCGGTTGCTCAGCGACCTCGAGGCGGCGAAAGTGCATACTATCTCTTCTGCGGAGATTGAAAAACAGACGGGCATCAACGCCGCGCAGTTTCGCAAGGACCTCTCCTATTTCGGCGAGTTTGGCAAGCCGGGCGTCGGCTACAAGGTAAGCGATTTACACCAGCGCATTGCCCGAATCCTCAAAATCCATCGCGAACAGCCGATGTTGCTGGTGGGCGCGGGGAACCTCGGCTCCGCCCTGGTGGGCTACCCCGGATTACGCGAGCACAAGTTCACCATCGCCGCCGTCTTCGACAACAACTATGCCAAAATCGGCAGGATGCTATGGGACCACGAGATACTGGATGTGAACCGTTTGAAAGAGGTGAACGAGCGCGTCCGCGCCCGTATCGGCATTATCGCGGTGCCCGCCAGTGCGGCACAGGAGGTAGCGGATAGACTGGTAGACGCCGGGGTGACCGCTATCCTCAACTTTGCACCCACTATCCTGCGGGTTCCGCCGCATGTGGTGGTGCGCAACGTTTCCTTCCTGCAAGAGCTGGCGGTGCTTTCCTACCATCTGGAGCATGAGGAGGACCGCCCGGCCATCTCCTCTATGCATCAAATTGACGGCGTGTGATGTGGCGATCTCTGGAGGTACCGCCGGAAGAGCTGCGGTGTGACGTGACCCTCGTTTGCGGGCAGTCGTTCCGCTGGAAACCGGTTGCCGAAAACGAGTGGAGGGGTGTCATCGGCTCCTGGGTGGTCACCTTGCGCCAGACCGCAGGCGAGGTTTTCTATTATTCTGTCCCGGACGATGACATTGCCCCTCTGCTCCGCGACTATTTCCAGCTGCACATCCCTCTGGCTCCGCTGTATCGACGATGGGCTGAGGCAGATGCGCGATTTGCCATGATTGCCCCTGCGTTTCCGGGGCTGCGTGTATTGCGCACTGACCCTGTGGAGTGCCTCTTCAGCTTTCTGTGCTCCAGTGCGAACAACATCCCTCGCATCACGCGCATGATCGATGCCCTCTGCCAACGCTATGGCGAGAATCTGGTGGAGGTGGACGGCATCACCTATCATCGTTTCCCCACCGTATCTGCCCTGGCGGATGCGTCTGAGCCGGAACTGTTTGCGC
>BEHS01000210.1 GCA_002898895.1 bacterium HR16 | reverse complement strand
GTGACCCTCCACGTACGACGCTACAAAGGCGAGGTTCTGCCGAACAGTATTGTCTTCACCTTCCCCTTCACAAACCCCTCGTTTTAGCCAACATACTTATTGACACCCTTTGCGCGATTTCACAAGGAGGTCAAGGAAGACAGATGTTTGTGCTGATTGGGCTGGCGGTGGTGTTCGGCTCCATTCTGGTGGGCTACACAATGCATGGAGGCAAGGTTGCGCTGCTCATCCAGATTTCGGAAGTGATTATCATCGGCGGCGCGGCGTTTGGTGGTGTGATAGTGGGCAACGGTATCTCCGGGGTGCAGACCCTGATTAAAGCGGTGCTGGGTCTGTTGAAGCCGCCTCCGGTAAGCAAAGACAGTTATATGGAGCTGTTGCAGATGCTGTTTGCGCTTTTTACCCTGGCCCGTAAGGAGGGGTTGCTGGCGCTGGAGCGACATGTAGAAAACCCCGAATCGAGTGAACTGTTCGCCCAGTACCCGGGCATCATGGCGAATCACCACGCGGTGGAGTTTCTGTGTGATACGGTGAAGGTTATCCTCACAGGGGCTGTAGGGCATTACGAGCTGTCCGACCTGATGGAGATAGACCTGGAGACACACAAAGCGGAGGCGTTAAAGCCCGCCAACATGCTTGCCAAAATTGGCGACGCCATGCCCGGTTTCGGTATTGTGGCGGCGGTACTGGGCGTGGTCATTACCATGCAGGCGATTAACGGACCTCCTGAGCAAATCGGGCACAAGGTAGCCGCCGCGCTGGTGGGAACCTTCATGGGAGTGCTGCTGGCGTACGGCGTGTTCCAGCCGCTGTCGCAGGCGGTGGAAGGACGTGTACACGCGGAGGAGGAGTACCTGCAGTGTATCCGCCATGCCCTGCTTTCGTTCGCGCGTGGCGAATCACCGATTACCTGCGTGGAGTTCGCCCGTCGGCAAATCCCGCCGGCGTATCGCCCCAGCTTCCGCGAGATGGAGGAGGGCGTCAAGGGCACCGGTCGGCAAGCCGCGGCGGCATAGGAGGTGAGGCATGGCAGGCAATGAAAAGGGTGGCGATATCCGCATCGTCAAAAAGAAGCACGGCGACCACGGTCACCACGGCGGCGCGTGGAAGGTAGCCTACGCCGACTTCGTGACCGCCATGATGGCGTTCTTTCTGGTGATGTGGATTATCGGCTTGAGCCAGAACATCAAGGAAGCCATCGCGGCGTATTTTAAGGACCCCGTCGGTTTCATGAAGGCGGTGAACGAGGGCAAGCTGGCGTTCAGCATCGCTCCGGAAGGGGGAGCGGCGAAGGCATCCGAGAAGGAGCTGCCTGAGCTCAGCGAAGCCTCTGAGAAGCAGCGGATGGAGCAGGCGAAGAAGGAGATAGAGAAGGTGATGGAAGGCGTGCCCGAGTTCAAGCACCTGAAGCCATACGTGCAGATACAGATTGTGGACGAGGGGCTTCGGATCGAGCTGATGGAAAGCTCGAAATCGGTGTTCTTCATGACGGGTAGCGCAGAGGTCAACCCGCAAGCGCGTCAGCTGCTCGCCCGCATCGCCAAATACCTTGCCAAACTGCCCAACCGGATTGTTATCGAGGGGCATACCGATAGCCGTCCGTTTTCGCGTGGGGGCATGACCAACTGGGAGCTCTCGGTAAACCGGGCGAACAGCGCGCGGCGCATTTTAGAAGCCAGCGGTTTGCGTAAAGGGCAGGTTTACGAGGTGCGCGGCTACGCCGATAACAAGCTGCGTGTGCCGGAAGACCCGTATCACTACTCCAACCGCCGTATCAGCCTGCTAATTGCATACAGCAAGCAACTGAGGTGATATTTTGGTACTCTTGCGATTGACTTTGCTTTCTGGTGAGTGCTATAATACGTTTACCGGACAAGCGTATAGATGTGCCCATCAGCGTTTGCAACCCGGTATTCGGAATGGAGGTTCGTCGGTGAATACTTATGCCCCACGGCGTATCTTACCCTGGTTTGTGATGGCTATAATCGCTTTCGGTACAGGGTGGTGGTTGCGCCAACAGCTGGCTGCTCTGCCGGTAGCGACCGCCAACCCGGGTGCGCGTGTGACCTCTTTGCAGGAGTATTCCCCCAAGCAGAGTTACACTATGGCGCTTGCGCCCGGCGATAGCGCATCTCCGGTAAGCATGGACCTGATGCAGCTCTTCTACAGCGTGTTCAAGTACGTGGAAAAACAGCATGTGGACTACACGCCGGAGCAGGCAAAACCGATGGCGTACGGCGCAGTGCGGGCGATGCTTCAGTCGCTCAATGACCCCAACACACGCTTCCTGGAGCCGGAGGAAGCCCGGCTGTTACAGGAGGCGGGCAAAGGTACCTACTACGGCATCGGCGCTGCGTTGACTGTGGTGCGTAAGGTGAGCCAGGATGTCGAAAGGCGGGAGCTCACGGTAATTGCCCCTCTGCCGAACAGCCCAGCAGAGAAAGCAGGTTTGCAACCCGGCGACGTGATTACCGAGATAGACGGCAGGTGGGTTATCGCGTACGACCCCTTCCGGCAGGTGCAGCGCTCAGGCGTGCGAGGCAGCGAGCTGGTGAAAGCGCTGGAGGATGCCCGCAAGAGGGTGATGGCTGGGCTGGATTTGCGCAAAGCGCTGAACGCGTTAACGAACAAGGACCAGGCACCGATGACGCTCACCGTTCGCCGGGGTAACGCGACCCTTAAAGTGAAGGTAACACCCGGCGTGCTGACGGTGGAGCCGGTTACCTACCGGCTGATGCCGGGTGGGGTAGGCTATCTGCGTATTGCACAGTTCAACACGCAAACGCCTGACAGCCTCAAACGCGCTCTGGCGGGGTTGGGGAACAACCTGCGCGGACTGGTGATAGACCTGCGCAACAATCCCGGCGGTTCGCTGGAGGCGGCGGCGCAGGCAGCGGCGATGCTGGTGAAAAGCCCCGCGCTGGCGCTGGTGGAAACGCGCAACGGTGAGAGCAAGCGCCGGCAGCCGGTAAACATCAGCGCGAACCCGCGCGTGAAGGCACCGATGGTGGTGCTGGTGAACCACGGCACGGCGAACGTGGCGGAGGTGCTGGCGGTAGCTCTGCGTGACAAAGCAGAAGCCAAGCTGGTGGGCGAGCGCACCTTCGGCGATGGGCTGGTGCAGACGTTCATTCCTTTGCCGGACGGCTCCGCAGTCACGATAACCACCGGCAAGTTCTTCACGTTAAGCGGCGGCGACTTTCACGGTAAAGGCGTGTATCCCACCGTTGCTGCCCCAACGGTTCCTAAGCAGGGGCACGACCTTGCGCTGGAGAAGGCAGTAAGCTTGCTTTCCCAGCAACGTACCACCACACGGGCATAGGAAAGGGAAGAAGGCAATGCAAAGAAAGCGTTTCTCGTTTTCAGGGTTTATTCCACTGCTGGTAACGTTTGCCTTTCTGGCGGGCTTTTTCTACCCCGACATGAAAGCGGGCGGCGTCCGGCGCGCGCTGTACGCCGCGCAGACGGTGCCCCAGCGAGTGAGCCTCGCCCTGCAAATAGAACAGGACACTCAGCAGGGATACCTCTGGCCCGTGGGGCTGTACTGGGATGTGCTCTCGCATCTGCGCAACCAGTACTATCAGCCGGTGAACGAAAAGCAGTTGACCTACGCCGCCATTCGCGGCATGTTAGCCGCTCTGCACGACCCATATACCCGCTTTATGGACCCCACCGAGTACCGCAGTATGCAGGAAGATACGCGCGGTGACTTCTTTGGCATCGGGGCGCAGCTGCAGGAAAAGGACGGGCAGGTCATTATCTATCGCCCCATCGAGGGAAGCCCCGCGGACAAAGCGGGAGTGAAAGCGGGCGACGTGATTGTGGAGGTGGACCGAAAGCCCATTACGGGAATGCGTGTGGACGATGTGGTGAAAAAGATACGTGGCCCGCGCGGCACGAAGGTGGAGTTGACCATCCGGCGTAAAGGACAGGCGAAGCTTCTGCACATCACCATCGTGCGCGACCTGATTACCTCGCCGGTTGCCTACGCCTACATGGAGGATGAAAAGCTCGGTATCGGGCGCGTGCGGCTGGAGCAGTTCAACGAGAAGTGCGACCAGCTGCTGGTGCAAAAAGTGCGCGAGCTGGAAGCGAAGGGGTTGCGCGCGCTTATCCTGGACCTGCGCTACAACCCGGGTGGTTTGCTGAACGTGGCGGTGGATGTCGCCAGCCGGTTCATCGACAACGGTGTGGTAGTGCTGATACAGGAAAAGAACGGGCAGGTCACCAAGTTGTTTGCCGAGCGAGGGCGTGCGCTGAAGCCCTATCCGCTGGTGGTGCTGGTAAACGAGTGGAGCGCAAGCGCATCGGAAATCGTCGCAGGAGCGATTCGGGACAACAAACGAGGCGTCATCATCGGCGAGACCACCTTCGGTAAGGGGCTGGTGCAGACCATCTTCCAGCTGCAGGACAACTCGGCGGTTGCCATCACCACCGCGAAATACCTGACCCCCAGCGGCTACGACCTGAACCGCAAGGTAGACCCGGATGGCAAAGAGATAAAGCGCGGCGGCATCCAGCCGGACATCGTGGTGAAGCAAAGCGAAGAGATGACCGATATCGACGACCGCGCCCACGATGTGCAGCTTCAGAAGGCGGTGGAGTACCTGCGCGAGAAGCTGACCGCTCCCAGAGTGGCTTCGTCACAGTAGAACCATGGCATCCCGGAAGCGTTCAACACCACGGCGGCGTCCACGCCGTACCGGACGGTTCGTCTGGGGTCTGTTACAACTCTTGCTGGTTGTGGTGGGAGTGCTGGTGGTGGCGGTTTACGTATCTCGTTTTCTGCCTCCTGCCTCGCAAGAGAAGCGGCAACAGGCGACGATTGTTCCCCCGCAAAGGGAACCTGCCCGACGTGCCGGGGCGAACAGTAAACCGTCTGCCCCTGCTCAGGAGCAGGCTGCCGCAACTGTACAAGAGCCTCAGAACGTGCCCCTTACTTCTGGTGGTTCAGGCGATGCGTTGCCCACGTCAGCGAGTCTGGCGGTGACCTCGAAAGAGGTCGATGCAGGCTCGTCCTCCGCGAAGCTGGTGGCGCTGACCTTCGATGCGGGCAGTTCCGCCGAGCCGGTTCCCCAAATCCTGCGTGCGCTGGCGCAGCGAGGGCTACACTGCACCTTCTTCTTAACCGGTGAATGGATAGAGCGGTATCCTGACGCTGCTCGCCAGATTGCTGAGGCTGGGCATGAGCTGGGCAACCATTCGTGGTCGCATCCTGCGTTTACCTCCTTGACCGACGAACAGATACGCGAGCAGCTCCGTCGCACCGAAGAGATAGCCCTGCGCGTTTGCGGGCGCAGCACCAAGCCCCTTTTCCGTCCACCCTTTGGCGCGCGCGATGAGCGGGTGCGCTCGGTAGCGGCGGACGAGGGCTATTTGACCATCTACTGGACTATCGACAGCTGGGACAGCGTGAAGAAAGACATCACTCCGCAGATGATTACCGACCGGGTAATGCGGTTGATGCGTCCGGGAGCGATTGTGTTGATGCATTGCGGTAGCGAGGCAACCGCACAGGCTTTGCCGCAGGTTCTGAACGCCCTGGATGCGCAGGGGTATCGGGTGGTGACGGTGAGCGAGTTGTTACGTTCCAGGTAGGGGCAGACACAGGGGTCTGCCCCTACTGCCCCTTGGCGTTTGTTAGAAGCGCAGTTGCAGGTGCACAGCCACACCATCCAGCTGGTTGTTGACGTTGGTCATACCTCTCCACACCACACCGATTTCCAGCGGGACGGTTGTGTTGCCGATTTCCGCGCTGACCCCCACACTGTAGGTCATGCCGGTCTTGGCGTCGCCGGCGACGTTCTTGGCGAAGCCGATGCCAGCCCCGATGCTCCACGTGAACCGCTCGTAGTTGCCGACCAGGTTCACCTGCACGGGGACATTGTGCATGTCCTTGTTGCCCATGAAGTCGGCGCTGAGGGTGATTTTGCCATCGAAGCCGGGGCTGACCAGTGGCTGAAAGGCGTACTCCACCCCTGCTGTGAACCACGCTTTGCCCGCTGCATCGCGAGTATCGGCTTTTTGTGGGAAGAAAACGCCCGCACGCACACGCAGGTTGTCGTTCCCGGTTTCCTCCTGCGCGCCTGCCGGAACGACGGCAGTCACCGCCACGGCGAGGGCGAGCATTGTCCACCACTTACGCATTGGAAGACCTCCTTGTGCTGAGATTTTTGCGTTTGGGGCGAGGAAAACCGCGCTCACCCCATTGACAAATCGCAAGATTTTTGGAATAATATACGGTGCTGGTGGGAAAGGTTCCTTCAAAGAGGGCGAATAGCTCAGCTGGAAGAGCGCTTCCCTTACAAGGAAGAGGTCAGAGGTTCGAGCCCTCTTTCGCCCACCATGCTCATCGTGCGGGGGCGTAGCTCAGTTGGTTAGAGCGCAGGCCTGTCACGCCTGAGGCCGCGGGTTCGAGCCCCGTCGTCCCCGCCACTTTCAGGCGTGCCGCGGTAGCTCAGTTGGTAGAGCACAGGACTGAAAATCCTGGTGTCGGCAGTTCGATTCTGCCCCGCGGCACCATTTTATTATGCAGCCTGTCCTCCTTCTTATAGCCTTCCAACGAAGTATTGCCACAGGGGATGACTTCCAGACTGCGAATCTGACGCTCCGTGTTTGTGCCGTACGCTGGTTTTGCGCGACTGGAGGACAGGACGTGCTGAAGTGGTCAGGCGGAGGCTGCCGCAGTGCCAGAACAAAATGGCGCGCCCGGAGGGA
>BEHS01000209.1 GCA_002898895.1 bacterium HR16 | reverse complement strand
AGAAGGAGAGGCAATGAGGTTGCACGAAGGCAGAGACGAAAAGAAAATAAATGAGGCAACGATGAGCATTTCGGAAAGATTTTTATATGAGGCAATACGGGGGCCGGAAATATCTTCTGCGCTGTGGTTGACAATCGGGGGGTGCACCGATTATACTGTTACCGCGATTGAGAGATGATGCAAACACGAGTGCCATTGCGCCATCCTTTGACCAGCCTCGCCGAGCAAGCCACCCAGCTGGTGCTGTTTGTGGGCGATATCGGTATCCTGCTGGCGCAGGCGATGGGGTTTGTATTTCGCGGGCGGTGGGAAGCGCGAGAGACGGTAGTGCAGATGGCTCTCATCGGGGCGCAAGCGGTGCCAATGGTGGTGATTACCAGTGGGTTCACCGGCGCGGTGCTTGCCCTGTATTCGGCGAAGCTGATGCTGCAGTTCGGCGTGGGGTCGCTGGCGGGTGGAGCGGTTGCGCTGGCGATGGCGCGCGAGCTGGGTCCGGTGGTAACCGGCGTGGTGGTAGCAGCACGCTCTGCCTCGGCGATTGCTGCCGAAATCGGCAGTATGAAGGTCACCGAGCAGGTGGATGCGCTACGCGCTCTGGCTGTGCCACCTGTGCAGTATCTGGTGGTACCTCGCCTTATCGCTTGCTTGACGATGTTGCCTGCGCTGGGTATGCTGGCGTTCATCGTCGGCACATTCGGTGGCTATGCGGTCGCCGTGCCGATAGGCGTATCGCCTACGTCCTATTTGCTGGGTATTCGGGAGCTGGTGGAGACGTACGATGTGTTCGCCGGATTGCTAAAGACGGTCGTTTTCGGAGCGATTATCGCGCTGGTCGGTTGTCGGGCGGGATTGAGGACAGAAGGAGGTGCGGCGGGAGTAGGGCAGGCAACCACAAACAGTGTAGTGGTGGCGGTACTGCTTATCTACGTGGCGAACTTCTTCCTTGCGTATCTACTGTTTGGTGGACGATGAGCGAACAGCCCGTTGCCCAAACTGCCGTGCGCGTCAGCGATGTCTGGTACGGTGTGGACTCGCGGTGGGTGCTGCAGGGCGTCTCTCTGGAGGTGCGCACCGGCGAAGTGTTCGCCATTATGGGACCCTCCGGCTGCGGTAAAACGACGTTGTTGAAGCTGATAGGTGGTTTGCTCAAACCACAGCGGGGAGAGATATGGATTGGCGATACCGAAATCTCCCGCCTGCCGGAGGCGAAGCTAACGCCTGTGCGAAAGCGGGTCGGATTGGTGTTCCAGTACGCCGCGCTCTTCGACTCGTTAACGGTTTACGATAACGTGGCTTTTGGGGTGCGTCGTCACATCACCCGGCGCGAACGAGAGGTGGCGGAAATCGTGCGCGAGAAGCTGGCTATGGTCGGTATGACAGGCACAGAACATCTTTATCCCTCGCAGCTGTCGGGTGGGATGCAGAAGCGGGTGGGGTTGGCGCGCGCGCTGGCGATGAATCCGAACATCGTGCTGTACGACGAGCCAACCGCCGGACTGGACCCGATTGTGGCGGAGACCATCGATACACTCATCAAGGATACGACGCGCCGACTGCAGGTGACTGCGCTGGTGGTTTCGCACGACCTGACCAGCGTGTTCCACATTGCAGACCGGATAGCGATGCTACACGAGGGGCGGATTATCACATGCGGCTCGCCGGAGGAAGTGCGGGCGGATACGAACCCCGTCGTGCGTCGCTTCCTGCAGGCAGGCGGTATTATATCGAACGGTGAAAGCACGATGTCAGGAGCCTGAGCCATGATAACCTCGCGCAAGGCAGTCTTTCTGGTGGGGTTGACTATCATTCTGGCGGCAGTATGGATGGTGGCAACGGTTATCTACCTGCGCGGCACGCTGGCAGCACGGCGTGTATACACCGTGGAGGCAGTGTTCCCCGATGCTCTGGGCATCCGCGAGCAGGCAAGGGTGTATCTGGCGGGGGTAGAGGTCGGCGAGGTGCAAAAGGTGTGGCTCACGCCCGACTTGCGCGCGCGGGTGCGCCTGGCTTTGCGCAAGGATGTGGTGATTCCGGAGGACACGGTAGCGGTGGTGATGTCGCCGGGCATTGCAGGTGTGGACAAGCTGATAGCGCTGGTGCCGGGCAAGTCGCCTCGCGAGGCGAAAGAGGGAACGGAGCTGCGGGGAATGAAGGAGCCGGGAATCAGCGATCTCGCCCCGGTAGCGCAGCAAACGCTGCAAGAGGTGCAAAAGCTGGTGCGTTCTGCCAACGAATGGCTTACCGATGCCGAAATAAGAGCCAGCGTCAAGCAGACGCTGCGGAACGTAGAGGAAGCCTCAGCGCGCCTGACCGTGTTGACCGAGCAAACCCGAAAACTGCTGGCAAGCGCAGGGCGTTCGCTGGATGCGGTGGTACAGGACACGCGACGCTCCACCCGATTGCTCCCGCAGGTGGTGGAGGACCTGCAGGCGTTGCTGGAGCAGTCGCGTGAACTGGTGCGTACCGCGCAACACGCTACCGAGAGCTTTGACCGCTTTGTCAGCGACGAGCAGCTTCAGCAGAGCCTGCGCGATGTGGCGAGGGAGATGAACACGCTCGGCGCAAAGCTCAACCGCATCGCGGAGGACATCGGCAAGTACACCGGCGACGAGGAACTGCGGGAGAACGTGCGCGCCACCGTCGCTGAAGCTCGCGCAACCCTCACCGAGGCACGCCAGGCGACGGAGAATATCAATCGTTTCGTGGAGCGGTTGATTCAGCCCGGCAGGCTATCTATCAAACCGATGGATGTTTCGCTGGACGTATACGGGCTGCTGCGTGACAGCACCTTTCGCACCGACCTGACGCTATCTTTTCCGTATCGTGACAACCGGTTCTTCCATCTCGGCGTGTACGATGTCGCGGAGAGCAACAAGTTCATCCTGCAGTATGGCTCCCAGCTGACACCAGCATTGAACTTGCGCTATGGCTTGTATGCGTCCAAACCCGGTGTTGGCGTGGACTGGAAGGTTAGACCTAAACTGCAGTTGCGTGCAGATGTCTTCAATCCGAACGACCTGCAAATCAACACTCGGGCGAAGATACAGCTGGATGCGGACTGGAGTCTGTGGGTAGGCATCGACAGCCTGTTCCGTGATAATCAACCGGTGCTGGGTTTGCAAGTAACACGGTAACCGATCAAGAGGAGGCAAAACGATTATGGCGATGAAGGTGATACTGACGAAGGATGTTCCCTCGCTGGGCAAGCACGGTGAGGTGGTCAACGTTTCCGAAGGCTATGCGCGGAACTATCTGTTCCCGCGCGGACTGGCGATTGCAGCAGACAAAGGCGCGATGAAGAACGTGGAACTGCGCCAGCGGCAGGAAGCGATGCGCGTCGAGAAGGCGGCGCAAGAGGCAAAGCAGGTAGCCGAGGTGTTAAGGGGCAAGACGGTTACGGTAAAGGCGCATGTCGGCAAGGGAACTACCAAGCTGTTCGGCGCGGTGACCGCTCAGCATATTGCAGATGCCATCGCGCAGCAGTATCATGTGAAAGTGGATAAGCGCAAAATCGGGTTGCTGGAGCCGATTAAATCGCTGGGCGATTACGAGGTGCCTCTGCACCTCCACCACGATGTCAACCTGACTTTGAGGGTAGAGGTGGTACCTCAGGAGGCTTCGGCATGAAGCGTGGTGTGGCGCAATGAGGAGAAACGCAAATCGGCAGGGTGGGCAAGAGGTGCGCATGAGCGAGTTGTTGCGCGCCCTGCCGCACAATCTGGATGCGGAGATAGCCACGCTTGGCTCGATGATGATAGACGGCACTGCCATCGAGCGCGTCAGCGAATTCCTTACTCCCGACGACTTCTACCGCGAGGCGCATAAGGTCATCTTCGATGTGCTGGTTACCCTGTCCAGCCGCAGCGAGCCGGCGGACCTGGTCACGGTGAGCGAGGAGCTGCAGCGACGCGGCAAGCTGGAGGAGATCGGCGGCATCGCCTACCTGACCACCCTGATCGACAGCGTGCCCAGTGCGGCGAACGTGGACTACTACGCCCAGATTGTGGAGGAATATGCTATCCGCCGCAGGCTCATCGAAGCGGCGCAGGAGATTATCCACCTGGCAGCGGTGAGCGAGGACGAGGAAGAGCCTCTGACCATCGGCGAGATAGCCGACCGGGCGGAGAGTGCGGTCTATCGGGTGGCGCAACGACGTATCGGCAGGGGATTTGAAAGCATCCGTCCCTTGCTGGGCGAGGCGTTTGACCGCTTCGAAGCCTTCTACCACGAGCGCAAGCTGGTCACAGGACTGAGCACCGGCTTTCGCGAACTGGACTATATCACTGCCGGGTTACAGAAATCGGACCTGGTGATTATCGCTGCGCGTCCCAGCATGGGCAAAACCAGCCTGTGTCTCAACATCGGCGAGCATGTCGCCTTGCATGAGGGAAAAACGGTAGCCATCTTCAGCCTGGAGATGTCCAAGGAGCAGCTCGTACAGCGCATGATTTGCTCGCAGGCGGAGGTCAACGCGCATCGATTACGGCTGGGGATGCTGCCCGAGACGGCGTGGCAGAAGATTTCCAAAGCGATACAAGACCTGTGGAACGCGAAGATATTCATCGATGATACCCCCGATATCTCCGCTCTGGAGATGCGGGCGAAGTGTCGGCGTCTGCGCGCCGAGCATGGACTGGACCTGGTGATTGTGGACTACCTGCAGTTGATGCGTAGCCACCGGCGGTCTGAAAACCGTACGCAGGAGATTTCGGACATCGCTCGTGCGCTGAAGGGGTTGGCGCGCGAACTCGAAGTGCCCATTATTGCCCTGTCGCAACTGTCCCGTGCTGTGGAGCATCGTGAGAACAAACGTCCTATGCTTTCGGATTTGCGCGAAAGCGGCTCTATTGAGGCGGAAGCCGATGTGGTGGCGTTCATCTACCGTCCCGAGTACTACGCGATGAAGGAGGCGGTGTCCTCGGAAGAGGTAGACACGGGTATGGCACCTCGCGAGGAGGGGCGGGTAGAGGAAGCCGAGATTATCATCGCCAAACAGCGAAACGGTCCAACGGGCACGGTGCGCGTGGGCTTCAAACCCGATTACGCGCGGTTTGTCCCGCTGGAGCGGCATCGGGAGGGTGAAGATTGAGAGTACTGGTCATAGGCGGGGGCGGGCGCGAACACGCGCTGGTGTGGAAAATCGCGCAGAGCCCCAAAGTGAGTAAAATCTACGCGGCGCCGGGCAACGCGGGCATCGCCGAACTGGCGGAGTGTGTCGCGCTCAAAGCCACCGATATCGAGAGCCTGGCGAACTTCGCCGAACGTAACCGTATTGACCTCACGGTTGTTGGTCCCGAGTCGCCGTTGATTGCTGGCGTAGTGGATGTGTTCGAAAGGCGTGGGCTGGCAATATTCGGGCCGAGCAAGGAACCCGCGCGGTTGGAAGGTAGTAAAGTGTACGCGAAAGAGGTTATGCGCCGCTATCGTATCCCCACCGCCGATTTCTCCAGCTTTAGCGACCCACAAACGGCAGCGGAGTATGTGCATCGGCGTTTTCCCGAAGGGGCAAAGGGGCTGGTCATCAAGGCGGATGGCGAAGCAGCTGGCAAAGGCGTTTTCGTTGTGCACCACGTGGACGAAGCGCTGGAAGTAATACGCTCGCTCATGGAAGAGCGCGTGCTGGGAGAGGCAGGGGCGCGTATTGTGATCGAGGAGGTTCTCACCGGGGAGGAGGCTTCGCTGATGGCGTTTACTGATGGAGCCACTGCCTTGCCGATGCCTCCGGTTCAGGACTACAAGCGTGCTCTGGATAACGACCGGGGAGCGAATACCGGCGGGATGGGCAGTATCTGCCCCCTGCGCTTTGTCACTCCCGACCTGCAGCGGCAGGCGATGGAGCAAATTATCCACCCCGCCATCCGCGCCACGCGTGACGCAGGCATCCCCTTCCGGGGCGTGCTGTACGCAGGCACGATGGTTACCGAAGAGGGCGTGAAGACGCTGGAGTTCAATGTGCGGTTCGGCGACCCCGAGACGCAGGCGGTGTTGCCCCTGCTGGAGAACGATATCGTGGAGGTAATGCAAGCAGTGGTGGAGTGCCGCCTCGACGAGGTCACGCTACAGTGGAAACCGCGCTATGCGGTGTGCGTGGTCATCGCCTCCGGCGGCTATCCGGGCAAGTATGAAACCGGTCTGCCCATCGAAGGGCTGGAGGAGGCGGCGCAGATACCGGAGTGTGTGGTTTTTCATGCAGGCACGCGCAAAGAAGGCGACAAAATAGTCACCGCGGGAGGGCGCGTGCTGGGTGTTACCGCACTGGGCGATACACTTGCCCAGGCTCGCGGGCGAGCGTACGATGCCGTGCGATGTATTCGGTTCGACTATATGCACTACCGTACGGACATCGGCATCAAGTGGGTGTAAAAGACATATCGCGCTGGACTGAGCAGAAAGGAGGGGTTCCGATGCTTACCCTGCGTTATGCAGTGGCAGGAGGTCTGCTGTTACTATTGTCACTGGCGTGCTTGCAGGCGCATTCGCAGCCGCCGACGGTATTTCGCACGCGCGTTATCTATCGCCACACGAACTCGGTGCAGTCGGTGCACATCAATAACAACGGCTGGATTGTGTGGTCGGAAGGCGATTTCAGCCGCAGCGACGTGTGGTTGTACGACGGCTCACAGGTGCGTCGGTTGAGCGCGGGAGAGCAGGGGCGTCTGAACACGTACCCGCGTCTGAACAACCTGAACCAGATTGTGTGGCAGTATGATGATGGCTC
>BEHS01000208.1 GCA_002898895.1 bacterium HR16 | reverse complement strand
AGACCGGTGCGGGGAGTGATGGCACGGCGTACATCATCAGGGTCTACCAGCCCGGTACTATCAACCGGCACAAAGGTAATCTCCCATCCTGCCTCGCGTAAGGCTGCACATGCTTCCAGCACCGCATGGTGTTCGATAGGGGTGGTAATCAGGTGTTTCTTACGGTCGCCCCACGCCCGCGCGACGCCTTTGATTGCCCAGTTATCGCTCTCGGTGCCCCCGCTGGTGAAATACACATCATCGGCGTCGGCGTTTACCAGACGGGCAACCTGTTCGCGGGCGTGTTCTATCGCCTCTCGCGCCTCCTGCCCTATTGTGTAGATAGCCGACGGGTTGCCGAAGGCGCGACTAAAAAAGGGCTCCATTGCCTGTAGCACTTCCGGTGCCACAGGCGTGGTCGCTGCGTGGTCCAGATAGACCGGTAGCATCTCCGCAGGTTATCGGCAACCGACGGTGGGATACAACTCCGTTATCGGACAGTTCCCGTTAGCCTGCACGCCACAGCGCAGGCAGATCTCCTCGATCATCTGCTTGTCGCTCTCCACCGCGGTGACGATGAACGCCCGCAAGCCGTCAATCAGCGCATGGCGATCCTCCGGTGTCATCTCATCCAGCACCTGCTTCAGGCGGGCAGTGCGTTCCTCTTCCACCTGCCGGGTGAGCCTCTCGCCCTTCTCGGTGAGCTGCACCTCCACAAACCGCCTGTCTGCAGGGTTGCCGTGCCGGGTGACCAGTCCCTTGCGAACCAGTCGGTTGAGCATGTTCGTCGCCGAGGGGTAGCTGATGTCCAGCCCCTCTGCCACTTCGCCCACCGTCGCGTTGCGGTGGAGCCAGATGTAGCGCATCGCCTGCAACTGCGGCAGGGTAATCTCCTCGTGCGTCAGCTCTGCTACCAGTCGTTCACTCAGACTCTTGGTCAGTATCTGCGCAAACAGATTGGACACCCGTGCTGCGTACTCGTAATCCAGTTCTACGGTCTTCATCGCGTGTTCACCTGCTTTCCTGATTTTGCTTACCCTAGATAAAGTATATCACAATCGGTTCACTTATGCAAACAGATTGAACAGATTAAACAATTTTATTGCCAATAGAAAATACCTCTTGTCTACAAAGTGTTAGCCTTTTGATGCGACAGGCTATTCCCTGCCATTCTGAATTCCCTGTTATTCTGATTCCCTGTCATTCTGAGCGGAGCGAAGAATCTCGTAGATGCTTCACTTCGTTCGGCGTGGCAACAAGGATGAGATGCTTCGCTAACGCTCAGCATGACAAGCACACATGCCAACCTGTCATTCAGCTTGACAAGCATACCTGCCAACCCGTCATTCTGAGCGGAGCGAAGAATCTCGCAGATGCTTCGCTAACGCTCAGTATGACAAGACAGCTCAGCATGACAAGACAGCTCGGCAGGAACCTCGCCCTCCATGAACTTTGACACATTACTATCTCATAGAGTTATATGAGAGCGTTCGGAAAATAGTACTCTATCAATCTTGTTGACGGGTGCAGCCAAGGCGGCTTTATGCTTTCACCATGCTCGCCCCACGATTAAAATCATGGGCTATGAACAGAGCAAAATCCGCCTGCGCGGATTGAACAACCTGTGAAGACAGGTTTATCCTCACCATACCCCACCATTTCAATGGTGGGAAGACCGCACAATGGCAGAAGAGAACCTGCAACACCACAAGATTGCAGTTTGACAAACCGTCGGTCACTCCTGTTAAGACGAGTTTCCGAACACTCTCAATTATATATCTTCGCTAATATTTTACCTCAAAAATGGACATAATGTACGTGCCGCTTGTAGATTTTGCCCCACAGGGTACCCACACAAGTAGCAGGAAGCGTTGACGGCGGCGCAGAACTGTTGCTTAGCCTGGACTAACCCATCGTGGGAGGATAAGATGCTTAAGATTGGCTTCGTGGACCACCACCTGAACAATTTCCATGCGAACACTTTCCTCAAGCTATTGCATGAAGACCTCGCTTCGGAGGAGGTACGGGTTGTCGCTGCGTGGGAAAGTCAGCCGACCGGAGAAGACTGGTGCGCAAAAAACGGTGTGGAACGCAAACCTTCTATTGCAGAAGTCGTAAGCAGTGTAGATGCACTGATGGTGCTCGCGCCGGATAATCTGGCAGACCATCTGGCGCTGTGTGAGCAGGTTCTGCCTGCGGGCAAGCCCACCTTCATCGACAAACTGCTCTCCCCCAGCCTGGCGGATGCTCACCGGATCGTGCAACTGGCGCAGCAGCACGGTACACCCATCGTCTCTTCGAGTGCGCTGCGGTTCGCGGTGGAGCTGGAAGCGATGCGTCCTCAGCTCACCGACATGATTTCTGAAGCCTTTGCACGCGGCATGGGTGAATGGATGGGCTACGGCGTGCATACGGTTGCGCTGGTGGCCGGGCTGATGGGCACCGGCGTGTCGCGAGTGGCAGATGTCGGTACGCCAGCCAGCCGGTTCCTCGCCATCGAGTATGCCGATGGACGCCGCGCCACCGTAGAAGTGCGCAACTGCGAGAACATGTGGAACGTGTTCCCCTGGGTGTTTGGCGCGAAGGTGGGCAACACGTATCATGTGGAGACCGTCAAAGACTACAACGGCTTCTATTTGAACCTGATGAAGATGGCTGTCCGGTTCTTCAAGACAGGCCAATCACCGGTGTCGGCGCAGGAAGCGCTGGAAATGGTAGGCATCCTGGACGCCAGCAACCGCTCCCAACAGGCGGGAGGCGCGTGGGTGACCTTATAAGCGCCGACCTGCCGGGGGACACATTTTCTGCTCTCCTGCAATATCGAAAGAGGCGGGGGGAGCAAAAAGATCGAGCCCCCATTCGGGGGCTCGACCTCAGTTCGGAAGCGGAAAACTGCCTTCCGTTTTACGCACGTCGGCGACGCAATGCCATGCCTGCCAGCCCGACGATACCGGTAGCCAGCGCCATCAGCCCGCCCGGCTCAGGAACGGGGACCAGGTTCAGGCGGTATGCTTCACCCGACTGCCCTCCTAGTGGCCTTACCGGAGTAGACGGAGGCTCCGTTGCCAGGCTGGTCCATGAACCACCAAGTCCCGCATCCCAGATAACCACAGGATAGGGAGAGTCACCAGGCATCAACCCGACGTTCTTCAGTGTCACGTTTGCCATCCTTAAGCCTGCTGATATGTCAGCATCTCCCGATACGTTAGCTATAAGGATGCTGTAGCCGTACGGTCGGGGTCCTGTGCCTCGCGCGCCTCCCTTCTGCACAGCTCCAGTAAACCCGCTTGGGGGCAAAACTTCTACTGTCACCCCCTCAATCTTTCCATCCAGTGGGAGGGCACTAGTACCTAGTGCGGTCGCTCTGTCGTATCCCAGCATAGCGATGACAGAGTTAACCCTGTTCCCATGCTGTACCCACACCGAGATCTGGAATTCTTCACCCGGTGCCACCGTCAGCTCGGTGATGGGGGTGGTCTCGCCCGCTTTGGTGATCCAGAACTGCAGTGCGCTGGCGGGGCTAAGGCTGAGCAGCATCAGCGTCGCAGACGCGATACCTGCTGTAAGCCAGATACGTAAGCCTTTCATACTCGCCTTCCATCTCCTTTCTTAGAGTGGTACTCTGATGGATAACCTGAGCTCATTGTAGCGCACCGGCGCAAGTTTGTCAACAGGGAAACCCCGTCTTCCCCAAAAAATTTTTCACAGCTGATGCACATTCCCGCAGTTTCTACAAGTGCCGCAACGGACCGACTCTCCTCTCTCGTAAACGAACCACCGCCAGAAGTAGCGGTATTCCTTCCCTCCTCGGGGTAGCAGGGTGCGCCTGCTCAGGCTCTCCATCCATATATATATGCAAGAATCGTACCACAAACGGGGTTTTTGGGGGTGTACGAGCAAAAATTTTCGAAAATTGTTTGCGGAGAATCCAATCAAGGCGGTTTAAGAGGGGGCGTTTCGAGGAGGAAAGAAAAGAAACCTTGTCAAAATGGAAATTTTTGTCGTTTAACGTAGATTCTCAACCGGTTGACGAGCCTGCCCTGAGAGGGTAAGATTCTATTCGATACGGAGTTACACGCGGATTATGCATAGCACTACTATCGTACGTGGTTATTTGGACATAGGCGTACCGGTCGCGCTTGTCCTGTCATTCTGAGCGAAGCGAAGAATCTCGTGCGAACGATAGACCGAGATGCTTCGCTGACGCTCAGCATGACACAATAGACCGATACTACGGCGGTAAAACCATGAACCAACCTGTGAGCGATAATCTGTGGCAACGGTTCTCTCCGCTCAACCTTGCCTACCTTGCGGAGGTATACGAGCTTTATCAGCGTGACCCTCAGCGGGTACCCACCGCGATTCGCGAGCTGTTTGAGCGTTTCGGCGCGCCGCCGACAGCCGAGGCGGAGATAACTGCGGCTGAGAGAGCAGGCTACACCTGCCGACAGATTGCGGGGGCGGTATCGCTGGTAAGGGCTATCCGCGCGTACGGTCACCGTGCAGCGCAGCTGGACCCGCTGGGCACTCCGCCACCGGGCGACCCGTCCCTCTTACCTGAGGTACACGGCATCACGGAGAGCGATTTGCGCTCTCTACCCGCCGACGTGGTAGGCGGCGTGCTCAGCGCAGGCGCCCCCGACGCGCTGACGGTTATCCAGAGGATGCGTGAGGTATATCAGGGAACGCTGGGCTACGAGTTCGAGCATCTGGAGCAGGCGGAAGAGCGCGCCTGGTGGGAAGAGGCGGTGGAATCGCGCCGATACGCTCCGCCCAACGACCCAATAGACGAAATGGCGCTGCTCGACCGCCTCACCGAGG
Organism: bacterium HR16; assembly: GCA_002898895.1. Lineage (GTDB taxonomy): Bacteria > Armatimonadota > HRBIN16 > HRBIN16 > HRBIN16 > HRBIN16. The sequence continues at coordinate 1,926 of BEHS01000208.1, read as the reverse complement.
TAGGTGCGCTGGAGCGGTTCCTGCATCGGGCTTTCCCCGGGCATATCCGCTTCTCGCTGGAAGGGCTGGGCGTGATGATACCGATGCTGGACGAGCTCATCGGCGCGGCAGCGGAAGTGGGCACGCGCTATATCCTGCTGGGCATGGCGCACCGCGGCAGGCTCAACGTGCTGGCGCATATTCTGGGCAAACCCTATGAGCAAATCATCGCCGAGTTTCTTGGCGTATACCAGTCGCCGGGCGTCTCCTACAGCGGCAGCAGCGACGAAGGCTGGACAGGCGATGTGAAGTACCATCTGGGCGCGCGTCGTGCATACAAAGGTGGTGAGGAAGTCAGCGTAGAGGTGTATCTGGCTCCGAACCCCAGCCATCTGGAGTGGGTCAACCCGGTGGTGGAGGGAATGACCCGTGCCTGCGGTGAGAAGCGCGACCAGCCGGGCGCGCCCCGGCAAGACGAGCGCATCTCGCTGGCGGTGTTGATACACGGCGACGCGGCGTTCCCTGCTCAGGGCATTGTGGCGGAGACGCTCAACCTGTATCGCCTGCCCGGCTACCGCACAGGAGGCACCATCCACCTGATTCTGAACAATCAGATTGGCTTCACCACACTGCCTCAGCACGGGCGTTCCACCGATTACGCCAGCGACCTCGCCAAAGGCTTCGATCTACCGATAATCCATGTGAACGCCGACGACCCCGAAGCCTGTTTAACCGCCGTTCGTCTGGCGCACGCCTACCGTGAGCGGTTTTTGAAAGACGTTATCATCGACCTTGTGGGCTATCGGCGGTGGGGGCACAACGAAAACGATGAGCCAACTTTCACCCAGCCCCAGATGTACGCGCGCATCGCCCGGCATCCCACCGTGCGCGAGCTGTGGGTGCGCCGACTGGTGCAGAAGGGGTTGATTACTCAGCAAGAAGCGGACAAAAAGCTGCAGGACGCGATAGAACGCCTGCACGCTTTAAGACGCAAAGTGGCTGACGAGATAGATCTGCACATCCGCAGACCGCTGGCGGGCCTGGAAGCGGGAGGCGAACGCGGCGGGCTGGGCAGTCTCGAGGCGGAGGGGGGCATCGAAACCGCCGTAGAATTTGCGGTACTGCAACGGTTGAACGCCGAAATCACGCATCTCCCCAACGATTTCCACCTGCACCCGAAACTGCAACGCCCCTTTGCCCGGCGGCGTGAGGTGTTCACATCGGACGGTAGCATCGACTGGGCACATGCAGAAGCGCTCGCCTTTGCGTCCGTCCTCGCTGAGGGAACGCCCATTCGCCTGACCGGGCAGGACGTGACACGCGGAACCTTCAGCCAGCGGCATCTGGTGCTGCATGACGTTCAGACGGGAGCGGAGTACAACATCCTGCAGAACCTGCCGTCCGCGAAGGCATCGTTCGAGGTGTGGGATAGCCCCCTCTCGGAGGCGGCGGTGCTGGGCTTCGAGTACGGCTACGGTGTGCAGGCGCCGGATACGCTGGTGTTATGGGAAGCACAGTACGGCGATTTCGCCAACTCCGCACAGGTCATCATTGACCAGTTTATCGTGTCGGGGCGTTCCAAGTGGGGACAGCGCAGTGGTCTGGTGTTGCTTCTGCCGCACGGCTACGAAGGGCAGGGTCCGGAGCACTCCAGCGCACGTCTGGAGCGGTTCCTACAGCTGGCGGCGGAGAATAATATCATCGTGGCGAACTGCTCGACGCCTGCGCAGTACTTCCACATTCTGCGTCGACAGGCGAAGCTGCTTCGGGTAGACCCGCGCCCGCTGGTGCTGTTGACGCCCAAGAGCCTGCTACGCCATCCGATGGCGGTCTCCTCGCCGCAGGAGCTGGCGATGGGGCGGTTCTACCACTTGCTGCACGATAAGCGTTCCGCGCGGGAGGCAAAGCGCGTGAAACGCCTCATTTTATGTAGTGGCAAGGTGTACT
>BEHS01000207.1 GCA_002898895.1 bacterium HR16 | reverse complement strand
AAAGCTGTTCGGCGCGGCAGATGTGTGGGGGGTGTGGGGAGTAAACTACGCTCAGTTCGTGCAGGAAGCAAAACTGCTCGGTGTAGACAAACTGGTCCTGCATGGCACTGCCAGCCGAGACGCGATGCAGAAAGCGGTAGAGGCAGGTTACCTCACCAGCGAGTACGATAACTATACCGACATCCTGCCCGCGCAGAGCGAGGAGCGTATCGACTCGAACCACGACCTTTTGCCCGATAGCGCGGTGTTGAAAGCCGACGGTGAGCGCATGACCGCATGGCGCACGATGGAAGGACTGCAGTACATGAAGCGATGTCCCGCGCTGTGGCTTCGCGCAGCGCAGAAGGTAATACCCTCTGCTCTGAAAGCCCATCCCTTCCTCGCCCGTTTTATTGACGTGACCACGGCGGAGGGGCTGTATGAATGCTACGATGCCAAACACCCGCTCACGCGCGCCGACAAGCGGGCATGCGGACAGAAACTGCTGGCTTACGTGCGCTCGTTGGGGCTGGTGGTAGGAGGCGAGCATGGCATCTGGTGGGCTGTGCCCTATCTGGATTACATCGAGGGCATGATGAGCAGCTACCAGTTCTCGTGGCCCGCCGGGCATCTGATCCGTCCGCAAAGCAAGGAACAGCGTTTCACCGACCCCTGGGGCAATCAACTGCCGGCATGGAGCGAATACGAAAAGTGGGGTATCGGGCATCGGTATCGCATCCCATTGTGGGAGCTGGTGTTCCACGATTGCGTGGTGTCTACCTGGTACTGGGGCGACTCGTCCGACTGGCTGTTACAGGTGGACCCGGAAATAACGAACAGAAAAGACCTGTTCAATATCCTCTACGGTACCATTCCGCTAATGTGGTTAGACCCGCAGGGAGCGTGGAATCGTGACAGACAGCGATTCGTGCGCACCTACCGCCTGACAAGCAAACTGCATGAGGCGGTTGCGCTATATGAGATGACCAGCCATGAGTTCCTGACGCCCGACCGCGCAGTGCAACGCACCCGCTTTGCCGACGGCACGGTGTGCGTGGTTAACTTCGGTGAGGAGCCGTACACGCTGAAGGTGAACAGCAGGGATATCGTTCTGCCCCGATACGGCTTCTGGGTAAAGGGACCACGCATCGAACAGAGCCGGGTGTTGGTAAACGGAGAGACGGTAACCACCGTGCGCGCGGATGGCTATTACTTCCGTGAAACACCTTCCGAGTGGGTGTTCCTGCGGAGGATAGATAGCGAACAGGTACGCGTGGAAGCCTTTGCGAAGCGCAGTAGAGTGCGTATTGACCTGCGCAGTGTGGTAAAGGGTTGGGACAGGCGCACCATGCTGGTTTACTATCTCTCCTCTCTGGGGGAACGAACAGGACAGTCACAGTACGAGTGGATTGACGATGGGCAGATACAGCTGCGCGTGGGCACAGACTGGAACAGCAAGAGCCTCTACGACATCCTGTGGGGCGGGCACACACGCCATCCCGATATCGCAGTAAACCTGCAGGTACTGACTCCAAACCCTGCACAGGGCAAGCCGATTGCGGTCAAAATGAGGGTGCGAAACGGCGGTTTTGCTCCTGCGCAAAGCGTGCGACTGGCAATATATGCCGATGAGCGAATTCCTGCATACCGGCTGTGGCAAGGCAAAATATCGCTGGACGCCCGCGCCGAGCAGACGCTGACCTTGAATCTCGATTCCTCGCGTCTGGACGGCACTCGTATCCTGATTGCGGAGGCAACGCTGGGCACAGATGTGAAAGAGATTGCAACAGGCGTCAATACCTCCCGTGCCCCTGTGCAGATACAGCGTGACCTGAAACGCTGGGACATCCGGCTCACGTTGCGCGTGGAAGCAGGCACGATAGACAGGGATGACGAGGTAGTGGTTGTGCCCATAGAGAATGTGCTGTTTACCCCCGAATCGGTGCGCGCCTACCTGCTGGGTGAGGATGGGAAGCTGGCAGGGGAGATACCCGTCCAGTGTGATCGCGTCGATGGGCGTACGGAGGTCGTGTTCGTGATTCCGGGCAGGATGCCTGCGGGTAGCGTGCAGCGGGTGGCTCTCTACGGGATGCGCCGGGCGGGCGCCGTGCTGCCCCCCAGAGCACCTCATCCGTGGCACGCGGAAAGCGCTTACATCTGGCGTGAGACCTACATGTTACAACTGCGGGAAGGAGTACCTCGCAACATCGCTGCCGCCAACCCCGATGTCTACCGCCGTCCCATCGCGAGCGGGAGCGCGCTACCGCCTTTTGGAGAACCGTTTATCAGCCAGCTGGTTTTCTCCTCCGGGAAAACGGGCTGGGTGGAAGAACAGAGTACCAGGCCAGCGCATGTAGAACTGCTGGCGCACGGACCGGTACGCACGATAGTGCGCGTGTCGCGTGAACTGCAAGGCGGTGTCACCTACACCAAGCGGTACACATTCTATCCGCAGTATTTCGATGTGGAGATAGAGACCAGCACAAACGAAGCAACCTATAGCCGCGCCTTCTACCGCCAGGAGGGCAACTACGAAGACAGTGGCGGCGTAAAAGCACGGGTGGACGGCAGAGGAGAAGCCGAGGGCGTCATGGGCGCGACGAAGGAGCCACGCTGGTATGCGGTTTACTCGTCGCGCTGGGCGCACGCCTGTCTTGCGCTGACGCCGATGGACGCGATTGTCTACTGGGACAGCTCGGCGATGGGCGGTATTGGCTTCAGCACCAGCAAGATGCAGGGCGTTCGCCTGCGCTATGTGACCCTGCCGGGGGCGGAGAGTGCGTCGTTTGCCGAGCAGTGGTACCGGCGGTCAGCGCAAACAGCCAGGGTGGTGACGGAAGGAAACTAGCCCCCTAACGCATGTTCCACCGCCTCCAGCAACTGCCGACGCCGGTATGGCTTCTGAAGATAGGATACCACGTTCGGGACGTTTTCCACCTGCTCAGCAACCTCCGTGCCGTAACCGCTGCAAAGGATAACCGGCAGGCGTGGGGCTATTTGATAAACCTGCCACGCCAGCGCGATACCGCCTAAGCCCGGCATGGTCAGGTCGGTAATGAGCAGATGATAGTAAGACGTATCTCGCTCACGTATCATCTGCAGCGCCTCCTCGCCGTTAGAAGCGGTCTCCACTTCATATCCTTCCTGCCGAAGCGTATGTGCGATCATCTCGCGGATAAGCGCCTCGTCGTCGACGAACAACACCCGTACCCCGCGAAATGAATGAGGCACAGGCGGCTCTTCACCAGCTTGAGGCGTATCTTTTCCTTCCGACATGGCAGGCAGGAAAATGCGAAAACATGTGCCTACTCCAACACAGGACTGCACCTCGATGCCTCCGCCGTGTGCCAGCACAATACCGTATACGGTAGCCAGCCCCAGACCGGTGCCTCTGCCCACCGGCTTGGTGGTGAAGAAAGGTTCAAAGATGTGCGGTAGATATTCCGGTGGAATGCCTCCGCCGGTGTCCTCCACTTCCAGGCAGACGTATTCTCCCGGGGGCAGTTCAGTGCCCGACATGACGCATGGAGCATCCAGCGTGACCCTGTAAGTGCGCAGGGTAATCGTGCCACCGCTGGGCATGGCGTCTCTGGAGTTCACGCACAGGTTCATTATCATCTGCTCCATCTGCGTGGCGTCGGCGTTTACCGCAGGCAAGTCGGACTGCAAATGGGTTTCCACACGGATGCTGGCTGGTAGCATGTAGCTCAGGATTTGTTGAGAGGCAAGAACCAGCTCGTTCAGATGTCGCGGGCGCATATCTGTAATGCCGCGCCGGCTGAAGGTGAGCAGAGCGTTCACCATGTTTTTACCCCGTTCGCACGCCTGTAGAATCTGCTGGGCGCGCTCCTCCACTTGCGCGTCGCCGGCGTAGATAATCTGCAGCAGTTCGGCGTTGCCCATGATCGCCGTTAGCAGATTATTGAAATCATGCGCTATGCCTGCCGCCAGTGTGCCAACGGTCTCCATCTTACGCGCCTGTTCCAGCTGCTCGCGCATTCGTTGACGCTCTCGCTCGCTGCGCTTGCGCTCGGTGATGTCGCGTGCTACCGCCATAATGTAGCGGCGGTCTTGCAGGTTCAACAGGGAAGCATAGACCTCTATCTGCAGCAGGGAGCCGTCAGCACAACGGTAGGTACGCTCTCCCAACTGCCAGTAGCCATGCTGAAGCACCCTCTGGATGTTGCGGCGGATGTTCTCCTCGCTATCCTCAGGCAAGTCGAAGATGGTCATTTGGGCGATTTGCTCAGGGGAATAGCCGAACATGCGCAGGAAGGCTCCGTTCACCTCGATGAAACGTCCGGTGTCCGCATCGAATAAAAAGATGCCGTCCTGAGCGCATTCAAACAACGCACGATAGCGTAACTCGTTTTCTCCAGTCGACCCCATCGCGGAACGCACCTTCTTCCCGATTATCTTGACGGACATGTTGTGTGAGCTGTTAGTATTACAAAGTATACACTATGATGACTCTTTTCTCCAAACCTCTTCAAAGGAGACCGGGGGCGGGTAACCTTGCCTGCTCCCGCGCAGTCCAATTAGCGAAAAGCAAAATGCTTTCAGGAGGCGACCGGAATGAGAGGAGGCGTGCTTGCGGTTTTGTTATGGTGTCAGATGATGTGGCTACATGCGCTGGCACAAACCACTGCGCCACAGGGCGCGCTGGCACAGATGCCGGTGAAGGAGCTGGTTGTGTTCAAAGACGGCCACGCTTACGTCATTCATGAAGGGGATATGCCCACCGACGAGCGTGGCAACGTGGTACTGGACTACCTGCCCGCGCCCATTCTGGGAACATTCTGGGCGTATTGCGCCAGCCCGCAGGCGAAGCTGCAGGCGGTGGTTGCCGGACAGCGTAGAGTGAGCCTGAAGCATACTGCGCTGAGCATACGCGAGATACTGGAGGCAAACGTGGGCGCGAAAGTAGTGCTCACAGAGATCTCGGGCACCAGGTACACAGGTGTTATCGTCGACGTACCCGCCTGCTCGCCTGAGGAGCTGGAAGCCATCAGCCCACCTAATACGGGCGATAAGCTGCCCCTGAAGGGCAACATCCTTCTGTTGAAGACGGATGAAGGCACCAGGGCGATGAATCTGGACCGCGTGCTGGACGTGACCTTCCTCGGCGATTATGCCACAGCCACAACGGACGCAGAGTTCCGCAACCTGCTCACGCTACACCTGAACTGGGGTAACCGTCAGCCGCAGAAACGAGCACAGGTGGGCATGATGTACGTGCAGAAAGGCGTACGCTGGATCCCCCAGTACCGGCTGGTGCTGGACGGCAAAGGCAACGCGAAGATGTTCCTGCAAGCGTCGGTTATCAACGAGCTAACCGACTTTCGCAACGCGACGGTAGACCTGGTCATCGGTGTGCCATCGTTCGCCTATAAAGATACCCGTGACCCCATCGGACTCCAGCAGACCTTTGCCCAGCTCTCCCAGTACTTCCGCACCGATGCGGGGCGGACGCTCTCCAACGCGCTCATGGCACAGGCTCCGCGCGCGGTCGGAGGCGCTCTTTACGAGGAAGAAGGCACACCTCCGCCTCCCGCTCCCGACCTCGGTCCTGAGGTGGCGGGCACGGGAGCGAGCGAAGACCTGTTCGTCTTCACGGTGAAGAACGTTTCCCTGCGCAAGGGGGAGCGCATGACCCTGCCCGTCTCCGAGTACACGCTGAAGTACAAAGACGTGTACACCCTGTATGTTCCGCCGTTCGGCAGTACGCCGCCCGCGCCTTCGCCATCAGAGCCTCGCACCGCCGAGGTACAGTCCGCGCTTGCTGCGCCGAAGGTGATTCACCGCGTACGACTGACCAACACCACCGAGCATCCGTTCACCACCGCACCGATACTGCTGTTCAGCGGGGAGACCGTCCTGGCTCAGGATACCATCACCTACACGCCACGTGGGGGTACCACGGACATAGCCATCGGCACGGCGGTGAACATTCCCGTCAAACAGACCGACAAGGAGCTGAAACGCACCGCGAAAGCCACCACGATTAGCGGGGTGGATTATACCCTCGTGGAGATGGAGGGCACGCTAACCATCACGAACTACTCGGAGAAAGCAGTGGACCTGGAGGTCACCCGCCAGGTGGTGGGCGAAGTAGACAGCACGACCCCAGAGGCGGAGGTGAGCAAGCGAACAGTAGCGGGACGCCCGGTCATCATAGACGGTAGCGGCTACCCCACTTCAGCGTTGAACCCGCTCAGCCAGATAGTGTGGAAGATTTCCCTCGCGCCGGGCAAGAGCGTGGAGCTGAAGTGCCGATGGAAGTACTATACGCGGTGATGCGCTTTCACTTCATCCCGCACAGCTGCTTGTACAGCGCGATCACTCGCTTCACGTACGTTTGCGTCTCGCGGTAAGGGGGTACTCCTCCGTATTTACGCACCGCGCCGGAGCCGGCGTTATATGCTGCCATCGCGAGGATGATGTCGTTCCAGCTGACCGTGCCCTCGCGGTAAGCGCGACCGCCGGAATAGGTGTTCAGATGCCCGTGCAGCAGGCGTATCGCACCCGCCAGGTTCTGCACCGGGTCGAAGGGATTGCTCACCCCTAAACCGCGCGCGGTGCCCGGCATCAACTGCCCCAACCCCATTGCTCCTGCACGCGACACCGCGTCGGGACGGAACCCTGACTCCGCCAGCACCATCGCCACCACCAGACGCGGGTCTACGCGCTAGTACCAGCTGAATGCGAGGATGCTGTTGGTAATGGCCTCTACCTGCTGTGTTTTGAGTTTCGGGTTGA
>BEHS01000206.1 GCA_002898895.1 bacterium HR16 | reverse complement strand
GTGCCTCCCTACACCTTCATTGCCACAGCAACCGCCGTGCTGGCGGTAGGCGCAACGCCCGTGTTCGTGGATGTAGAGGAGGAGAGCCTGAACATAGACCCCGCAAAGGTTGAAGAAGCCATTACCCCGCGCACCCGTGCCGTCATTCCGGTGCACATTGCCGGTTGTCCTGCCGATATGGACGGCGTGCTGGAGGTTGCCCGCAAGCACAACCTGCTGGTTATCGAGGACGCCGCGCAGGCACACGCTGCCGAGTGGAAAGGTACCAAAGTGGGCGCAATCGGCGATATGGGCTGTTTCAGCTTTCAGGCAAGCAAGAACCTGAACGCGGGAGAGGGCGGCGCGGTCATCACCAATGACCCGCACTGGGCTGACCAGATATGGTCGGTGCATAACGTTGGGCGAGTGCGCGGTGGACGCTGGTACGAGCATCACGTGCTGGGTGGCAATTTCCGCATGACCGAGTTTCAGGCGGCGATACTGTTGTGCCAGCTGCGACGCCTGCCAGAACAGACCGAAAGACGCACCCGCAACGCGCAGAAACTTACCGAGCTGCTCAGCCAGATTCCGGGCATCCGTCCTCCGCGTCCTGACCCGCGCGTGACGCGCCATGCCTATCATCTATATATCTTTCGGTACAACAAAGAAGCCTTTGGCGGAAGACCTCGCGAAGAGTTCCTGCGAGCGCTGAACGCAGAAGGCGTTCCCTGCAGTGCGGGATACGTGCCGCTTTACAAAGAGCGCGTTTTCGTGAACCGCCCTGCTTCCAATGACCTGTGTCGGCGCAGTATGTTGAAGGACTACTCGAAGGTGTACTGCCCGGTATGTGAGCGTGCCTGCGCGGAAGAGGCAGTGTGGCTGTACCAGAACATGCTGCTTGGCGACGAGGAGGATATGGCAGACATCGCCACCGCCATCGCCAAGGTGCAGCGCGCCTTCACGAAATGACAACTGCTTGCAAGAGCGGTATAATGGTGTGTGGCTGACAAGGCAAGTGGCTGGAAGGCGAGGCTCCTGCTGAACCGTCTGGTTGTGGTCGCGACAGAGCGCGACCCTCCAGCACAATTATGTGGAGGGCGAGGCTCCGTCCGAGCCGTTGCGATGCATACGCTTGGGGCTCACTGGGAAGTTCGCCCTCCAGAGTGACGAAGCGAAGAATCTCGTTGTATCATCACGCTGAGGTGCTTCGCTAACGCTCAGCAGGACAAAGAGTGCGTCAGGACTGTCATTCTGAGCGAAGCGAAGAATCTCGTTGTGTCGTCATGTTGAGATGCTTCGCTAACGCTCAGCAGAACAAGGTAGACTGAAACGTCTTTTCGGCTCAGAATAGGCACATCCCAAAATCGAAGAGAGGTCAAACACTACAAAAGCGTGAACACACAGCACGGAGAAGCGATGAACGGTTTACATACCCTGACCATCCATGAAGCATACGACCTGCTGCGCAAGCGTGAAATCAGCAGCCGCGAACTCACGCAGGCGGTGCTGGAACGCATCGAGGCGGTGGAACCGCGAGTACGCGCCTACATCACGTTGACGCCGGACCTGGCGATGCAACAGGCGGAGGAGGCGGACAGTCTGCTACAGGCAGGCGACGGCGCAGATGTTCTGACCGGCATTCCCATCGCCCTGAAAGACAACCTGTGCACGCGCGGGGTGTTGACTACCTGCGCTTCGAAGATACTGCAGAACTTCGTGCCGCCGTTCGATGCGCACGTGGTGGAACAGCTGCGCCAGCGCTATGCGGTGTTTACCGGAAAGACCAACATGGACGAGTTCGCAATGGGCTCCTCCACCGAGAACTCGGCTTTCTTCGTCACCCGCAACCCGTGGAATCTGGACTGTGTTCCGGGAGGCAGCAGTGGTGGCTCGGCGGCGGCAGTGGCGGCGGATATGTGCATAGCCGCTTTAGGCTCGGATACGGGTGGTTCCATTCGCCAGCCTGCTGCGCTATGCGGCGTGGTGGGGATGAAACCGACTTACGGGCGGGTCAGCCGGTACGGTCTGGTGGCTTACGCCTCCTCGCTTGACCAGATTGGTCCTATCACCAAAGATGTCACCGACTGCGCCATCCTGCTGAACGCCATCTGCGGCAAAGACCGTCGTGACTCCACCAGCGTGGACGTGCCTGTGCCTGACTTCACCGCCGCGCTGGTGTCGGATGTGAAAGGTTTGCGCATCGGTGTGCCCAAAGAGTTCTTCGCGCAGGGCGTCGCGCCTGAGGTGGCAGAGGCAGTATATCAGGCGGTCCGCTTGCTGGAGAACCTTGGCGCTACGGCGGAGGAGACCTCCCTACCCTACATCGAGTACGGTTTGGCGTGTTACTACATCCTCGCGCCGGCGGAGGCAAGCTCTAACCTCGCTCGCTACGACGGTGTGAAGTACGGCTGGCGCACCCAGGAGCTGGCAGGACACATTGGCATGGTAGAAAAGACACGCGGCGAAGGTTTCGGTGCGGAGGTAAAACAGCGCATCATGATAGGAACCTACGCGCTCTCCGCCGGTTACTACGACGCCTACTACCTGAAGGCGCAACAGGTGCGTACGCTCATCCGCCGTGACTTCGACCGCGCGTTCGAGCAATATGATGTGCTCATCACGCCCACCTCGCCGACGGTGGCGTTCCGCATCGGCGAGAAGGCAGACGACCCGCTGGCGATGAAGCTGGCGGATGTGTGTACCATTCCGGTAAACATTGCAGGACTTCCTGCCCTGGCGATGCCATGCGGATTCCATAACGGGCTTCCCATCGGTTTGCAAATTATTGGCAAGCCGTGGGACGAAGAGACCGTGTTGCGCGTCGCCTATACCTTCGAGCAGGCAACCGACTGGCATCGGCACAGGCCGGTGCTGTAAAGGGCAATGACCATGATTCTGCGTGCCTGGCTGGAGAAATGGCAACAGTGGCGAGCACGCCGGCTGCGGCATGGGCGCACGCAAGCGCTGTGGCGTCAGGCACGAGAACGCGCCGCCAAAATCTTGCGCGCCTATCGTTCCTTGCCTCAACATGGCAGGGAGTGCCTGCGCGAACTGCCCGAACGCCTGCAGCGCCTGCAGGCGGGTATCTACGAACACCTGCTGCAGCAGGACCGCATTCTGATTCACGTGCCGCCCGACAGGTGGCTTCAACGATTATGGTACACCGCGCTGGCATGGTGGTATGAACATCGCGGCGAAATCGAGCTGGCGATTACATATCGGTTGACGCTAAAGCAGCTGGAGGAGGCACGCCGCCAGCGTAACCGCGCCCTGTTGCAGGCACGGCAGATAGAAGCGCAGGTGCATCAGTGGCTGGTGGCGCTGGATGTGCTGCACGATAGGGTGCTGCTGCTGCATTCTCAACCGCAAGCTACTCCCGAACCTCCCGAAGGTCTGCTGGAGACCCTGCAGGAGCTACAACAAGAAATAGGATACTACCAGCGGAGCATCGAGGAGGTGGAGGAGTGGTTAGATAACCGCCAGAGGTGAGGTGATAGCAATGACCCTGCGTGAGTTCACCAACGCCACCCGCAAACAGGTTCTGGAAGCGCTACAGCACAAGCAGGCACCGCCCATCGGGCACTTTGACCGCAAGAGGTTTGAGGAGGCGGTGCAGATGCGCGAAGTGCAGATGGGCGGCACGCGCTATACTCCGCACAGCGTGGTGCTGGAGTTCGTCTTTTTGCATGACAACCCGGGCGCGCCGTTGATTTTGTGCGTAGAGGTGGATACGCCTGAGCCGGTAGTCTTCATGCCCGTGCCCGAATGGGTGCAGGAGGATGTGTGGCAGGGCGAGGTGAAAGGCACTTTCCGGTTGCGCTCGGAAGCGGAGCGGTTGATTGAGGCGTTCCGGCATCACGTGTTAGAGGAGGAGAACCCGCACTATTTCGAGCAGCGCCCTGCCCCGAGGAGAGAATAGCCTTCGATGCGAAGTTTCGATACTACTGCTGGTCTATTGTGGTCACGACAGAGCGTGACCCTCCACAGGATGACGTCTGGAGGGACGCGCTCCGTCGCATCCTTAAATGTTCATGTAAGAGATAAGGGGAAACAGAGAGGAATACCATGCCAACCATCGGTTACGATTATCGTGCTGTCACCATTAACGGAAAACGCACATTGCTCCTGAGCGGAGCGATACACTATCCACGAAGCACCCCCGGGATGTGGCGTTCCCTGATGGAGCGCAGCAAAGAGGCGGGGTTGAATGCCATCGAGACCTACGTCTTCTGGAATCTACATGAGCGACGCCGCGGGGTGTACGACTTCTCCGACAGGCTGGATATCCGTCGCTTTCTGGATATAGCGCACGAACTGGGACTGTACGTTATCCTGCGCATCGGTCCTTATATCTGCGCGGAAACCAACTACGGCGGTTTGCCCGCCTGGCTGCGCGATGTGCCCGGCATCCAGATGCGCACCGATAACGAACCGTTCCTGCGGGAGATGGAGGGATGGGTACGCCTGTTCTGCGACTATGTGCGCCCCTACTTTGCTCCGAACGGCGGTCCCATCATCCTCGCACAGATTGAAAACGAGTATGGCAACATCGCATGGCGCTATGGCGAGGAGGGCGAGCGATACCTGAAGCGCATCGCGGAAATGGCGGAATCCCTGCAGGTCGGCGTGCCGTGGGTGATGTGCAAGGGTAGCGCGCCGGGCATCATCGAAACCATCAACGCTTTTTACGCCCATCCCCTGCTGGACGAATACTTCGCCCGGTATCCCAATAAGCCCGCGCTGTGGACGGAACACTGGCCCGGCTGGTACGACATGTGGGGCTATCCACACAACCGGCGCACCCCCGAAAACATAGCGTATGCGGCGGCGCGTTTCTTCGCTGCGGGCGGTACAGGCATGAACTACTACATGTGGCACGGTGGTACGAACTTTGACCGCGACGGCTCGTTCTTGCAGACCACCAGCTATGACTATGATGCCCCGCTGGACGAATTCGGCTTGCCCACCACCAAGATGTACCATCTGGCGCACCTGCACCAAATCCTGCAGGATTATGCCCCTGTGCTGGTGGAGAGCGAACGAGCACAACCCGAGCAGTTGCCGGAGAATGCACTGGCGTACGCCTATCAGCGTGACGGGCGGTCGCTGGTTTTCCTGTGCAACGATGACACCCAAAAAGCGGTGTCGGTCTCTTATGGTGGGCGTCGCTACCAGCTGCCCCCACAATCGGTAACCATCATCGGCGATGGGCAACCGCTCATGAACACCGCACAGGTAGAACCGCGATACGTGGTGGAGCGACGTTTTGAAGCCTGTGACCCGAAGCTGACTCCCTTCCAGTGGTGGGTAGAACCGCTCCCCAATGGCGAGCCGACTCCCCTCCATCCGCCGGTGCTCTCCGACAAGCCGGTGGAGCAGCTGCAGTTCACCCACGATGAGACCGATTACTGCTGGTACGTTGCCAAGTTGATGGTGCTGCCGCATCAGGAGGGCTCCGGCGTGCTGGAGCTGCATGGAGTGGCGGACGTGGTACATCTCTTCCTTGACGGGCAGTTTGTTGCCACCACGCCTGCGCCCTTACCTGAGAACCGCAATCTGGACGATCCGGAGAGCTTCACCCAGCGGTTCGAACTCACTCTGAGCGCGGGCGAACACACGCTGGCGATACTCTGCTGCGCGCTGGGACTGGTCAAAGGGGACTGGATGCTGGGCGAACGCAACATGGTGGACGAGCGCAAGGGCTTCTGGGGCAAGCTGCTGTGGCGCGGCGAGCCACTGGAAGCGCCCTGGCGCATCGAAGCAGGGCTGAAAGGCGAGCATTATCGCGTTTTCGCCGAAGGCAGTGCGCTGGTGCGCTGGGAAAGCAGTCTCGAGGTAGCGCGAGGCAAACCGCTCTGCTGGTGGAAAACCACTTTCGAGCGTCCAAAGAGCAGTACCCCCCTCGTCTTAGACCTGACCGGCATGACCAAAGGCACGGCGTGGTTGAATGGGCGGTGTATCGGGCGGTACTGGCTGGTTCCAGGCACCGGCAAGCCAGAGGAGTGGTTATTGCAGGCTGTGTACCAGGAGGGCGAAGGCTTGCCCACCCAGCGCTACTACCACCTGCCCGCCGACTGGCTGCACGAACAGAACGTGCTGGTGCTTTTTGAGGAGGTCGGTGGTGACCCGACACAAGTGAGGCTATGTATGAGGGTGTGAACCGCAGACCACACGAGAGGCGGACTCCCGACGAGCCGAATACTGCTGGAGGGTCGTGCTTTGTCACAACCGTTGAGAGGAGGGACACCCGATGAACCTTTTCGCTACTTCCGTTAGCCGATTGGGGTCGCGATTCACGCTGGTGCTGGACCCTTATGCAAAGCATGTGCTGCACTCCGCGCTTGGGCGGTGGATAGACCTGCCTATAGACCTCACCATCGGTGTGGAAACCGAAGGCGGCGAGGTCGTTGCCCTGCCCTTTACGAAACAGGCGGGCACATTTGACGCCGTGGAACAAGAACTGCGTCTGTGCGGGGTACGCTACACCGCCCATTCGGTGAAGCATGGATTACGCTTGGAGGTAGAGATTACAGCACCGTTCTATCCGCACGATGCAAAGGTCTCTACGGCTCCCCTGCTCTACTTCACGCTGAAAGTACAATCTCAGCCTCGCTTGTTCTGGACAGTCTGCCAGAACCCTGTCCAGCGGGGCAAGCTGGTGGTACGCCTGGAGCGTGAGGGCACAAAGATTGCCCCTTCGGGAGATGTGCTGGCGATAGAGTACCCTGTATCCCATGTGGCTGATGAACGGTTCGCCATCACAGAC
>BEHS01000205.1 GCA_002898895.1 bacterium HR16 | reverse complement strand
GCTTTGATGTTTACTGTATCAGGTTCGGTTTGAAGTACTGAAGCGATGCGCTGTCGCATCGCCGGTACGTAGGGGCGCAGGCGAGGCGACTCGGCCAGCACGGTGATGTCGACGTTCACCAGATTCCAGCCGCGTTCGCGAACCTGCGCCCACGCCTGGCGTAGCAATTCCGCACTGTCTGCATCGCGATACGCCGGGTCGGTATCAGGGAACAGCGCGCCGATGTCATCCATACCCGCTGCTCCCAGCAGGGCGTCGGTGATGGCGTGCAGCACCGCATCGGCGTCGGAGTGCCCTGCCAGACCGCGCGGTGCAGGGATTTCAATTCCGCCGAGCATGAGCCGTCGCCCCTCTGCAAAGGGATGCACATCGTAGCCAAAGCCGGTGCGCGTTTCTCCTCCTCCCAACAGAACCGCCTCCAGTCTCGCAAGGTCTTCGGGGTAGGTGAGTTTGATGTTCTGTGGGTCGCCGGGTACCACGGTGACAGGGTGGAAACTCTCTACTATCATCGCGTCGTCGGTGGGAGTGCCTTTGCTGAAGTCGTATCGTTCATACGCGCTGCGCAGCACATTCAAAGCAAACCCCTGTGGTGTCTGCACCGCCATCATGCGCCATGTTTCGCCATTTGCACGTCGCTCTCGGGGAAGGGTCTCCCGCACGATGTTTCCCGAATCCACCCATTTCACCGTATCAGGCAGGCGCAGGGCAGGGAGCGCGGCTCCCGTTGCACGTGCAGCGTGCAGCACGCGAGAGATCAGTTGCGCCGAGACCGCTGCCCGGGCAGCATCATGCACCAGCACGTGGTCATCTTCCGGGGGAACCGCCTCCAGCCCGAAACGCACCGATTCCCAGCGTTCACTACCACCCTGCACCACCGAAGCGATTTTGGGGAACTCCACGAGCAGCTGCTGTAAGCGGGGCAAGTCGGTTTCCTGCCCTACCAGCACGATGTGGTCGATTTCAGGGTGTGAGTGGAAGGTGCGGAGCGTCCATAGCAGAACAGGTATGCCCCCGATGGGTTGCCACAGCTTACCGGTCGTCCCGCCGAACCGTTCGCCTTTGCCTGCTGCCAGGATCAGGGCGCATGTGCCTCCCACGCCAGCCACCTCTTTCTCGCTTCGGTGTTGCCCGTGTTTATCGGCGGCGGCGCAAGCGTGCTGTGGGCAGACGTAAACCACTGCGGTCTACCCACTCACCGCCTTCGCCCTCCTGGCTCTTGACGCTGGCGAAAATCATTTTGCCCGCGACGGTTTGCAGCACACTGGTGACCATCACGTCCACGTCCTGGTCGATGTAGTCGCGTCCGCCTTCTACCACGATCATCGTGCCGTCGTCCATGTAACCGACGCCCTGATTGGGCTGGTTGCCTTCCTTGATAATGCGCACGCGCATCTCCTCGCCGGGCAGTACCACCGGCTTCAGCGCGTTGGCAAGCTCGTTCACGTTCAATACCTGCACCCCTTCGAGCTCTGCCACTTTGTTCAGGTTGAAGTCATTGGTGACGATAACGCCGTTGATGCTTTTGGCGAGGCTTACCAGGCGTTTATCCACCGGCTCGTTGGGGTCTACCATGTCGTCATAGGTACGCACTTCCAGATGGCGTTCCTTTTGCATCTGGTTGAGGATGTCCAGCCCACGCCTGCCCCGCGCCCGGCGCAGTGAGTCGGAGGAGTCGGCGATATGCTGCAGTTCGTCGATGACGAAGCCGGGCACATAAATCGCCCCCTCAATAAAGCCGGTGCGGCAGATGTCGGCGATGCGCCCGTCGATGATAACGTTGGTGTCCAGTATCTTGATTTTGGGTGCTTCCGCGACCACTTCGCCTTCCGCGACCGGAAGCATCACGCGCAGCTCCTTCATGCTGAGCACTGCTACAGTGCTCAGGTAGACGAAGGTGATACCCACCACCAGCGTGAGCGGGATGCCAACAATACCGTACCGGCTGAAAAGCACGGCGAAAGGCACGGTCAACAGCACCCCAAAAGTGCCCCCCACGGTAATGGCGATTTTTTCGCGTGTGGACGCGCTTTCAATCTGTTTCTGCACGTTCAGCACGAAACGGAATATCTCGGAGCCCAGAATCACGCCGACCAGACCGCCGACGACCGTCAAGGCGAATCGCACGGTCATCTGGAAACGACGGTCATCCAGGATATTAGGCGTGTCGGGCTGGTTTACCGCCTCCGGCAGGAGCCGCTTGAGCGAATCGATGAACCATGGCGTTGCCTGATACCCCACCACCAGCCCGAGGATGATGAGTAGCAAGGTCAGTGTCCAGCGAAAGGAGCGTGCAGACACGGTAAGAATGCCTCCTTAAGAAGATGGTATAAGTGCACAATTACTAATTTAGGCGTCAAGCCTGCCTTTTCCTGCCCGGCTACTCCTCCGCCTGCCACTGGGCGACAAGGTGCTGGTTTATTCCCAGTTGTTGCAGTACGCGCGCAACTACGGTGTCCACCAGATCTTCCACGGTGTGCGGACGGTGGTAGAAGGCGGGCGCAGCAGGCAATACCACCGCTCCCGCCTCTGTCAGCGCAGTCAATGTGCGCAGGTGAATCAGGTTGAGCGGCGTCTCCCGTACCACCAGAATGAGCTTGCGTCTCTCCTTCAGGCACACGTCGGCGGCGCGGGTTATCAGGTCGTCTGACACGCCGTGCGCGATGCGCCCCGCTGTGCCCATGGAGCAGGGGATAATCACCATGCCGTCGTGTCGGAACGAACCGCTGGCGGGCGGGGTGAAGTAGTCGCCGGGATTCAGGAATATGATATTCGGGTAGTGTTTACCAAGCAGGCTCTGGGCGCACAGGTTATCCGGTTGTATGTCCAAACCCAGCTCAGCGCGTGCAACAGACAGTGCATGTTGTGAGGTAATCACCATCAGCTGCTCGAAGTGCTGGGCGGCGTGCTGTAAAAAGCGCACCGCGTAAATCGCTCCACTGGCTCCTGTGATGCCTACCACCAGTTTCCCAAACAATTGCCTGCCTCCGTTTTCCCTTCCTGTGTTTATTGTACCCCCTGATTCGCGATGCATTGCATCTATTCTGTCTCCTCCTCGCGGTTTAGCCAGCGAGTGCGGCGGGCGTAATGGCGCAGGGTGCACTCGCTGTACGTTAGCGTAAGCCCGTGCAGGGGGTGCTTTGTCCAGCTCTGGCGGATGGCTTCGCAAGCACGCAGAAACAGCTTGTGTGCCGCCTGCTTGCTGATACCCCAGTGCTGTCCTATCTCCTCGAAAGTATATCCATGCAGGAAAAGCTCCACCGCCTCGCGCTGGCGCGGGGTGAGCGTCGCGCTCTGAAGCATCAGTGCGATCTCGCGCCGGCGCAAGAAGCCAACCGCATCCACCTGCAGGTTATGATGCAGGGGAGCAAGCTGGGGCGCTCTCTGGGCATCTGCCAGCTCGCGCTGGGCATTGCGGGATTCGGGATAGGCAGGGTACTGCTCGTCGCGCCCAGCCAGTCGCAATAGCAGGTCAGACAACGCTTCCGGGTCCACAAAGTGCTCGTGTGCTTTCAACGGTCTCCCTCCACACAAAATAGTATACAAAATTATACCTATTTTCAGAATCGCTGTCAAGACTTCCCCTGCTTTGCGCTTTCCTGTAAAATGGAGGTATGGCAACGCTGGGTCATCCGCTTTTTCTGGCGATTAGCGCCGCGATTATGGCTGCGCTGGTGGGCGGAGCAGTTGCGCATCGTCTACGCCTGCCCATCATCATCGGATATATCAGTGCAGGGGTATTGTTGGGCGTGCTGAACCCGATGCTGCAGATCGACTCTGCCTCCGTGCACACGGTTTCCGAGTTTGGTGTGGCGCTGATGATGTTCGTGGTGGGGATGGAGCTTTCTCTGAGCGACCTGTTGCGTTCTGGGGCGCGGCTGGTGATAGCGGGCGGAGTGCAGATTGCGCTATCCATCATACTGGGCTACCTGCTGATGGTGGTGCTTGGCTGGTCGTGGTTTCCCGCGCTCGTTGCCGGTTGTGTGGTGGCGATGAGTAGCACGGTGGTGATGATTCGGCTATACGAAAGACAGGGGGACCTCGGCAGCACTGCTTCCGTGCTGGCGATGGGTATTGCGATTACGCAGGACCTGGCGGTTATCGTGCTGGTAGGAATGTTGCCGGTGCTGGCGGATTTCACCCCCGAGCGCATCTCCGCGCTGGGCGGTACGTTACTGCGCTCGGTGCTGGTATTGGCCGGTGACTCCTTGCTGGCAACGCGCTTTATCCCTGCACTGTTGCGCTATGCGGTGCAGTGGAACTCCCGCGAGCTGTTCATCCTGCTATCGGTGAGCCTTTGTTTCGGCACCGCGCTGGGCACGTACGCACTGGGCTTTTCAATGGCGCTCGGCGCGTTTCTCACCGGGCTGATTATCGGCGAGTCCGAGTACAGCCGCCAGATTGTGGCGGAAATCGTTCCCATCCGCGATGTGTTTGCCATTTTCTTCTTTGTCTCGCTGGGTATGTTAATGGACCCCTCGATGCTGGCGTCGCAGTGGACACAGGTGCTGTTGCTTCTGGTGCTGATTGTGCTGGGCAAGACGCTCGTTATCGCCTGGCTGGTTCACGCTATCGGTTTCCCGACACGTATTGCAGTGACGGTGGGGCTGTCGCTGGCGCAGATTGGGGAGTTTTCGTTCGTTATTGCCGAGATGGCTCGCACGAAGAACTGGTACACCATCAGCGAATACAATACCATCCTCGCCGCGTCGGTGATTTCTCTGCTCCTCTCGCCGATGCTTTTTGCCCTCTCGCCGGTGATTTCACGATGGGCGGCTCGCTTCGTGCGTGGTGAGCGGTTTCGCGAGCTGCGCGAGGAGGTGCAGGTGCAGCGCAGTGTGATGCGCGACCACGTCATCCTGTGCGGTTTCGGCAGGGTGGGCAGCCGTGTTGCCCAGCAGCTGTTGGGACGCAAAGTGCCTGTGGTGGTGATCGACCTCGACCCCGAGAGCATTATGCGGGCGCGCAACCAGGGCATCCCCACCATTTACGGTGATGCCGAAGCGCGAGAGGTGCTGGTGCTGGCGAACCCACACACTGCTACCATCGCCATCCTGACCATGCCGGAGAGCAGCAGCGCGATGGTTGCCGCGCGTCGCCTGAAAGAGATTAATCCTCACCTGACCGTGCTGGCACGCACGCACGAGGAGGGCAAAATCGCCGAACTGCGCCGCTGTGGGGTGGACTATGTGGTGTTTGCGGAGGAGGAGACCGCAAGGGTGATTGTGCGGCTTGCGCTCGGCTCGGTGGTAAAGAAGGGCGAGTGGGAGGGATAGCGGAGCGAGGCAGGAGGTTCTTCACCCTTGCACCGAAATCGTATTACCGGCAGAGAGTCGCAACAGAGCGCGACCCTCCAGAATAAGCGAGTGGAGGGCGAGGCTCCGTCCGAGCCGTCTGGTAACTGGTAAAAGGATGAAGGAGGTTAAAAGCCATGCCTTTCCTCTTCGGCAAGAACATTAGCGTCAGCGAACTACTGCAGAAGGTAGGCGACATCTCGCAGGTTGCCCGGGTGAAGCCGATACGCCTGGTAGAGGGTGTGGAAGACGGCGTGCTGGGCTTCGATTTCTCGACGGGTAGCGGACTCACTTTCAGCGTGTTAGCCAATCGCGGTATGGACATCTCTTCTGCACACTACAAGGGCAAACCGCTGGCGTGGCGTTCCGCCACAGGCGATGCCCACCCGTACACCTACGAGCCGGAGAAGTTCGGCTGGCTACGTGGCTTCTACGGAGGACTGGTGACCACTTGCGGTTACAGCACAATGGGCTTTCCCAGCGAAGATGACGGGCAGCAGCTGGGCTTGCACGGGCGAGCGTCGTATACGCCGGCGTATCACCTCTCGTGGGGCGGCGAGTGGCGCGGAGAGGACTACATTCTGTTTGCGCAGGGCAGTCTACGTGAAGCGATTGTGTTCGGCGAGAACCTGCAGCTGACCCGTCGCATCGAGACACAGCTGGGCGCGACATGGCTGCGCATCCACGATGTGGTGAAGAACCTGGGTTACAAACGCACCCCGCACATGATCCTGTATCACATCAACCTCGGCTGGCCCGTGGTGGACGAGGGTGCAGAGGTGGTCCTGCCCAGTCAGGAGGTAACCCCGCGCACCGAAATCGCCGCAAAGGACATCGCCATCTGGAACCGTTTGATTGCGCCCACTCCCGGCTTCTACGAGCAGGTGTACTTCCACAAGATGGGCGCGAAGGCGGACGGCACGGTGGTATGCGGTATCGTGAACCGCGCGTGCGAGGGGGGATATGGTGTCTATGTGCGCTATAACCGCAACGAACTGCCCTACTTCACGCAGTGGAAGATGATGGGGCAGGGCGAGTACGTGGTCGGGCTGGAACCGGGTAACGCGCTGGTGCAGGGGCGTGTAGAAGAGCGCGCTGCCGGGCGCCTGCAGTATCTGGAACCGGGCGAAGAGCGCACCTATACGTTAGAAATCGGCGTGCTGGACGGCGCAGAGGCGATAGCGCAGTTCGAGCAGGAGGTGAAGGCGTGCGGGGGGTAGGAAGGTATCGCTGCAGGGGAGTGAGGTGCCCGAGACATGGCTAGCTGGGAGTGGTTGTGTACACAGCCGGAAGGAATAGTGGGGCGCGTTATTCATGTTTATTCACGCCTCCCTTTTTGATAGAAAAAGAAGGAAAGGCGTGAATAATTTCCTGAACAAACGAAAAACCATTGCCGGAAGCAAAAAAGGAGGTTGTTGTCCCATGCGCAATGTCATGATATGGATGGCTTTTGCCCTTGTGGTGCTGCAGGC